>CALVLF010000124.1 GCA_944336625.1 uncultured Clostridia bacterium
CGCCTACGGATGGCAACGACGTAATGCTTACCATCGACCTGAATCTGCAAATGGCCGTAGAGCAGGCGCTGCAAGATCTGATCGAGGAAATTGCTGCGAATGAAGAGGCACGGCTCCAGCCCGGGGCTGAAAATTACGAAAAATATGCGGCGCTCGCTCCAGAAAACGATGTTTCCAATATAAATACGGCCAAGACCGGCGCTGCCGTGGTCATGGATGTAAATACCGGGGAGGTGCTGGCCATGGCCAGCTATCCTACCTTTGACCCCAACTGGTTTACTGGTGGCCTTTCTACGGAGCAGGCGGCAGCCCTTTTTGGCGACAGCGATGATCCGGATAATGAAGCCACGTTGACCACCCCTACCCTCAATAAGGCCATTTCCACCCGCTTGGCGCCGGGCAGCATTTTCAAGATGGTTACGGGGATTGCCGGCGTAGCAGAAGGGGTATTGGATTTAAATGAACAGATCAGCTGCGAATACGAATACGTAATCATAGATGAGGACGGTACCCGTATTGAGCGGGACGCCCCTCGTTGTCATACCAATTCTTTGAGCAGATCCCATAGCCAACATGCGGATCAGACTCTGACCGATGCGATTCGAAATTCCTGCAACTATTATTTCTGCGAAGTTGCCTACCGGCTTGGTATTGAAACGCTTTATGACTGGGCGGAGGCCTTTGGCCTGACGGTGCCCACCAATATTGAGCTCACTGGCGAGGCTACGGGCATTGTGGGTAAGCAGGACGTCCTTTTCGATAATACCCTCCTCAATGAAGATGGGCAGCTGGAGGTTTACGGCCAGAAAACCAGCTTGCCCGGCCTGATTTACCGCCGGCTGGTAGAAAAGCTGACGGAAATGGTAGAGCTCCGGCATATGGAGGTGGATGACGAGGCCATTGACCGCTGCGCCCGACGGCTCATGCAGCTGCAGGATGGCAGCATGGAGGGTAAGGGCGACCAGATTCGCCAGATCATCAGCGATGAAGTGGGCATTCCCGTGGGCATTACAACGGAGCGGCAGGATTGGATCAATGATATTTCTTCCCTGTTGACAGAGATCCAATGGAAGGCCACCCAGACCATCCGTACCGGATTCGGCCAGGGCGTTACCCTGGTGACACCAATCGCGGTGGCCCGGTATGTTAGCGCCATCGCCAACAAAGGTACGGTATATGATGCGCACATTGTAGACCGGGTGCTGGGCAGCGAGGGAAACCTGGTGGAGGAATTTGAGCCTACGGTCTATAACGAAATCGATATTCCCGATGCGGTTTGGGATGCCGTCTATGAAGGAATGAAAGGCGTGGTTTCCCCAGAGGACGGCGGAACGGCGGCAAACTATTTTTCCACGGAATTCCGGGAAAAATACCTTTCCGATTCCTCTGAAAAGCGTCTGGCCGGCAAGACGGGCACGGCGCAGGTTACCACTGTGACCCAGATCGATATTGAGAATACCTCCTGGTTCGTCACCTTTGGCCCTATAGACGATCCGGAGATCGCCGTGGTTATCTGCGTGCCTTATGGCTATTCCGGCTCCTCCAGCGCTTCGGCCATCGAGGATATTTTCAGCTACTACTTTGGCAGGCAGGAATCCGCAACGCCGGAAAACCTGGTGGATGTGAACGCGATCGTGCCCTGATGGGCGGCACGCCTGCCGGCATCCATGATTGGCGCGGAAAACTCTTTAAATGCCGGCCAGAAAGGAGTATAATAGTTCCGCGTAACAATTTACGCGAGCTATGTATATAGAGGAGGGGAAGCTATGGCCAATCCTGACAGGGTTGCTTTTACGGTATTTGGCAGAGATATATATTGGTACGGCGTGCTGATGGCGGCCGGCATTTTGGTGGCGATCTTTCTTGCAAACAAGGAAGAAAAACGTAAGAGCCTTCCTAAGGATACGATTTTAGATTGCTGCCTGCTTATGATCCCTTTAGGGGTTATATGCGCCCGGCTATATTATGTGATTTTTGAATGGGAATATTATTCCGCGCATCCCATTGAAATCCTGTATATCTGGGAGGGGGGCCTGGCCTTCTATGGCTCCCTGATCGGCGGGATCCTTGGCTTATGGATATATTGCCACCATAAGAAGCTGCGCATGCTCCGGCTGATGGACTGCATCGCTCCTGGCCTTGTTCTTGCCCAGGCGATTGGGCGCTGGGGCAATTATTTCAACCAGGAGGCCTTTGGCCTGCCTGTGAATAATGGGGAACTGCTGTGGTTCCCCCTGTGCGTACGCATTGACGGCCTCCATTATTTTAATGGGGAGATCTGCTCCAATCCATATCATTTGGCTACCTTTTTCTATGAATCCCTCTGGTGCTTCCTGGTGTTTGTATTCCTGTGGAGCTATCGGAAGAAATTCAAGCACGATGGGGATGCCTTCCTGAGCTATGTTTTCCTTTATGGCTTTGAGCGCATGCTGGTAGAAGGGCTGCGCGGAGACAGCCTTTATCTGATCCAGCCGGGCACGCTTTTTGCAGAAGGGATTCGCGTAAGTCAGTTGGGCTCCTTCCTTGCAGTAGTGGCGGTTGCCGTGTTTGTGCTGATCCGCAGGCATAAAGAGAAAAAGCTGGGGCAGCTGATCTGGCCGGCGCCGCTGCCTGCTGCAGAGGCTGCTACGGAGACGGCTCAGGCCCCGGAGGATGGGGAAGTGGATGCCGTCGTACTTGAGCAGGAAGACGCGTATTTGCAGATTGAAGTAGAGCCCCAAGGGGAGGAAGAACCGGAAGGGGAGGCAGACGCCGTATCTGCAGAAGGCGATGCAGCGGCAGATACAGCGGATAAAGCACCGGATGAATCATCCGAAGAATTCTAAATAAGCTCAAAATCAGGCAGAAGGGGCATGCGCTGTCTCTTCTGCCAGTCCTATGTTTAAGATGAGGGGGATACAAATTTGCGCAACCTAACTATGATGACGGACCTATACCAGCTTACCATGATGTATGGGTATTTTAAACATGGAATGGCAGGGAACGAGGCTGTTTTTGACCTGTTTTTCCGAACCACCCGGCCCCATAGCGAGTACAGCGTCATGGCGGGCACACAATCCGTGATCGAATATATACGGGATCTGCATTTCTCGCAGGAAGATATCGCCTATCTGCGGAGCCTTGGGCTGTTTGATGAGAGCTTTCTGGATATGCTTTCCGGGTTGCGCTTTACCGGCGAGATATACGGCATGGAGGAAGGAACCATCGTTTTTCCTTATGAACCGCTGCTCCGGGTTCGGGCGCCTATCATAGAAGCCCAACTGGTGGAAACGGCCCTTTTAACCCTGATTAACCACCAGACCCTGATCGCGACCAAAGCCAGCCGTGTGGTGCATGCAGCGGAGGGGGATGCCGTGCTAGAATTCGGCCTGCGCCGTGCCCAGGGGCCGGATGCAGGAATTTATGGGGCCAGAGCGGCTATTGTAGCCGGGTGCGATTCTACGTCCAACGTCTTGGCGGGGCAGTGGTTTGGCGTAGGCGTAAAAGGAACCCATGCCCATAGCTGGGTTATGAGCTTCCCGGATGAAATTTCCGCTTTCCGCGCCTATGCGGATATCTTTCCGGATTCCTGCATGCTTCTGGTGGATACCTACGATACGCTTCGCAGCGGCGTGCCTAACGCTATCCAGGTTTTTGATGAATTGCGAGCAAAGGGGCATGAGCCGGTAGGTATCCGGCTGGACAGCGGCGATTTAGCCTACTTATCTAAGAAAGCGAGGGAAATGCTGGATGCCGCCGGATATCAAAATGCGAAAATCTTTGCCAGCAGCGATCTGGATGAATATGTAATCCGCGATTTAAAGGCCCAGGGGGCAAAGATTGATGTTTGGGGCGTAGGTACCCGGCTGATTACCAGCGCGGATTGGCCTGCCTTAGGCGGCGTATATAAGCTGGCTGCCGAGGTGGTAAATGGAGAGATTATTCCTAAGATTAAGCTGAGCGAAAGCTCTGCTAAGCTGACGAATCCGGGCTATAAAAAGGTGGTACGCTTTTATTCCAACGCCACCGGCAAGGCAATGGCGGATCTGATTATGCTGGATGAGGAAACGGTGGATGAAAGCAAGCCCCTGCGGATCTACCACCCGGAGCAGCCCTATAAGACTACCGTCCTGCGGGATTTCCATACCCGGGATTTGCTGGTGCCTTTGTTCATCAAAGGGGAACAGGTGTATGAATCCCCGGATGTCCATGCCTTGCGGGAGTATAACCGGCAGGAGATGGATACATTCTGGGAGGAGTATAAGCGGGTTTTAAACCCCCAGGCCTATAAGGTGGATATCTCGGACAAGCTATATGACTTAAAGCAAAAGTTAATTCTGGAAAATGCAAAAAAAGACGCTTTACTGTAAAAAGGGCATTTTGTTTCTACTGCTGGCGGGCATCTGCCTATGCGCCTGCGGCTGCCTTGTGCGGACCGCTCCCGTATTGCGGCCGGAGCTTACCCCCGCGCCAACCCAAACGCCTAGCCCTACACCCCAGCCCACTCCGGAGCCTACGCCAACGGAAGCCCAGCCCAGCGCCACGCCTGTTGCCGGGGTAGATACCCAGGTGGATGCCTTGGGCGCCTATGTATCGGAAGCGGATCACTTTCAAAGGTATATTTCCTTTGAAAAAATTCAGGTATATGAATATGCGGAGGATACGTTCCTGGATGGGATTGCCATCAGTACGTATCCAGAGGTACTCTCCTGCGGCATAGACGTCGTGTTCTTCGACGAGGATGGGGAAGAGATCAATCGAGCCCGCCTTCAAACTAGGGATGGCCGCTATGTTTTGAATCTAGCCCAGGGCGAAACCGTTCTTTATGCCCAGATCAATACGGATATTACGCTGTTAGACAAAGATTTCGAACTGCAGTTTAACGAAACGCTGGGCGTATTTCCAAAATCTTAAACTCTGTTTTCACGCGCAATAAAAGGCTATGCATAGAAAGCCATCTGTAGCTGGTGGGTTTCTGTTGCATAGCCTTTATTTTTATGTTTGTAGTTTCAGCTCAAGCTGTAAGGCTGGCGGCCATATCCGAATAGGATTTGGTTAAGGAGAGCTGCGCATACTTCATAGCGGCAGAGTAGGCCGTATGGCTGGCAGCGTTATTTTGGGCAAGGGTAGACAGTTCTGCGCAAAATCGTTCCTTACAGGCAAGCAGGCTGGCGAGAGCGGGCGAGCTATCCCCATAGGCGGATAATCCCGCCATATTCTGCTCCAGCTCCAGCTGAATTGCCTGAACAGCTGCCTGTCCGTCAGCAACGGACATTCCATCCCGGTCAAAAGCGATTGCGGCCTCGGTGAGGGCAGCTTGGGCTGTATGCAGCGCCGTAAAGCCAGAGCGCACCTCATCGATCTGCGATTCCTCCGCATTGACGCGAAAGGTTGCGCCGGGCGAGCTGATGGTAAACACGGTGCAATCCATCCCTTCGCCTATAAGCCGGTCCTTTACTTCCTTTGCTTCGCTTTCCAGGGCGTATCCCGCGGCCAGCACGCGATAACGGTCCCCATCTTGCAAAACATATCCACCAGCTCCCTGGTTTTTCAGCTGCGCCGCTTGGTTTTCTGCATTTTCTTCCGAGGCAAATACACCCATTTGTAGTGCATAGCAGCTTAGCGCAGGAAAGTCTATATCTGCACTGATGGAAGAAGCAGCGGTACTGAGGCTGACCTGCTGCACTTCGTCGCTGCTCTGGGACTGTATGTCCTCCTTTTCCCGGCCGCGGGCAGCAAGGGCTTCAAATACGGGCGCCATCAGGTTTTCTGCCAGCCAGGTTCCTGCTGCACTTGCGGAGATCAGGTATACTACAGCAGCTACCATCAGCATGGCGATGACGGCCCGTCCGGCGCCACTGCGCATCCTACCGTTCCGGGCGGATCTGCCGCCTCTTCGTCTTCTGCGCCGTGTAAATTCCATTGTTTTATCCCCACTTCCTATATATGGCTTTCTTGCTTCTATGGATATTCTTGCTCTATGGAAAACAGAACCAGGATGGACAAATTCTTATAATGGGGATGATCGCGGCGAAGGCCGCGAAAAGGGCTACGATTATACTGCGGGGAACGATTTCTTTATACCATAACGAATGTGAGAAGCATTAATGAATAATTTTCATGGAAAATTTTATTTGACAATATATATAATATTAAATGTTATATATTTCGATAAAAACTTATTTTGTGATAGTTTTAATTTAGATTATTAATTTCCATAACGCTGCTCCCACATCTATGGACACGGCCACAACCGCAACCTCTGAAGACGGTGTGCCTGTAATCAAAATTGGGGCCATTTATGCTTTAACCGGCCCTTCGGCTTCAACTGGCATCGACCAGCAGAGCGCGATCAACCTGGGCGTGGAAATCGTCAACGGAAGCTTTCCCGATGTTCCTATGCCGTTTGCAGAGACGGAAGGCATCCCGAGCATGAATGGGGCCAAGATTGAAATCATTTATGCAAATAGCGAGGGAGACCCGGAAAAAGGTGCGTCTGAAGCGGAGCGCCTCATTGAAGAAGAGGGCGTCTGCATGCTAATGGGCAGTTACCAGAGCAGCGTTGTAGCATCTGCCAGTCAGGTAGCGGAGCGAAAGGGCATCCCGTTTTTCGTTGTAGAGTCCAGCTCTCCGTCGCTTACGGAGCGCGGCTTTAAATATACCTTCCGCCAGGGCGCGCACGATGCTATGGTTGTCGAGTCCATATTCGACTTCTTGGATTCCATTCGGGATACTTATGACCTGAATACCATTAGCATGCTTTATGAAAGCAGCACGTACGGCATGGATACGGCTGCCGCCTGGCAGGATAATGCGGACCGGCGCGGATATACCATTTTAGACTCGATTGCCTATCCTACCAATACGACAAATGTAACCAGTGAAATCCAACGCATAAAGGCATCTGATCCGGATATTATGATGGGCGCATCCTATGTTTCTGAGTCTATTCTGATCATGAATACGCTTAAGGAGCAGAATTATACGGCGAATTTGGTTGCAAATAACACGGGTTATACGGATAGCCAATACTTCACCACCCTTGGTGAAGATGTGGAATATACCATTTCCCGTCTGCTGTATTGCTCTGACATTGCGGAAACAAATCCCCGGGCAGCGGTTATAGAGGAAATGTCTCTGATACGGCATACGTATTGCAAACCGGTAAAATCGTCATGAGCGGAAAAGCTGACGCGCTTATGCATGATCCCAACGTTAAAAAAGCATATCTTGGTATGTAGGGATCCAATCCCAACCAAGTTTCAATCCTATATTTATTCCGAAACGAAAAGGCATGCGCATATATAATAGCTTACTATTGCCTTCTTTTTCAGGAAAGATCCTCAAAGGGGGCAACAAAAAAGCGGCTGTATAAGCCGCTTTTTTGCTTATGAAGGTGAGCAAGCCGTAAGCCGAGTTCTGTCCAGGCGCTTACGCGCCCTGGGTGACCATCTATCTAGGCCCATCGTTGCCGGTGGGCTCCAGCGATTATCAAGAGCATGACGGGCCGCCATTAAATGCTCTCATTCCAATCTTGCACCGGGTGGGGTTTACAGGACGGCCAAGTTGCCAGGGCCGCCGGTGAGCTCTTACCTCGCCTTTCCATCCTTACCGGGCCGAAACCCGGCGGTATATCTCTGTTGCACTTTCCCTAGAGTCGCCTCCGCCGGACGTTATCCGGCACCCTTGCCCTATGGAGCTCGGACTTTCCTCATACGGTCAAAGCCGCATGCAGCCACCTGGCTTACTCACCAATGGTATGTAAAGGCGTATTTGCCTTAACAGCGGTTATTTATCCTTTTGCGGCGGCGCATAGAGGATGCGGCCGCAGTTTTCACATTCCACCAAGCCATCGCCGCTGGCAACCTTGCGGATCATTACCGTTGGCAGGCTCATGCGGCAGCCGCTGCACTGCTCATGCTCCACCGTAGCCATGGGAACGGCATGGTGAGTCTTTACGGCAGCATAGCGCTTGAGCAGGGCAGGGTCAACCAAGGCTTTTTTCTTTTCTACTACGGCCTTTGCCGCGTTAATTTCAGGCTGCGCAGCTGCAATCTCTTCCTCACAAATGGCCCGCACCGCGTCATATTCTTTTTTCGCTTTGCTGGCTTTGGAAAAGGTCTCTCTATATTCCTTTGTGGCTTTTTCAATCCAGGTCAGCGTATCGTAAATATCCCGTTTTGCAGTGCTCAGCTGCTCCTGGATGCTTTCCAGGGATTTGCGGGATTCGGTCATTTCTGCAGCAGTGCAGTCCGGATCGTTTTCCATTGCGGCAAACTCGGAAACCTCCAGCTCATATTTATGCTCCAATTCACCAAACTGGGCCGAAAGGCGGCTAAGGGAATTCTTCCGTCCTTCCATTTGTTTTTGGATGTTCCCGATCTGGGCCTGCTGTTCGCTCAAGAAGCTATGGAGTTTATTGAGTTTCTGCCGGGCGGGGGTGGAACGCAGCTTTGCGTCCAGCCCATCCAGCTGGAGCTCTGCTTGATGATATTCCCAAAGTGCGTCTAATTTACCCATGTAAGGTCACCTCCAAAGTATTCTAAGCGCACGCGCTACAGGCCCCGCAAACAGGGGATTTCAAAACGCGCTACTCTATATTCTACATCATTTGAAAGCCCCTGTAAATGCTGCATTAAGGGCTCCAAAACGACCCGCTCCGTTTCATAGTGACCTGCTTCTATGACGGCTATTCCCAGCTGGCCGGCTTCCAATGCCAGATGATGCTTCATCTCTCCCGTAATGAGAACATCCGCCCCGGCAGCGCTGGCATCCGCCACTGCATCGCCGCCAGCGCCGCCCAGCACGGCTACCCGGCTTATGATTTTATCCCAGGCGCCGGCAATGCGAAGGGTAGCATGCAGCTTGGCCTGAACGCCTGCGGCAAACGCTTGCAGGGGGCAGGGGGCAATGCGGCCTATTCTTCCCATATTTTCCGGAGGCAGGGGGGTGGTATCCTGCAGCTCTAGGGCTGCGGCCAGACAGTCGTTGACCCCTCCCGCAGCCGCGTCCAAATTGGTATGGGCTGCAAAAAGGCCGATGCCATGGCGGATTAGAAGCCAGGGGGCGGCTGTGGCAGGATCATCGGGAGAAATACGCTTTACGCCGCCGAAAAATACCGGGTGATGGGTCAGGAGCAGATCTGCGCCCCAGTCGATGGCTTCCTGCGCCGTCTCCTGGGAACAATCCAGGGAAATCAGAATTTTTCGCAGTTCCTTATGCTCCGGGCCAATCAAGAGGCCGGGATTATCAAAATCCAGGGCTAAATCCCGGGGCGCGATGGTTTCCATTTGTGCAAGAAAGCTATGAAGCTGCATGGTTTTCCTCCAAAAGTGCGATGATGGTGCGCAGGGCCTGGATCGCCTCCGTTAGCTGGGGCGGAGAAAATCCATTCCGCTGCGCTCGGGCCAATCGCTTCTCATGGCCCGCAAGGTATTTTTTTGCCAGGGGCAAAAGCAGGGGCTCACCCCCAATATACGCGGCGGGCCCCAATTCAAAATAGCCGGCCGGCCATTGGGCCGGGATGGGAGCGGGCGGCCCACTATGGGCTAAAATCAGCTGATAGTACCGGCCGTTGTCCAGCTCGATCCCTTCCGATTCAATGGTATAACCGGCCTGATAAAGGAAAGCACGGAGCTCCGGTAGGTTCCCCTGAGGCTGTAGCACAATATGGCTGGCCTGGCGAGCGGCAGCTTCCCCCTCTTCCAGGATGCGGCGCATGACCAGCCCTCCCATGCCTGCCATGACGATGGCATCGGCCTCCCCGGGCCTAAGGGCTTGGAGCCCATCCGCAACCCGGAAGTCCATTTGCCCCAGGGCGCCACAATGGCGGGCCAAAGCCTTTGCCTTTTCCAGGGAGGGTGCGCTGATGTCGCTGGCAATGACCCGCTTGGCCGCACCCTGCTGTAAAAGCGCAACAGCCAGGCGGCCGTGATCGCTGCCCACGTCGGCAACGGTATTGCTGCCGCGGAGCATCTGGAGCGCCCGGCACAGCCTTGGACTAAGGTGGATGAACATAGAGCCTCCCTGCAAGGTTTTGCTTCTATATCATTATTTTAATAGATGGGATGCATTTTTGCAAAGGGGCGTATTTTAGAGGCTTTTCAACCCTCTCCTGCGCAGCTGGGGAAAAGAAACTTTTGCCATCGTGCCTGGAATGGCTCTGTTATTTTCTCGGTATATATACTATAATTTATAAAAATAGAGATGAGGGGGCCTGCGAAAAATATGCCCTTAAAAACCGTTTGGGGCCAAAGCATAAACGCTGAAGCCGTTTTACCGGAATATCCGCGGCCGCAGCTGCAGCGGGAAAGCTATCTTTGTTTAAATGGGTATTGGCGCTATGCCTTTTCCCAGGGAGAGGACATGCCCCTACGGATGGAGGGAGAAATATTAGTCCCCTTTTCTCCGGAAAGCTTGCTCTCTGGCGTTGGCAAACGGCTCCTTCCGGGCCAGCACCTTTGGTACCGGAGGGAATTTACACTGCCCAAAGGATTTAACCAGGGCAGGGTGCTTTTGCATTTTGGTGCGGTAGATCAATCTGCTACGGTGTTTTTGAATAATCGGGAGGTAGGAAGCCATTCCGGCGGCTATACCCCGTTTACGCTGGATATTACCGCTGCCCTGCAGGAAGAGAACCGCTTAACCGTTCGGGTAAAAGACGATACGGACGCTGCTTGGCAATCCCGGGGCAAGCAAACCTCTAAGCCCGGCGGGATCTGGTATACGGCCCAGAGCGGGATCTGGCAGACCGTTTGGCTGGAAAGCGTTCCCAAGGATTATATAACGGGCCTGTTCATCCGTCCGCTTTTTGATGAAAGCGCCGTGGAGCTCACCATATGCGCAGATAGGGATGGCCTGCCCTGTACAGCCCGGGTAGGGGATATCGTCAGCCAGGGCCAGAGCAATACTCCTTTTCGCATAAGCATGCAGGGTTTCACCCCCTGGTCACCGGAGCGGCCCCATTTATATAAGCTGCAGATCAAAATGGGCTATGACCGGGTGCAAAGCTATTTTGGCATGCGCAAATTCTCCGTGGAAAAGGATGCTTCCGGCGTGCCCCGCCTCTTTCTCAATGGGAAACCCTACTTCCACTCCGGGGTGTTGGATCAGGGCTATTGGCCCGATGGATTATATACCGCCCCCAGCGATGAAGCTATGGTTCATGATATCCTGGCCATGAAAAAGCTGGGCTTTAATATGCTCCGCAAGCATGTGAAGGTGGAGCCGCTTCGCTGGTATTACCATTGCGATAGGCTGGGCATGCTGGTTTGGCAGGACATGCCCAATGGCGGCGGCCCCTATAAGCCCGGCGTAATTACCCTGCCGCTGGTGACCGGCCTGCATAGAAAGGACGATAACTATGCCGCTTTCGGCCGTGCAGAGGTGGCGGGCAAGGAGGCCTATTTGCAGGAGCTGGGGGAGATGGTCGCCAACCTATATAATTGCGTTTCCATCGCCATGTGGGTTCCTTTTAACGAAGGGTGGGGGCAGTTCGATGCCGCTGAAATCGCCAGGCGGATTCATGATTGGGACGACAGCCGTACCATCGACCATGCCAGCGGCTGGCATGACCAGGGGGCAGGAAGCGTAAAAAGCATCCATACATATTTTAAACCTTATCGGTACCGGCCAGATAAGCTGGGCCGGGCTGTAATCCTTTCCGAGTTCGGCGGATATGGGCTGACCTTGGCAGACCACGCTATGGAGCAAAAAAGCTTCTGCTATAAAACTTGTAAAGATCAGGAATCCCTTTGGGATGCCTGGCGTGCGCTATATGAAAAGCAGATCCTGCCCGCTGCAAAAAAGGGACTGAGCGCTGCTGTTTATACCCAGCTTTCGGATGTGGAAGGAGAAAGAAATGGCCTGCTGACCTATGATAGAGCCCTGTGCAAGCTGCCGGAAGAAAAGGCGGCGGCTATGAATGCCCGGCTGCTCCAAATAGGCAGCGGCAGCGATGGGGAGAATATTACCCTGTAGCCAGGCTTATGCCAAAGCCGAAGCGCCCCGCAGGCCAAAGCATCTGCGGGGCAATTTTCGGAGCATTGGCTATGACTTCGTGTGGCTTTATTCCGCAACTATGCTGATTCTTTCCTGGATGTGGTTCCCTTTTATAGCTTCGTCGATCATGGCAATCGCATAGTCCGCATAGCTGATGATACTTTCGCCCTTGGAATTGAGGGTCAATTCCTCGCCGCCTAGAATGTATTTACCCGTGCGCGCACCTTCAGCCTGGAAATCCCCGGCAGGGCTGATATAGGTCCATTTTACATCCTTGCGCTGGCGCAGCTCCTGAAGGGCTTTGGCCATAGCCGCTGCCAGGGGCTTGAAAACATCGGGAAAATCCGGGCCATCTGCCACGCAGGCGGTGTGTTCCGGGTTGACGTACAGGCTGCCTGCGCCGCCTACCACCAGCAGGCGGGTATCCTTACCGCTAAGGATATCGCACAGGTGCTGCAGGGCGCTGCTATGAAGGGGAAGGGTATCCTCCGTCCAGGCGCCGAAAGCATCGATGACTACATCATATCCAGCTAAATCCTCGGCGGTCAGGTCGAACAAGTCCTTCAAAATTACCTTCGTAGCGGCCGAGCGGTTTTCTTCGCGGACAATCGCGGTTACATCCAGGCCCCGTGCAACGGCTTCCTTGACGATCAGCTTGCCAGCTTTACCATTTGCACACACAACTGCGAGTTTCATTTTGCGCACCTCCGTATTTATATAGCTTTTTATTTTGTATGAAGGCCCTTGCCTTTCTTGATTATTATTATTGTAATAACGTTTATCTCAGCTGTGAAGTACGCACAATATTGTGGTATAGTTACCGGAAAGATACCAGTTCTGCTGTTATCTGCACAATTATTTTCCAAGTGCATTAATAAGCTATTTCATTTATAGAGGAGGCTATCATGCTTGCTGTAATACCTGGCGCAGATCAAATGACGGCTTTAGTTGGAAAGCCATTGTATGAGAAATGGATTAAACTATGCGCGTTAATTGACGAAAAATATGATATGGATCGTTTATGGAGCAAAGGTGGGAAAGCATGGACATATGAATATAAATACCGCCGGGGAGGCAAAACGCTATGCGCATTATATGCAAGGGAAAACTGCGTAGGATTTATGGTTATTTTAGGCAAGGATGAACGCTTGAAATTTGAAGAAGATAAAGAAAAATATTCAAAAGAAGTTCAAAGAATTTATGATGAAGCACAAACTTATCATGACGGGAAATGGCTGATGTTTGCTCCCATAGATAGCTCTTTGTTTGATGATTATATCAGACTGTTGCACATTAAACGGAAGCCAAATAGAAAGTAGAAGCTGCATAGATAACTTCTTAGCAATGGGCAAGCAAGAGAGCACAACCGGGATAGACCGATTGTGCTCTCAATCTATTGTGCATTTAGTTTAGGATCATATCCCTTGCTTTACTATGCCGCTTTCAAAGGAAGATCCTTAGAGTTTTTGCTTTAGGGCAAGCATTAAGGCTCTACTGCGGCAAGGTAAGGATAGGGGTTGATAAAGAGCCCCTCCGGGGAAATGATGGAAAGATGGAGGTGATCCCGGTCACTATTTCCTGTATTGCCTACGTGGCCGATCAGTTCCCCCGCAGAAACAGGATCGCCCTCCTGAAGGAAATCCGTCTGCCGGATCATATGGTAATAATGAAATTCATAGCCATATGGATCGGTGATGATAACGGCATTTCCTTGGCCACTGCTGGTTGATATGGAGGTTACGATACCGTCCGTACAGGAATAAATGGGCGTATCCGCCTCTGCCCAGATATCCGTTCCGGTATGCTTGCGGGCGCCATCATCCCTGTCTGCAAACCAGGTCTTGCGCAGGCGAGTATGGGATTCCAGGGGCCAGACGATTCCCTCTGCCAGGCTCCCTTCTGGCGCAGGCTGCACATATTCCAGCTCGTTCATTTCCGCATCATAAACGGTCAGCAGATAGGAATAGAGAAACTGGGCGCTGCGCAGGGCGGCTTCATCCGCTGCTGCCATAGCTAGGGCTTCTTTATAAGGCAGGGGCTCCACAGAAATGGAAAGCTGCACCGAGGCGGGGGAGCTGCTCAGCACTTCGGCTGAAACTGCCATAGAATTTTTCAGGGCTGCCTGCCCTGCCTCCGGACTACCGCTGGCCTGAAAAATTGCGGCGCAAAGCTGCCAGGAAGGGGCGGAAATTTGACTTTCTTCCATTTGCACAGCTAGGCCAAGCCGGTTGGAGACTTCCTGGGAAACTGATTCGAGCGATTCCGTCAGCTGCTGGGAAAAGGCCTCGGTACAGGCAAGCAGCCAGGCCCGCTCTTCCGGTTCTACATCGAAAAACTGCCAGGAGTTTTCCGCCTGAAAGAACGCTTCAGGGAAATAGGAAAGGAGAGCCGGCTGAAACAGATCGCCCCAGGTATCCTGGAGATCCTGCAAAACCATCGCCTCGGTAAGGGGCGTTGGCGTAGGCGCCAGCGTTTCTGCAGGCGTTTGCACAGGGGTAGCT
Source organism: uncultured Clostridia bacterium (assembly GCA_944336625.1). Lineage (GTDB taxonomy): Bacteria > Bacillota > Clostridia > Christensenellales > CAG-138 > Pelethousia. The sequence goes on from CALVLF010000124.1 coordinate 14,481, forward strand.
GCGGGGGATTGGGAGGGATTAAAAGCCGGCGCATTGCCAGCGCATCCAGATAATAATGCGGCACCAAACAGGGTGGCACAGAATAAAATGATGATTCGCTTCATGCTATCCATCATAGCATGTTCCCGGGCCTATCACAAGAGGAAAAAGGCCCGGCATTTTCGGGCCTTTCCTTGCGCCGCACTGCTGTTTCGGGTTAACGGTTTTCCCCTGCCGCCAGCCCTTCCAAGTAGTCTGCCAGATTCTGTTGCAAGAGAGTGGGCACATCCAGCCCATAAGGGCATTTTTTCATACAACTGCCGCAATGAAGACAGTTTTCTATGGCGCGCATGTTTTCGATCCACTCCTCCGTATACCAGTGCGCGCTGGGGGCACGGCGGCGCATGAGGGCCATGCGGGCGCAATCGTTAATCCGAATTCCAGCGGGGCAGGGGAGGCAATAGCCGCAACCCCGGCAGAATTGGCCGGCCAGGTCCTTTCGATCTTTTTCAATAATCGCCTGGAATTCTTCGGTCATGGCCGGCGGATTCTGCACAAAGGGCAGGAAGGAATCCAGTTCCCATTCATGCTGAATCCCCCAGATGGGCAGGACATTTTCAAACTGCCCCTGCCAGGCATAGGCAGCGCCGCTGTTATTAATCAAGCCGCCTGCCAGAGCCTTCATGGCGATGAAGCCCATATCCGCTTCCCGGCAAGCATGAACGAGAGACAGCTCCTTTTCCGTGGAAAGATAGCTGAAAGGAAATTGCAGGGTTTCGTATAAGCCGCTATCGATAGCCTCCTGGGCCACGGCCAGCCTGTGGTTGGTGATGCCGATATGCCGGATTTTCCCGGCGGCTTTGGCCTCCAATAGAGCTTCATATAGGCCGCTGCCATCTCCGGGTTTAGGGCAGAAGGCAGGATTATGAAGTTGATAAATATCGATATAGTTTCTTTGCAGGGCCGCAAGAGAGGCGTTTAAGTCCGCCCAAAGGCCTTCCGGCGTGGTAGCACCGGTTTTCGTGGCCAGAACAATACCTTCCCACTGGCCGCCAAAGGCCAGGCCAAGCTTTTTTTCGCTGTCGGAATAAGCCCGGGCCGTATCAAAAAAGTTCATCCCCCCCGCATGGGCGCGCCGCAGGAGCCGGACAGCCGCCTCCGGGCTGATGCGCTGGATGGGAAGGGCGCCAAAGCCGTTTTTATTTACGGAAATTCCTGTTTTGCCTAAGACTACGTTTGTCATGGATGCTCGCCCCCTTTTTTGCATTATCGCTTCATAGATTGAAGCAGTTCCCGCTTTTCAGGAGATATTCTGCGGCTTTCCCGGCCTTTTTGCAGGGCCTTGTTATAGGTCCATGCATCCAGATGGCAGGCCGGGGAGGAAAGGTAATCGATGGTTTTATCCCACTGATGGACCATTGCCGTGGAAATGCCCCAGGAAACCGCCATTTTTACGTAATAATCCGGATGTTTCACCCCGTCATAAAGGGCCAGGGTTTGGTCGATATATTCTTCCCCTAGAAAATATTCCAAAAGCATTACGCAACCGAAGCGAACAGCGTAGGCATCCTCCATCTTAAAATAGGGCTGGATGAAGGAGAATAGAGCTTCCGGTTCTTTCTTTGCGCATTTTAAGGCACCGCAGAAGCAATCGCAAATGGCCCAGTTTTCAATTCTGGGAATGAATTCCCGGCAGGCTTCCAGCCTTTCCTCCAACGGCCAGTTCGCCAGACCGATTACCAGGCCGTGAATCATGCAAAGTTCGTAAAGCGCATCCTGCGCCAGGGCCAGGAAACCGCGAAAATCCCCTTTTGTAATCGCCTTTGCCTCCTTGCGAAGGAGCGGTATAGGCACCCCTAAAAAAGCCTCCTGCGAAAGGCCTGGCACCAGAGAGGCATGAAAGGCTTTATATTTAGGATCTGCCAACCCCTGCAGCCGTTCTTTTAACCGGATATAATCCTGTAAGGTATAAGGAGATTTTTCCATGGATATCCTTTCTGAAAGAAGATGCATTATTACCAAGTTTATCATAAAAGAAGCGGTTTTCGCAAGAAAACGGGGGAGCATAAAAAAGGTTTCCTCACCGGCCGGGCTGCAAGCCTTCTACTTTCGGGAAGGAATTTGCCACCTGCGGATATGCGGGCAAAAAAGCATTCGAAGGGTAGAAAAATGGTTTACAACCGCCAACTGCGCTGGTACAATATTATTTGGTGACACATGCACCTGCCACCTGCATAGATTTATTTTTCTGCACCAATATTACATACCAACAGGGGGACAACCATGAAAAATTATACCGCAGCAAATATCCGCAATATCGGCATTTTCGGCCATGGCGGCGAGGGGAAAACCACCCTTACAGAAGCCATGCTTTATAATGCCGGTCTTCTTGAGCGTATCGGTAAGGTAGAAAACGGTAATACCACCACCGACTACGATCCGGAAGAGGTCAAGCGCACGATTTCGATCAACGCGGCGCTTGCGCCCTTTGAGTGGAAGGATGTAAAGGTCAATATCATCGACGCCCCCGGCTTTTTCGATTTTTATGGCGAGGTTACTGCCGCTATGGCTTTGGCGGATGCGGCATTGATCGTTGTGGGCGCGGTATCCGGCCCCGTTGTTGGCGCGGAAAAGGCCATGGCCATGTGCAAGAAGGCTGGTAAGGCCCGCATGATGGTTGTGAACCAGATGGACCGGGAAAACGCCAACTTCGATAAAGTAATGGCCGAAATCAACGAAAAATTCGGCCCCAGCGTTGTGCCGATTCAGCTCCCGATCCTGGAAAAGGGCGCCTTTGTGGGCTATGTGGATATCGTTCATATGACCGCCTATCGTTTCGATGGCAAAGCTACTAAGGAAATGCCCATTCCCGATGCTTTGAGCGGCCGTGCCCAAGAGCTGTATGAGCAGCTCACGGAAGCTGCAGCTGAGAGCGATGAGGCGCTCATGGAAAAATACTTCGAGGAGGGCGAGCTCTCCCGGGAGGAGATCCTCCAGGGCTTGAGCAAGGGTGTGCTGGATGGCGTTGTAACGCCCGTTTGCTGCTGCGCTGCCGCGCCCAATATCGGCGTTATTACCCTGATGGATAACCTGGTCAACTACATGCCTGCGGCGGATCAGGTAGCTGCGCCCGCTGCTGTAAATCCGAAGACCGGCGAGGCCGTTACGGTAGAAAAGGATGGAAAATTTGCCGGCCAGGTGATCAAGACCGTTGTGGATCAGTTTGGCAAATATTCCATCATCAAAGTATACCGGGGCACTCTGAGCATCGATACGCCCCTGTATAATCCCAATCAGGAGAAAAACGAAAAGGCCACAGCGCCCGGCCTCATGCGGGGCAAGAAGGTCTCGCCCATGGATAAGCTGATTGCCGGCGATATCGGCGCCCTTTCCAAGCTCCAGTATACCGCCACCAACGATACGCTTTGCGATCCTTCCGATCCCGTTCAGTTTGCTGCCATCGAATTCCCCAAGCCCTGTATCAGCCTGGCCGTATCCGCCAAGAAGCAGGGGGAGGAGGATAAGGTCTTTGCCGGCCTGAATAAGCTTCTGGAAGAAGATCCCACCATGGCCATCGAAAAGAACGTAGAGACCGGCGACGTACTTATCTGTGGCTTGGGCGAAGTCCATCTCGACGTACTCTGCTCCAAGCTGAAGAATAAGACCGGCGTGGAAGCCCAGATCTCCGACCCGCGTATCCCCTATCGTGAGACCATTCGCGGCAGTGCCGAGGCGGAAGGTAAGCATAAAAAACAGACCGGCGGCAGCGGCCAGTTCGGCGTGGTCAATATGCGCTTTGAGCCCCTGACCAATGGCGAGGATTTCGAATTTGTAAATGCCATCGTTGGCGGCGTAGTGCCCAAAGAATATATCCCCGCGGTTGAAAAGGGTACCCGGGAGGCCATGAAGAAGGGCGTTTTGGCCGGCTATCCCATGATCGGCGTAAAGGCAACCTTGTTCTTCGGCAAGTATCATCCCGTGGATTCTAAGGAAGTAGCCTTTAAGAGCGCTGCCCGCTTGGCGTATAAGGAAGCCTGCGCAAAGGCACAGCCTGCCCTGATCGAGCCCATCTATCAGTACAACATTACTGTGCCGAATGAATATACCGGCGCTATCATGGGCGATCTTTCCAGTCGCCGGGGCCGGGTGTTGGGCATGAATCCCTGCGAAGAGGGAACGGAGATCGTGGCGGAAGCGCCCCTTTCCGAGATGTTCAAATACGCGACGGATCTGCGCTCCATGACCCAGGCTCGCGGTTCCTTTACCAGCCAGTTTGTCCGCTATGAGGACGTTCCTGCCATAGAGGCAAAGAAAATTATCGAAAACGCGAAAAAGGACGAGGAAGAGGACGAATAATCCCCCGGCTTTGCTGGAAGAATTTCTCGTACTACGGAAGCGTGTTATAACAAACAAAGGGGAGGATGGCCACATCCTCCCCTTTTCATGCGCCTAGGCCTGGCGAAGCTTTACTTTTTACTTATAGAAACCATTAATGCCGCTTTCCTGTGATATGTTCCACATCAATAGCATAGACTGCGGTTTTTTCCATGGCCTCCATATTCAACACAAAAGAAGGCGCCGAATCAAAGCGGGCCATAAGGCAGGAAAGCCCCTGGGCCTTTTCCGTAGCCTCTGTCAGACGCCGGGCTTTTCCAAAGCCGATTGCGCTGGCATAGCCATAGGAATAGCCGCAGGCGGTTTCCTTGGCAATGAGCCGGTGTTCACAGTCCACCTCAAAGCATACGCGGGGATCCGCATCCAACATATCCCTTTTGCGGCCCTGCAATGCGCCGTGAAAATACAGGGTCAGCCTTTGCTCGGAATGCAAAAGGTAGCCAAAGTTTACAGGTACAATATAAGGCCCGTCCGGTCCCGTCATGGCTAACCGCATAACGACGCATTGTTCCAGAATAGCCAGAATATCCGGCAGATTCTCCACCGCCCGGTCGGAGCGGCGCATGACTGGGAAAGTTCCGTTTGACATTAGTTTACGCATCCTCCTTCTTAGGTCGATGATGGCTACTGCCCAGCTTTGCCCAGAATGGAAATGTAAGCGGCCATACGGCGCCGGCAAACAGGGCAATCAGGAAATAGCGCAGGCAGTTGGCAAAAGGGCTTTCGCCGCAAAGTTGGTTCAAAGGGGCCTTGAGCAGGGACTTCATGGCCAGGATCAGACCCAGTCCGCAGATTAACTTTGCAGCCTGGGCCAAGGGCCTGGCTTTTATTTCATAATGGAGATACTTCTCATCCAGGAACCAGGAAAAGGAAAGGCCCAGGGCAGCTCCCAGCAAGGTATATCCGCTTTCCAGCCCATGGGCGTCAAACTCCTGCACATTGGCGGCCCCCTTGGGCGCAAGCAGGAGATAGGCCACTAACCCCAACACGGACAGGCAGGAGAGCAGGCGAAGGGAGTGGCTGCTCCAGCTTTCATATATCCGCATACAAAGCAGCGTCGTTCCCAAGCCTACGAATAAAGATACCCCCACATCCAGGGGTGTATGGACCCCCAGATACATACGAGAAAAGCCGGTTAAAAGGATCAGCGCGGCGCAGAGCAGCGTGACCCATTTCCGCTTGGCCCAGATGGCAAAGGCAGAAAAGCTGGAAGTTACGTTCTGCGTATGCCCGCTGGGAAAGGAATAGCCGGTGGCGCCGGCTCGAGCGGACTCCACGATGGGGAAGGAAGGATCCTGCACCCAGGGCCGGGGAATGAGAAAGATCGCCTTTAAAAGCTGGTTCACGGCGGTGCCAGTCATGGCAATAACGAAGAGGCAGTAGCCCTTCCGCTTATCCACACACCACAGCATGCATATAATAAGTACGATGAGCATCGTTTCATCGCCTAAATAGGTGATCAAGGAAAACAGACGGTCCAAAAAAGGTACGCGGATGCTTTCCAAAGCCCAGAGAAGCTGCATGTTGCAAAAATACCTTTCTAAGGATGATACAACCAGTATAGCACAGAATACAAATGAAATATAGCACCCCATAAGGCTGCCCCACTTAGGAAGCCACCCCCTGGCGTTTTTTGCTTTTGCAGGAGGGGCTTTCCTGTGCTATACTGAAAAAACTAAGGCGTGCCGGAGATCCGGCAGCCAATCATAAAAATTGAAAGGAGCCGCCAATGCAGCTATACTTAGACACGATTCCCATAGATGCCCAGCCGGGCGAAACCCTGCTGGAGCTTGTACGGCGGGCGGGCTTGGATGCGAATGACCTGGCCCATAAGCCCCTGGCCGCCCAAATCGGCGGTGAAGTTTATACGCTGAATAATGACCCCATTCATGAAACGGAGGACGGGCCCTGCCCTCGAAAATCCGTCCAACGGGCAGGCGGAAAGATTACGCTCCTGCGTTACGGGGATGACCTGGGTCGAAGGGTATATGAGCGGACCCTGCAATACGTAGCCCTGATGGCCATGCGGCAGCTTTGGCCCGAGGCCCGGGTGCAGATCCGTTATTCTCTGGGGCCGGGCGTTTATATGACAGTTGAAAAAACGCCTGCGTTATCCCCTGGGGATATCCAGACCCTCTCCGGCCGGTGTGCGCAGATCATCCAAGATGATCTGCCTCTTTTGCGGGAACGCCTGGACGTGGAGGAAGCCATCCGTTTTTATGAAAAAGAAGGGCAGCAAGATAAGGTGCGGTTGCTTCGCTGGCGAAAATTCAGCTACTTCGATTGCTACCGCCAGGGAGATTATCTGGACTATTTTTATGGCGAAATGGCCCCGTCAACAGGTTATGTTCGGGTCTATGATTTTCGCTATGAGCCGCCAGGCCTTGTAATGATTCTTCCCGATGATGATGACCCCAATCGGCTTGGCGTATATAAGAGAAGCCCGAAATTCGCCGCAGCCTTTGCCCAGAGCGACGCCTGGTGCCAATTGCTGCAGTGCGATAATGTGGCCGATTTGAATGAAATGGTGCAAAATGGCTCCGTTCGGGAGCTGATCCGGATTAAT
>CALVLF010000125.1 GCA_944336625.1 uncultured Clostridia bacterium
ATTTACGCCAGGCCATACGACAGACTCTATTTCTTTAAGGGTGAAAAACTTGATATTCTGTGGAGACGCCGCTATGAACGGTGTGCCAAGTCTACACAGGATAACGATATGGATAGAAAATAAAAAATAGTTTGAAAATTCATGGCAAGTATTATTGAGCGAAAATGTAGAGTATATTTACCCGGCACACGGAAAACGATTTAAAAGTAGTGATTTGCATAAGTTCAGAGCTAAAATCAATAAGATTAAGTTATATCCTTTGAAGTGATAATAATATCATAATTTCTCAGCCTTTGGGATTGATAGCAAAGCCAGCCGAGCCAGTCAACGGTCAAGATGAACGGCGCATAAATGCGCCGCCGTTGACAGTCACGCCCGCCTTTGCTAATAGGCAATAATGATCCCCCGGCAAAGCCGGGGGATCATTATTTTTTCATCCTTCATAGGAGCAGGGCCATTCCTGAAGGAGCAAACTGACAGGAGGACCGGTCAATTATGGTGCTTCCTTTTTCGCAACGGCCTTAACCAGCAACATCATGGGCCTGCGCAGCTCATCTTCCATGCCGGGGAGACTGGTTACTTCCTTGGGCGGCTCTTCCTCTACTGCTACGATGGTAAAGCCGCAATCTAGCAAGCCCATAAAGATCTGCGTCAGAGTATGATGCTGCTTGGTCACATCACAGCCCAGGAAATGGGTTTTCCGCTCCCCTGGTATAAAATAATTATCGATTGGCCAGTACATGGGCTTTCCATCTGCATCGTAGACCCAGTCCTGGTCAACGCCGGCGGTAAAGACCGGATGTTCTATATTAAAAAGAAAAATACCTTCTGGTTTTAAGGTGCGGTATATATTTGCAAATATCTGGCCTATATCGGCAATATAATGCAGGGCCAGATTTGAGATGACGCAATCCCAGCGATTTTCCGGATATGTGTATTCCGCAATCCCACAAACGCGATAGGTAATCCGGCTGTCCCCATTTCGCCGCTCCGCTTCAGCAATCATTTTCTGGCTCAAATCAATACCCAGCACCTTTTTTGCTCCATTTTCCGCTGCGTATTTGCAATGCCAGCCATACCCACAGCCTAGATCCAGCACATCCTTCCCCTTAAGGGGTGGAAACAGCATCTGCAACCGGCCCCATTCTCCGGCGGCAGGCAAGCCATCCCGGCTGCGGGGCATTTTGGCATATTCCTGAAAAAATGTATCCTGATCATATGGATTATACATAGGTGTATTCCTCGCATTTCTGTTTTTCCATATGGCATTGTAGCACAGTTGCGCTTTATCGTCCACCAAAGGCAGACCGGGAATAAGCCCAGCGATATGTGGTTGCCTGCATAAGGAAAGCGATTTTCCTCCTGCATGCAGCGGCTTAATCATCCGCCCTTTTCCGAACAAGTTTATGCTTGACAGGAAGGCGGCTTTTTGCTATTATAACAGCGTTATATAACAGTGTTATTTAGGAGGCCATCCTATGTCCCCAGAATCCACCCTAGCTCGTATCCATCAGGCCGCCCGCAATGAGTTTCGGGAATGGGGCTTTCGTGCCGCCTCTCTGCGCAATATTGTAAAATCTGTGGGCATGACTACCGGTGCATTTTACGGCTACTATAAGAGTAAAGAAGAGCTTTTTGCCGCCTTGGTGGAAGAACATTATAACTACCTTATCCGGAGGTTCCGCCAGGCCCAGGAAGAATTTGCCAAGCTTCCCCTGGAGCAGCAGCCGGAAGCACTGGGCGATTTTTCCGGCGAATGTATGCTGGATATGCTGCACTATGCATATGACCACCTGGAGGAATGCCAGCTACTGCTGTGCAGCGCAGAGGGCACGCGCTTTGCAGGGCTGGTTGATGAAATGGTACAGATCGAGATGGATGCTACGCATGCTTACCAGGCCGTGCTCAATGTTTTAGGCCGGCCTTCCCCTGAAATCGATCTGCGGCTGGAACACATCCTCATCACCGGCATGTTCCATACCTTTTTTGAGCTGATCATTCACCAAATGCCTCTGCCGGAAGCGGAAAACTATCTGCGGGAAATGCGGGCTTTCTATACGGCAGGCTGGTTGAAAATTATGGGGCAATAAGCCCTATAATTTTTAGCCATAGGTTAGATATAGCTAACTATAAGTCCAGGGGAACTCCCTCCCCTGTTTGCATATAAACCCATCTTTTTAAGGAGGAGTTTTATTTGAAAAAGCAATCCAATTTATCCCGTTTGCTCGGCTATGCGGGTAGATACAGATACCTAGTATATGCTTCCTGGATTTTATCGGTGCTTAGCGCGCTGATTGCTCTAGTGCCCTACTGGTATATCTGGCGGCTTATACAGGAAGTGCTGTCCATAGCGCCGTATTTCGAAGCAGCGCAAGGCCTTACGCATTCCGGCTGGATGGCCGTCCTTTTCGCAGTGATTGCCATATTGGTCTATATTGCGGGCCTTATGTGTTCCCATATGGGGGCGTTTCGTATCGCTACGAACCTGCGGCTCGCCACGATAAAGCATATTGTAACGCTTCCGCTGGGCGCTGTGGAAGCCTTTGGCAGCGGCAGGCTTCGGAAGATCATCCATGAATCCAGCGGCGCAACGGAAACCTATCTGGCGCACCAGCTACCCGACCGCGCCGGCGCTATTGCAACGCCCTGCGGCCTGCTTTTCCTGCTCTTTGTTTTCGACTGGCGGCTGGGACTTTTGAGCCTTGCGCCGGTGCTGCTGGGGTTCTTGATTATGATGGCCATGACCGGGCCCCGGATGCAACAAAAAATGAAGGAGTACCAGAACGCTTTGGAGGATATGTCCAATGAGGCGGTGGAATATGTCCGGGGCATCCCGGTGGTCAAAACCTTTGGGCAGACCATCTTCTCCTTTAAAAAATTCAAGGGCTCCATCGACCGGTATCAAAAATGGGTAATTGCCTACACAAAGGAGCTCCGTACGCCCATGATGCTCTATACGGCAGCCATCAACGGCGTATTTGCATTTCTGATTGCCGGGGCGCTCCTTTTTACCCGGAATGGCGTAACGGCAGATTTTCTGCTGAACCTGCTGTTTTATATTATTATTACACCCATCATTTCCATTACCCTTACGAAGATCATGTTCCAGAGCGAAAACGCCATGATCGTAGACGATGCCCTGCAAAGGATCGACAGCGTGCTGCAGCTTAAGCCCCTAGAGGCTTTCCATTCCCTGGAGCATCCCAAAGACGGAACCATAGAGCTTTCCCATATTACTTTCAGCTACGATGGAAAAACGGATGTATTAAAGGATATCTCCCTTGCGATTCCGGCCGGGCAGACCGTAGCCTTCGTAGGTCCATCTGGCGGTGGCAAGACCACCCTTGCAAACCTTATCGCCCGCTTTTTTGACCCGCAGATGGGCTGCATCAGGGTCGGCGGCATAAACGTGCGGGATATCCCCAAGGAAGAGCTGATGAATACCGTCTCCTTCGTATTTCAGAACAGCCGCCTGATCAAAGCCTCCATCCTGGAAAACGTGCGGATGGGAAAACCCGGCGCCACCCGGGAAGAGGTCCTAGCTGCCCTAGAAAACGCGCAGTGTACTGATATTTTGGAAAAGCTGCCCCAGGGGATGGATACCGTCATCGGTACCAAGGGAATATATCTCTCCGGCGGAGAACAGCAACGCATCGCCATCGCCCGGGTCATGCTCAAAAATACGCCCATCGTAATACTGGATGAGGCCACCGCTTTCGCAGACCCGGATAATGAAGCGAAGGTGCAGGCTGCATTCTCCCGCCTTTCCCAGGGGAAAACGGTCATTATGATCGCCCATAGGCTCTCCACCGTAGTCAATGCGGATAGGATCTACGTCCTGGAAGATGGAAGGATTGTGGAAAGTGGAACCAGCCAAGAATTGCTGGAGCAGGAAGGCTTATTCCGCCGGATGTGGGAAAACTATCAGACCTCCGTGCAGTGGAAGGTCGCAAAGGAGGCATAACGCAATGATCAAAAAGCTGCAAAAACGTTACGCTCTATCGGAGCAGGGTGCCAAGGATCTGATTAAGGGCTGCCTGGCCTGCGTTTTCCAAAATATTACATTCATGTTTCCGGTAGGGCTTCTATACGCTTTGGTCAGCGACCTGCTAGGGGGCGGTATTCCTGCCGGCAAAGGCCTATTTTATCTGATAGGCTGTGGGCTATATATAGGGTTGATCCTGCTTTCCACCTATCTGCAGTATAACGCCACCTATTTCGCGACCTATGTAGAAAGCGGCGTAAGGCGGATTACTTTAGCAGAACAGCTGCGGAAAATCCCCCTCTCCTTCTTCGGAAAGAAAGACCTGGCGGATCTGACCAGCACCATCATGGCGGACTGCACTTTCCTGGAGCAGAGCTTTTCCCACTATATACCGGAGTTAGCTGGCTCTATCATTTCCACTATTCTAATTTCCATTAGCCTTCTGTTTCTGGATTGGCGCATGGCCCTATCCGCGCTTTGGGTGCTGCCCGTATCCTTTGCCATCGTAGGAGGCTCCGCTAGAGTACAGGAACGCTTGAATCAGAAAGCCATGGATGCAAAAATCGCCTGTGCAGACGGCATTCAGGAATGCATAGAGGCCATACAGGATCTCAAGGCGAACAATGCGGAGGCTGCCTATTCAAAGGGGCTGGAGGAAAAGATCCGCAATGTTGAACGCCGCTCTATCATCAATGAATTCGGCCTGGCTGCCTTCGTAGTCAGCGCATCCCTTATCCTGAAGCTGGGTATCGCTACGGTAGCCCTGACAGGCTCCCTGCTGCTCATGCAGGGAACGCTGGATATCCTTACGTTCTTTATGTTCCTGCTGGTGGTATCCCGGTTGTATGATCCGCTCCAAAGCGCCCTGCAGAACCTGGCAGCTGTAATCAGCACCCGCACCAATATTGCCCGTATGAACGAGATTTTGGAGCACCCCATTCAGCAGGGAACAAGCCAGCTTACCAACCAGGGATATGATATTTGCTTTGACCACGTTAGCTTTGCTTATAACACAGGAGAGATGATTTTAAACGATGTCTCCTTTACGGCGCGGCAGGGGGAAGTTACAGCCCTAGTAGGGCCCTCCGGCGGCGGAAAGACCACCGTATCCCGGCTGGCGGCCCGCTTTTGGGATCTGAACCAGGGGAAAATCACCGTAGGCGGCATGGATATTTCCAAGATAGACCCGGAGGTGCTGCTCTCCCTCTATTCCATCGTATTCCAGGATGTAACCCTATTTGATAATACAATCCTGGAGAATATCCGCATCGGAAACAAAAACGCCACAGACGCAGAGGTTCTGGCTGCCGCAAAGATGGCTAATGTAGATGAATTTGCGGAAAAGCTGCCGGATAAATACAACAGCAGCATCGGGGAAAACGGTTGCGAACTCTCCGGCGGAGAACGGCAGCGAATCTCCATCGCCAGGGCCTTTTTGAAGAACGCGCCCATTATTCTGCTGGACGAGGCAACGGCCTCTTTGGACGTGGAGAATGAAACCTTAATTCAAACTGCCCTATCTCGTCTGATCCAGGATAAGACCGTACTGGTCATCGCCCACCGTATGCGCACGGTGGCAGGGGCGGATAAGATCGTGGTTCTGGATGGCGGCACCGTAGCGGAGGAGGGCACCCCGAAAGCGCTGCTGCAAAAGGGCGGCCTATATGCCAACATGGTAAAGTTGCAAGCAGAAAGCCAGAACTGGGCTCTATCATAAATCCGGCCCCTTTCCACAGGGACAAAACATATAAATCAGCGCCGCCCCAGATTACCCCGGGGCGGCGCATCGTAACAACCTATTCGAGCCGTCTTATTGGTTACCTATGCGTTTTTTCCTTAGCACTAAGTATGAAACCGTTACCATACGCTGCGCGGCACCGGCCCTAGCGCAGGCGGCGAATCATGTCCGCCGGATTATCCGCAGTAAAGACGCTGCTCCCTGCTACCAGTACATTCGCCCCCGCCTCCCGGCACAGGCGGGCGGTTTCCGGGTTGATCCCCCCATCTACCTCAATATCCACTGCCAGGCCCTGGGCCTCTATCATCTCCTGCAGCAGCCGGATCTTAGGAAGGACGGCCGGAATAAACTTCTGCCCGCCCGCGCCCGGGTTCACGGTCATGAGCAGAACCATATCGCAGCTTTCTAAAAGGGGCTCTGCCATGCAGGCAGGGGTACCGGGGTTCAGAACAATACCCGCCTTCAGGCCCAGAGCGTGGATCCGCTGGAGCGTGCGGTGGGAATGGGGATCCGCCTCCACATGGATGGTAATGATATCCGCGCCTGCTTCTGCAAAGGCTTCGATTTGCGTGCTGGGATGCTCCACCATCAGATGCACATCCATGGGCAAACGGGTATAGGAACGAATTGCCTTACAAAGCCCAGCCCCAAAGCTGATAGCCGGCACGAAGGAGCCATCCATTACATCAAAATGCACATAATCCGCTCCCCAACCTTCCAGTTTTGCGATGGTACTTCCCAGGTTGGCATAATCCGCCGCCAGGATAGAAGGCGCGATTTTAATCATAGCGATGTTTCCTCATTTCTTTTAATTCTTCAACAAAACCTTTATATCGTTCATACCGCAGAGGATGAAGCCCACCCGTATCCAGCAGGGGCTTTACGGCACAATCCGGCTCCGTAATATGCAGGCATCCGGGAAAGCGGCAGTTGTGCCGGGCCGCCTGCATCTCCGGGTACAGGCCGGATAAATCTTCCGGCTCCATGGCAGAAAGATCCAGCAGGCTAAAACCGGGGGTATCCACAACCGCTCCGCCAAAGGCCGGAAACAGCTCCGCATGGCGGGTTGTATGCCTGCCGCGCTCCGTCTTACGGGAAAGATCCCCCACCTCCAGGGAAAGGCCGGGAAGCAATGCATTGAGCAGAGAGCTTTTCCCAACGGCGCTCTGGCCGGCAAAACAGCTTACGCATCCGCGCATACTTTCTTGCAGCGCCTGCAGACCCTCTCCCGTTCTAGCAGAGGTCCCCAGCACCGGATATCCGCCGGGGGTATACTGCGCTGCCAGCGCTTCCACCCTGCCGGCAGGCCCTTCGTCGATCTTATTGCACACGAGCGCCGGGGAAATGGACAGCAACTCGCACTGCATCAGCAGCTTATCGCAAAGCCAAAGATCCATCTCCGGGGAGGAAGCGGATAGCACGATGAACAGCTTATCCACATTGGCTACGGCGGGCCGGATGAGCAAATTGTGGCGGGGCAGGATCTCCAGCAGATAGCCTTTCCCATCATCGCCAATATGGAATTCCACCCGGTCTCCGGGAACGGGGGTCAAGCCTTCCTTGCGGAACCGGCCACGGGCTTTGCAAACCCAGCTTTCTTCCCCGGACTGTACCGTATAAAAGCTCCCTACACCTTTTAAAATTCGTCCTTCCATGGAACCTCATCTCACGGTAAAAGCGGCGGTAATCCGGCGCACCTCCTGCCCACCTACATATACGATGCAGGTTCGCTCTCCCGCCTCCCGCAGATATCCGGTAAACGAGACGGGCTGCTGATTGCCAACGCCAAGGGTGTTTTCATAAAGGACAACCTCCACCCCACTATCTAGGAGCGCAGTAACCACTACGGGCTGATCTGCCTGCGCAATATCCAGATTGATAGCGATATCCGCCGAATAGTCTCCCAGGTAAGTCCGGTTGATCCACAGTTCCACTAAGGTCGTTTTACTGGCGCTAAAGGAGGCCGGTGGCGCCTGGCGCTGTACAATTTCCTCATGTGCGCCTTCCTCTGGCGTGATGAAGCGCACCCATACCCGCTCAAAGCCACTCTCCCTGGCGGTTAAAATAGCCTGCTCTGTCGTAAGGTCTACAAAGGTAGGCACTGCTATATTGGAATTTGCCGTTCCGCTGACCCAGATATTCACGCGGTCATCTTCTTCAATGGCGGTTCCTGGCTCCGGCTCCTGCCGGATGATCTGCCCTTCCGGAAAGTCACTAACAGCATACTGGGTTTCTCCCAGCTGAAGATCGTACTCCGCCAGGAGCAGCATAGCCTCCTGCAGCGTTTTGCCAACCAGATTGGGCATAACAGCGACGCCGCTGCCGGAGCTGACTACCACCCGAATCGTATCCCCTTCTTTCCCAACGGCACCCCGATCCGGCGTTTGGGATACGATCTGGCCCGCAGGATATTCCGTGCTGAGCACATAGTTATCTACGGAAACCTGGAATCCCCGCAGATCCGCCAGTTCTCTAGCATCTTCCAGGGTTTTCCCCGTCAGGGTTGGCACGATGAATTCGGAAGCCGTATCCCGGTTCTGCCCGCGCATGGTCTGGGTAATGAGGAATACCGCCCCGAACAGCCCTAAAAGAACTACAACGGCTAAGGCGATCGTTCCTATCCCCAGGGAATTCGGCCGTTTTTGCTGCTCTTTTTCCGGCTTATCCAGGCGGGCAAATTTTCCATGGGGTTCCCGCAGGGCGCGCAGCAAATCCCGCCGCATATCCTCCGCCTGGGCATACCGCAGGCTTGCATCCTTGGCAGCGCCCTTCACCACCACGTCGCTCAAAGCCCGGGGGATTCTGGGGTTCACCTCAATAGGCGGCACAATTTCTTCCTGCAGATGTTTCAGGGCAATGGCCACGGAATTATCCCCTGCGAAGGGCACCTGCCCCGTAAGCATTTCGTAGAGCATAATCGAGCAGGAATAGATGTCGCTCCGGGCACTGACCGCATCGCCCCGGGCCTGCTCCGGAGATATGTAATGGACGGAACCGATCACATTGGTGCCTGCAAAGGTACGGGTGGTTGCCTCCGCATCCCGGGCAATGCCAAAGTCTGCCAGCTTCGCCTTGCCTTTTAGGGTAATCATCACATTTTGGGGTTTAACATCCCGGTGAATAATCCCGCACCCATGGGCATACTGCAAAGCATCCAGAACCTGGCTGGCGATATTTACAGCCATTTTCGGGCTCAAAGCGCCCTTTTCCTTGATCAGGTCTTTGAGGGTACCGCCTTCTACATATTCCAGGACGATATACGGCGCGCCAGTATCCGCATCATTCCCTACATCATAGCTCTCTACAATATTTGGATGGGACAGGGTAAGCACCGCCTGCGCCTCCCGGGCAAACCGGCGAACGAACTCCGCGTCGTTACGATGCTCTTCCTTGAGCACCTTAACGGCAACGGTTTGCCCGGTGGCGCTGTCATAGGCTTTGTATACATTGGCCATACCGCCTGTGCCGATCAGTTCCTCCAAGCGATAGCGGCCATCCAGGGTGATGCCGATCATGTTTCCTCCTCATTCCGAATCAGCGCCACGCTGATATTATCCGTACTGCCTGCGTAAATCGCAATCTGAACCAGTTCCTCACAGGCTGCCTGCATATCCGCTTCCTCCCGCAGGATGCGGGCCATATCCCTTTCATCCAGCACGCCGTGTAAGCCATCGGAACATAGCATAAGCATTTGTCCCGTTGCCCACATTCCATGGAAGATATCCGCCTTCTCCTTGCTGCGGGTCCCCAGGGCTCTGGTGATGATATTCCGGCGGGGATGCGAGAGCGCCTCTTCCTGCGTGATCTGCCCGGCCGCCACCAATTCCGCTACATAGGAATGATCTTCCGTAATTTGATGGAGGGATTCCCCATCGAAATGATATAGCCGGCTATCGCCTATATTGGCAGCTACATATCGCTCTGCATTCACCAAGGCCAGGACCATGGTTGTTCCCATGCCCCGGCAATCCGGCCGTTCTTGGGACATTTCATAGACGGCTTCGTTTGCTCTACGCACAGCGGGAATGATGCGGCTTTCCGGCCAGCGCTCCCCGCTCCCCCGTAATTCCTCCAAAAGGGTTTCTACAGCCAGGGTGCTGGCAATGCTACCGGCTCTATGCCCACCCATGCCATCCGCCACAACCGCCAGGGGGATATCGTCGCGGCCGGCTGGGATATATACATAATCCTCATTTTGGATTCGCTTTCCCTTTTCGCTCTTTGCAGCAAACCTCATGGCTGATCCTCCCCTTTGCGCGCTTCCAGGACCCGTCTTCGCAGCTGCCCGCAGGCGCCCTCAATATCCGCACCCATCTCCCGGCGGACCGTAGCGGAAACTCCCTTCTCCGTCAGCCAGCCCGCGAACTGATGGGCATTCTCCCGGCTGATCCCTTGCAGCCCCCGCTCCTTCACCGGGTTTAGGGGAATCAGGTTCACATGGCAGTTGATCCCCCTGAGCAGGGCAGCCAAGCGGGCTGCATCCTGCTTGGAGGCGTTTTGCCCCTGAATGAGGGCATATTCGAACACTACCCGCCTGCCCGTTTTTTCCGCATATGCCTTTGCCGCTGGCAAAAGCTCCGAAAGGCCATAACGCCGGTTGACCGGCATGATCCTGCT
This sequence comes from uncultured Clostridia bacterium, assembly GCA_944336625.1. Classification (GTDB taxonomy): domain Bacteria; phylum Bacillota; class Clostridia; order Christensenellales; family CAG-138; genus Pelethousia. The sequence goes on from CALVLF010000125.1 coordinate 10,341, forward strand.
GCGGCTCTCATCATCCACCGCATGCAGGGAGATGGAAAGGGTGACATGGGGGGCCTCTTCCATAAACTTCCAGATCTGCGGCACCAAACCACAGGTGGATATGGAAATATTCCGAGGGCTTATTCCCATGCCTTCCGGCGCCGGGGCCGAGACCAAACGGAGAAATTGCAGAACGTTATCATAATTATCCAGAGGCTCCCCGCTGCCCATGAGGACGATGTTCGTAACCGTGCGGGAACCATCGGCCTGGGGTTCATCCTGCGAAGCGCAATGGATAAAGGAAAGCATCTCGCCGGGTTCCAGGTTCCTTACGCAACCCTCCAGGGTAGAAGCGCAAAAAGCACACCCCATGCGGCAACCCACCTGGGTGGAAATACACAGAGTATTCCCGTAGTGGTAATGCATGAGCACCCCTTCCACCAGGTTGCCATCCTCCAGCTCAAAAAGATATTTGACCGTCCCATCCTTCTGAGAGCGGCGTTTATCATAGATGCGGGCGCCCCCATAGGGGAGCGACTCCAGCCTTTGGCGTAATGCCTTGGGAAGGTTGGTCATCTCCTGGGGCCTTGCGCCTTTCCGAAGCCAAGCGCAGACCTGCCCTGCACGGAAGCCGGGCTCCCCCCAGGCAGCCAGCAGCGCCTTGAGCTGCGCAAGATCCATGGATGCTAGATGCAGGTTATCCATCCGCTTTCACCAGCCTTGCCATAAAAAATCCCTCCCCCTGATCTAAATGAGGGAATAACTGTACCATACCCGCCCGAAAACGGGCGGTAATTTTAGGAGGAAGTCCCGCGGGCACATCCGGCCGGAATTCCGGATGTGCCTGCAGAAAGGCCTGTATCTGTCCTTCATTTTCCCGGCGGGATATGGTGCAGGTCGCATAGATGAGAACGCCCCCCGGCCGCACATATGGGGCGCAGGCATTTAGAATGTTCGCCTGGAGCTGGGCCAGTTCCTGGATGATTGCATCGCTTTTTGCATAGCGGGCATCCGGCTTGCCAAAGACGCCCAGGCCCGAGCAGGGCACATCCAGCAGGACGGCGTCATAGTGGGCCGCCAAAGCCCCATCCGGGCAGGCAGCATCCCGGCAGAATACGGACGCATTTTTCACATGCAGCCGTTCCAGGGTCTTTTGGAGCAATTCGGCCCGGTGGCTGTGAATCTCCCAGGCGTCGATATGCCCCCTCCCCTCCATTAAATGGGAAAGGTAGGCTGTTTTTCCCCCGGGCGCTGCGCAGGCATCCAGAATCTTCATCCCTGGGGATGGATGCAGCAGGCGGCATACTAGCATAGCGCTTTCGCTCTGAACTGTGATCTTTCCGCTTTGAAAAAGCGGATCCGCAGCAATATCCAGCCCTTTCATCAGGTGGAAAGCATTCGCATCCAATTCGCCCTGCCGGAAGGAAATACCCCGATCTGTAAGCGCTTGGGCCAGCTCGGGCGCCGTAAAAGGCCACTGGGCCCGCAGGGTCATGCCGGGAGCCTTAGCGGATAGAAGCGCCTGGGTAAATTCCAGGCCATAGCATTGGACATATTCCTGCACCAGCCATTTCGGCCAACTGTACGAAATGCTAATTCGCTCCACTGGATCCTGGGGCAGAGGCGGCAGAGCATCCTTATTGCGGCAGAGCTGCCGCAATACGCCGTTGACATAACCCGCCAGCTTGCCTTTACCCATCCGCTTGGCAAGCGCCACGCTTTCGTTGCAGGCGGCGCTATCCGGAACATCCATATAGAGGATCTGGGCAGCGCCCAGGCGGAGAATCCCGCGGATAACAGGCTGCACCCGGCCTTTTGCAAAGCCAGCCAGCACATGATCGATCCGAAGAAGATGATCCAGCGTGGTATAAACCAGAGCGCTGACCCAGCGGGCATCCGCAGAATCCATCTCCTGCAAACCTTTCTTTAACCGAAGGTTCGCATAGGCGCCCTTATCGGTAATATCCAGCAATGCCTCCAGCGCAGCCCTTCGTGCGTCCATCATGAAAACCTTTTTCCGGCTAGCGGCCTTCCCCGAAGGGCTGCCTTGGCCTCCATGCGCTTCCCTCCAGGGAATTGGAGGGTGCAAATCTCCAGCAGCCCATCCCCTGCCTGCACAAACAGGCCCTCTTTCGGATCTGCAATCACACATTGCCCTATGGGGCCAAAGCTGCCTTCCTTTCCTTTACGGGTTTCCCAGATCTTCACCGGAACGCCCTCCAATTCCCCAAAGGCAGTGGGCCAGGGGTTCATTCCCCGAACCAGGTTGTGAATCTGGGCAGTGCTTTGGGAAAAGTCGATCCGCCCATCTTCTTTTTTTATCATGGAGCAGTGTGTAGCCAGTGCCTCATCCTGAGGAACGGGCCGCAGGCTGCCTGCAACCAGGCCGTCGATGGTTTTGCCCAATAGCTGGGCCCCCAGGGTGGCCAGGCGTTCAAAAGGGGCGCCAGCCGTCTCATTTTCCCCAATAGGCGTAGCTTCCTGCAAAAGGATGGGGCCGGTATCCAACCCGGCTTCCGTCAGCATGGTCGTGATGCCTGTAATGGTTTCTCCATCCATAATAGCCCGCTGGATCGGGGCCGCGCCCCGGTACTTGGGCAGCAGGCTGCCATGAACATTTACGCAGCCCATAGGCGGGATATCCAGGTTTTCCTGAGAGAGGATCTGCCCAAAGGCAGCGGTCACCATCAAGTCCGGCGCAAAGGCGCGCAATGCGGCTACGCCTTCCGGCCGGCGGATCTTTTCAAACTGATAAACGGGGATTCCATGCCTTAAGGCCAGCTCCTTGGTAGGCGGCGGGGTCAAGGCACCATGGCGGCCTTTTGGCCTATCCGGATTGGTAAACAGGGCCAGCGTATATCCCCGGTCGATCAATAGTTGCAGAGAGGGAACGGCGAAATCCGGCGTTCCTAAAAAGGCAATCTTCATGCCTCTTCCTCCTCGCCATCCTCCTGGAAGCCTTCCGGCGGATCCGTCACCAGGCGCAGATATACATTCCCATCCAAGTGATCCGTCTCATGCATGACTGCCCGGGCAAAAAGGCCCTCTGCCTCATACTCATAGAGTTTTCCTTTTCTATCATAGGCCCGTACTTTCACATGGGAAGGCCGTACCACATACCCTCGCTTACCAGGGAAGGAAAGGCAGCCCTCCATGGCGCCCTCTTCGCCAGAGGTTTCTAGGATCTGTGGATTTACCAGCTCCACCAAGCCATCGCCGCAATCGATCACAGCAACCCTTCTAAGGATGCCAATCTGGCTGGCTGCCAGGCCGCAACCATCGGCATCATACATGGTCTCGGCCATATCGTCAATCAGCTCCGCCAGCTTTTTGTCGAACCGTTCCACAGGGCGGCAGACCTTATACAGGCAGGCGGCATCGTCAGTAAATATCTTTCGTTTAGCCATAGAGCCAAATTCTTCCCTTCAGTGTGAGAATAATATGTTATTTTATTATACTCCATGCCACCGGGGCCGGGCAAGCAAAAGAGCCGGACAAATCCCCTGCTGGCGGATCAGAACATATCCCCCGGATTGACTTCCAGGGTACCGAAGCCATCCCCCCGCTGCAGGGCGGCATAGGCATAGGCGGCCCGCATCGCTGCCCCAGTCTGGGCTGTGCGGGCCAGCTTCAGGATTGCCTGATACCGGTACAGGCCTTCCCGCCTTCGAACCGGCGCAGGCCCCGCCTCGCAGAATAAAAGGGCCTGGGAATCTCCCCCGGCTTTTTCCAGGGCAACGCGGACTTCCTCCCCAATGCCCCGGGCAAATTCGGCAGAGCGGGCCTGCAGCTGCCCCTCCTGGGGGCCGATGAACAAAGCCCGCAAGAACACCGCATAAGGCGGGAAGAGAAACAGCCGGCGCTTTTTAATCTCCATCTCGTAAAATTGCCGGTAATCCTGCCTGGCAGCAAGAAGAATGGCAGGATGCTCCGGGGAATAGGTCTGGATGACCACATGGCCGGGTTTATCCGCCCGGCCCGCCCGGCCTGCCACCTGGGTCAAAAGCTGGAAGGTGCGCTCGCAACTCCGGTAATCCGGAATATGCAGGGACGCATCCGCCGCGATGACGCCCACCAGGGTCACATTGGGCAGATCCAGCCCCTTTGCTACCATCTGGGTACCGATAAGCACTTGGGCATCCCCCCGGGCAAAGGCGGAAAGGATGTCATAATGCGCCGTCTTTCCCCGGGTGGTATCCAGATCCATGCGCAGGGCCTGAACCCCTGGAAATGTATCCAGCAGCTGTTGCTCCACCTGCTCCGTGCCAATGCCGAAGTATTTGATATAGGGCTTCCCGCACTGGGGGCAAAGCCGGGGCAGCGGGGCCGTTTTGCCGCAATAGTGGCATTTTAGCAGGTTTTCCTGCCGGTGGTAGGTCATGGAAACGTCGCAATCCGGGCATTCGAAAACATATCCGCAGCCCCGGCAGGAAACGAAAGTGGAATACCCCCGCCTGTTTAAAAAAAGAATGGCCTGCTGGCCTGTTTCCAAACAGGCTTGAAGCCGCCCCTGCAGCGGCGCGCTGAACACGCTGGTATTACCAGCGGCAAACTCCTGGCGCATATCCACGATTTCCGTCTCTGGCATAGGGATATTCTGCACCCGTTCCGGCATCTCCAGCAGCTTATAGGTCCCCCGGCAAGCCTTTAAATAGGAATCTACCCCCGGCGTAGCGCTGCCCAGCACCAGAACCCCGCCCCATTGGCGGCAGCGTTTTTTCGCCACCTCGATGGCGCTGTAGCGGGGCGTCATTTCGCTGCGATAGCTGGATTCATGCTCCTCATCCACCACGATCAGGCGGATGTTTTCCAGCGGGGCAAAGACAGCGCTCCGGGCGCCGATAACCACATCCACCTGGCCAAGGCGTATCCGCCGCCATTCATCAAAGCGTTCACCCGGGGAAAGATGGCTGTGGAGGACGGCAATCCGGTCGCCAAAGCGGGCGCGAAACCGATCCACCGCCTGGGGCGTAAGGGAGATCTCCGGCACCAGCATGATGGCTTTGCCCCCTGCTTCTAGGGCTAGGGCAATGGACTGGAGATAGACCTCCGTTTTTCCACTGCCGGTAACGCCATGGAGCAGAAAGATCCCGCCGCCCTGCTCCAGGCCGGCTGCAATGGCGAAATAGGCCTGCTTCTGTGCCGGGTTTAGCTCCTTGGGCTGATCCCGCTCCACGGGGTGGTTTCCATAGGGTGTACGGAACACCTCATGACCCCGCTCCTGCAAAAGGCCCCTTTTACATAAAGCCTGCACCGCCGGCCCGCTTCCGGGAATGAAGCCGTAAATATCTCCTACGCGAATCCCCTCTGCATAATGGCTGACCAGCTCCAATACCTCATGCTGCTTAGGGGAGCGGTAAGTACCATCCTTCTTTCGCATGGATGCGAAGGCAGCCTCCAAATCCACTTCCCGGGGCACATATACGATCCGGATGGTTTTCTCCCGCACCCTGCCGCCCCGGAGCTGGGCCGGAAGCATGAGCCGCAGGGCCTCCACCAGAAGGCAGCCATAGGCGGCCTTCATCCAGGATGCCAATTCCAGCTGGTCTTCGCCGAATGCCGCATAGGGCTCCAGGGGGCGCAGGATGGATTTTAGCTGGGCTGGTCCTTCGTATGTCTCCTGCAATCCTATTACAAAGCCTTCTGTCTGCTTATTCCCGGCGCCAAAGGGCACTAAGACCCGCTGGCCCCGCTTCAGCTCCATATCTTCGGGAATGCTGTAGGTAAAAAGCCTATCCACATTTGCGTGGGCAATATCCACTAGGACCTGTGCAAACATAGGCATGCCTCCTCTAATATACGGAAGGCGGGCGATGCCGCCCGCCTTATTGCCCACTCTGACCAAGAACAGCTTCCTTCCCGGACTACCGGACTTTTGCCTAGGGAGCAGCAGGCCAACGCCGGCCTTTATTCCGCCCCCGCCCTGCCACGGTTGCGCTGAATCCGCGCCCACAGGGCATCCAGCAGCCAGTCTGCCAGGGCATCCTTCGTCATAGAGCCGCTGTCCCGGGCGCCGCCCCGGTCATCATAGAGGGTAACCCGGTTGGTATCCACTCCGAAGCCCGCGTCCTGCGCCAGAATATCGTTCGCCGCGATGAAATCCAGGTTTTTTCGCCGCAGCTTGCTTTGGGCGTTTTGGGCAAGGTTTTCGCTTTCTGCGGCAAATCCCATCAGGATACGCCCTTCTTTTTTCTGGCCCATAGCCAGCAGGATATCCCGGGTATTTTTCAGTGCCAGGTTCAAACCGTTCCCCTGCTTTTTTATCTTCTGGCCGGAAAGGTTCTGGGGGGTGAAATCCGCCGGCGCCGCTGCCATGATCAAAGCATCACAGCCTGCAAAGGCCCCGTCCACCGCCCGGAACATATCGTCCGAGGAAACCACGGGCACCAGCTTAACTCTCTGCGGCGCAGGCAGGGATACAGGGCCGCTCACCAAAGTGACCTCCGCCCCCCGCCGGGCAGCGGCCTGGGCGATAGCATACCCCATTTTGCCGCTGGAGCGGTTTGTAATATAGCGAACCGGGTCCAGGGCCTCCTGGGTGGGGCCTGCGCTTACCAGCAGCCGCACGCCTGCAAGATCCTGCCGGGGATTGAGGGCGTCCAGCACGGCGGAAACGATATCCTCCACTTCTGCCAAACGGCCGACTCCCGTATCCCCGCAGGCCAGCCGGCCCTCCCCAGGGGAGATGAACCGGTACCCCCGCTTTTGCAGCAGCTGGATATTCTCCTGAACAACCGGATTTAAATACATGGCGCTGTTCATTGCCGGCGCCACAAGAATAGGCGCATGGGTGGCCAGGATGGTGGTTGTAAGCATATCGTCAGCAATGCCATGGGCGGCTTTCCCCAAAAAGTTGGCGCTTGCCGGGGCAACGAGAAAGGCATCTGCCTTTTTGGCAAGCGCAATATGTTCTACTTCCCAGGGCGTTTCCCGGTTGAACATATCCGTAACCACTGGCGTAGCGGCGATCGTTTCAAGAGCGAGGGGCGTAATAAAGCGGGAGCCGCTCTCCGTAAGGATAACATGCACCTCCACCCCTTGCTTTTTCAGGCGGCTGATAATATCGCAGGCTTTATAGGCTGCAATAGAGCCCGTAACCCCCAGCACCACAGTTTTTTGCTTCATGGTTATTTATTATTTATAATCCTCTGGGAATTCTATTTTAAGCTGGTCATGATCCAGCTCTTCCACCGCTACCGTAACGGGTTTGCGATCACCCAGCTCCTCCGGGTGATCCAACAGCTGGCGGGCCCTTTTTGCAACGGTTGTTACCAGCATATAGCGGCAGCCTACTTTAGCCTGTAATTCGTTTACAGGCGGTTTGTTCATCATTCTCCGTCCTCTCCTTTCACCTGAAAGCTCTCTATAAAGGCCTGGTTTCTACAAACCCGCAGCCGCTCCGCTGCAATGATATGCTCCACCTGGCCAATAGCGATATCTAAAACATCATTGGAAACCACATAGTCATAATCCTTCATATAACGCAGCTCGTGAAAGGACTCCTCAAACCGCTTTTCTATGGCCTCTACCGTTTCCGTTCCACGGCCTACAAGGCGGGTTTTCAGGCTGCTCATGGAAGGCGGTGCAAGGAAAATGGTTACCGCATCCGGACAGGCTGATTTCACATGCATGGCGCCATGCACATCAATATCCAGGAGAATGTCGAAACCGGAAGCACGCTGCTGTTCCACATAGGCCCGGGGTGTGCCATAATAATGGTTGCCAAATACCTGCATATGTTCCAGGAAAGCCCCTTCCTGGACCATTTGCAAAAATTCATCGCGGGTCTTAAAGAAGTAATGCAGGCCGTCAACCTCCCCCGGGCGAGGCGGCCTTGTGGTACAGGAGACAGAAAAGCGCATGTTGGGATTCCGCTCCATCAGCGCCTTACATACCGTTCCCTTTCCAACCCCACTAGGACCAGAGATGATTATCAGGAGCCCCTCTCGTGATTGTTGCATACTCGTCCCCCTCACTATTATTTATCCGGCAGGTTATTCGATGTTCTGCACCTGCTCGCGAATCTTTTCGATCTCTGCTTTTCCTGCGATAACAAGGTTTACAATCTGCCCATCGTTTGCCTTGGAGCCTATGGTGTTAAATTCCCGGTTCATTTCCTGCACGATAAAATCCAGCTTCCGCCCGGCAGGCGCATCGCTTTGCAGCAGGGCCTCCATCTGCGCCACATGGCTCTTTAGGCGCACCAGTTCTTCATCAATGTTGGCCTTATCTGCAAAAATGGCCGCCTCCATGGCCAGCCTGGCCGGATCTACCTCCGCGCCGGAGAGCATTGCGCTGATCCGCTCCTGCAGTTTCTGCCTATACTCCTCCGTAACCAAGGGTGCACGCAGGGCAATTTGCGCCCCAATGTCCGCCACGGTTTGGCAGCGGGCCATAAGATCCTTACAAAGCCGGGCACCCTCCGCCGCCCGCATGGACTTAAGCTCGGCACAGGCCTGGGCGCAAACCTGCGCTCCTAGGGCGCAGACCGCAGCCTGGTCCTCCTCTGCCGCAATTACATCCAGCACGTCAGGCAACCGCAGCGCTGCATAAAGCCCCATATCGTTCTTTAAATCGAAACGTTCTGCAGCCTCCTGGGCTGCCTTTAAATAAGCCGCCAGCAAACTATAGTCTACATTCACCTGCCGGGCATCCGCCCGGTTATTGCGGTAAAACACGTAAACATCCACATGGCCGCGCTTCAGCTCCTCTGCCAGAACCTGCCGGAGAGGATCTTCCAAAAAGGCGATATGCCGGGGCATGCGAAAGGCAATATCCAAATAGCGATGGTTTACGCTCTTCAACTCCACCGTAATCTCCCGGCCATCCTGGGCCATAAGAGCCCGGCCAAAGCCGGTCATGCTGCTGATCATTCCTGCCTAGTACCCCCTTCATATCTTCCGAAACAATTAATTATATCATATTTCCAGGCTTTTTACAAGCGGGAGGGGCTTCCCCGGCTTATTCTGTAGCGCCGCCGGGCTGGATCATATGGAAGAAGGCCGCTTCATCCAAAACCTGTATGGAAAGCTCCCGGGCCTTCGTGAGCTTGCTCCCTGCCCCAGGGCCGGCTACGACAAAGTCGGTTTTCCTGCTGACGCTGCCCGCAGCCTTGCCTCCCAGGCGTTCAATAAGGGATTCGATTTCCTTTCGGTCCATACGCTCCATGGTGCCGGTGACAACGATCGTTTTCCCGGCGATAGGGCTGGCGGATGGGCCCGCTTCTTCCATCTGAGGCGCCACCCCTTCCTGAAGAAGCTTATCTACCTCCCCCGCTATGCGGGGATCGGCAAAGAAATCCAAAATGCTCTGGGCAACGATCTCTCCTACGTCCGGAATGCTGGTCAGCGCCTCCAGGGAAGCGGACCGCAGCGCCTCCAGGCTGCCGAAATGCCGGGCCAGGTCCCGGGCAGTCTTCGCCCCCACATTGGGGATGCCGATGGCGAAGATAAAGGCACCCAGGCTGGGCTGTTTGCTTTTTTCGATGGCGGCAAGCAGATTTTCAATGCGCTTTTCGCCAAAGCCGGAAAGGCCCTGCAGCCGCTCCGGCGTCAGGGTATAGAGCTCTGCAATGGCGCTGAAGCCCAATTCCTGCACCATCTGGGCCGCTGTTTTTTCTGAAAAACCATCGATATCCATAGCTTCCCTGGAAGCGAAGTGGGTTAGCCGGCCCACGATCTGGGGGCGGCAGGAGAGGGAGTTGGTACAGAAAAGATGCACCCCCCGATGCTCCACATGGGCCCCGCAAGCCGGGCAGATGGTGGGTTTTTCTATGGGCGCCCGGGGCATATCGTCCGGTACCGCCCCCAGTATTTCCGGGATCACATCGCCAGAACGCCGTAAAAAGACCCGGGAACCGATGCCGATCCGTTTTCTGCAAATATCATCCCAATTGTTCAGGGTCGCATGCCGAATGGTAGCCCCGCAAAGCTCCACCGGCTCTAAATGTGCCCTGGGCGTCAGCTTCCCGGTGCGTCCTACTTCCCAGGTAACATCCTCGATGACAGTGGTGGTCTCTTCTGCAGCAAATTTAAAAGCCATGGCCCACCTAGGGAAGCGGTCCGTACTGCCCAGGGCTTCCCTGGCGGCAAAGCTGCGCACCTTTACCACCATGCCGTCAATGAGAAAATCCAGAGAGTCCCGCCGCTGATCCGCCTCTATAATAGCCTGGTAGACGGCAGAAATATCCTTAAAATATTCCGTATAGTTGCTGACCGGGAATCCCTGCTCCCGCAGGAAATCCAGCATTTCTTCCTGGTCGGACAGGGTTTTCCCTTCGATATAACCCACGTTATAGCAGGCGCAGTCCAGATGCCGGCTGGCCGTTACCTGTGGGTCCAGATTCCTTAGGGCGCCGGCAGCGGCATTTCTAGCGTTTTTCAGGGGTTCCTTCGCGGTTTTATTGAAGGCCTCCAGAACGGAAAGGCGCATGTAGCACTCTCCCTGCACCTCCATCCTCCCCTGGAAAGGAATCGTAAGAGGCAGGGAGCGGATGGTACGAATCTGCGGCAAAATCGCCTCCCCTATCACGCCGTTCCCACGAGTAGCCCCCTGCACCAAACGGCCCGCTTCATACGTAAGGTTAATGGTAAGGCCGTCGAATTTATATTCTAGGCCATACTCCGGCCCCGGCAGGCCGGCGCCGGCCAGCAGCCGCTCTACTCGCTCAGCCCAGGCGAAAAGCTCCTCCTCCGTACGCACCTTATCCAGGCTCCAAAGCCGCCCCAGGTGCCTATGAGAGGCAAAGGCGGCCAAGGGCTCCCCGCCTACCCGTTGGGTCGGCGAATCGGGCAGGGCATAGCCCGCTTCCTTTTCCAGTGCCAAAAGGGAATCGAACAAAGCATCGTATTCCTGATCGCTCACCAAGGGAGCATCCGCTACATAATATGCCCGAGCCAGCTCGTTTACCCTGTCTGTCAATGCGCGCAGTTTTTCTTCCATAAGCAAAGCCGCTCCTTTATTCCTCCGCCGGTGTAATGGGGGCGTAAGCCGCCGCAAATTTTTTGACCCCTGCCTGATCGAAGTCAATGGTAACGGTCATAGAGCTGCCGCTACCGGAGACTTCCAGAATTGTACCCGCGCCGAATTTCGCGTGCTTAACCCGCTGGTGCGGCGCAAAAGATTTTTCCACCGGCTTGGCTGGCGCGGCAGCGCCAAAGGCGGGCTTCACCCCGAAACCCGGGCTGTAAGCCGGCCGCTCTACAGGCTTTTTTGCCGGGCGCTGCTCCTGCCTGGCCTCGGGCTTCCGTTCCTGTTGCAGCAGGGACGCAGGCACTTCCTCAAGAAAGCGGGAAGGACGGTTATAGGCATAATCCCCAAAGAGCATCCGCTGCCTGGCATGGAGCAGATACAGCTTCTCTTCCGCCCGGGTCATGCCCACATAACACAAGCGCCGCTCTTCCTCCATCATAGAGGAGGAAAGATCGTTGCGAGCCCGGGCCGTGGGAAAGATGTTTTCCTCCATGCCGCACATGAATACCACCGGGAATTCCAGCCCTTTGGCGCTATGGAGGGTCATAAGGGTCACGCACTGGGTTTCCTCCTGCAGCGCGTCTACATCCGCTACCAGGGCTACGTTTTCCAGAAACAAGGGCAGGGCGCTTTCCCCTTCTGGCACATCCCGCTCGATTTCTTTGATATTGCCGATGAGCTCCCGCAGGTTATCCATGCGGTTAATGAGCTCGCCCTTTTTATCCTCCTGCTTGAGGAATTGTTCATATTCCAGGGCCCGAATCATATATTCCGTAAATTCGGACAGGGGCATGACCTGGGAAAGGGCGATAAATTCCGCCATGGTTTCCCCAAATGGGTGAATCTTCTGGGCCGTTCGGGGGCTTAGGCCCTGGCCATCCAAAGCTACGGCCAGAAGATAGGTCCCCCGGGCCTCGGCAGCTGCCGTCAGCTCCCCTACAGAAGCATCGCCAATGGAGCGCTTGGGGACATTGATGATTCGCCGAAGGGCAACATCGTCCGCCGGATTATAAATCAGGCGCAGATAGGCCATGATATCCCGAATCTCCCGCCGCTCATAGAACCGCTGTCCCCCATAGACCTTATTCGGTATACCGTAGTTGATGAGGGTGGATTCCAGGACACGGCTCTGGGCATTCATCCGGTATAGAATGGCGAAATCACCATAATTCTTCCCATGTTGAACGCCTTCCAGTATTTTTTTGCAGACAAAGGCCGCCTCATCCCGCTCCGTCGCCGCTAGATGCACCTCGATCTGCTCCCCGCCTTTTTTCTCCGTCCATAAGCGTTTGCTTTTGCGGCCTTTATTATTGCGGATGACGGCATTGGCTGCATCCAAAATGACCGAGGTGGAGCGATAATTCTGTTCCAGCCGGATAACCTGCGTGCCCGGAAAATCCTTCTCAAACTCCAGTATATTGCGGATGTCCGCGCCCCGCCAGCCATAGATGCTCTGGTCGTCATCCCCTACGACGCAGATATTCCGATGCTCCCGGCACAGGCGCTCGATAAACTTATACTGCAGCAGGTTCGTATCCTGATATTCATCCACCAGAACATACTGAAACCGCTGGCGGTATTTTTCCAAAACTTCCGGGTATTCCATAAAGAGCCGCAGCGTCAGGCAGAGCAAATCGTCAAAATCCAGTGCATTGGCTTCCTGCAAAGCCCTTTGGTAGGCCCGGAAAACCCGGGGCACGACCTGATCCAGATAGGGATTATCCATAAGATACTGCTCCGGATCCAGGGATTTATTCTTTGCATCGGATATATGCTCCCGAATTTCCCGTTTCGGGATATCCTTTTCGCTGATTCCCATATTCTTGAGGATGTTCCCGATAAGGCTCAGCTGGTCATCGCTATCGTAGATTACAAAGTTTCTCTCCCAGCCCAGCTTGTCTATATCCGCTCGAAGAATGCGTACGCAACAGGAATGGAAGGTAGAAATCCACAGATCCCGCGGATCCCCACCCACCAGGGCTAGCGTCCGCTCCCGCATTTCGTTGGCGGCTTTGTTGGTAAAGGTAAGGGCTAGGATATGCCAGGGCTGCACGCCGTGCTCTATTAAATTTGCAATACGGTAGGTCAAAACCCGTGTTTTTCCGCTTCCAGCCCCGGCCAATACGAGAAGCGGGCCTTCCAGGCAGGTTACCGCCTGCTGCTGCTCTTTATTTAAAAGCGATAGATCCATGCTATATACGATACCATCCTAATCTGTATTATTTTTTATTATATCATTTCCCTCCAGAATTTGTATACCAGCAAACCTAGCGGGGATGCTACTATGAAAAATCCCGGAGGGAACCCCCGGGGAATTTCTAACCTGTCCTATCTTCGCCTCATTTCTTTTCAGCATGGTAAGCATTGGTATGGACATGAATATACTGGGCCTTCAGCTTGGAATACATAATGGTTTGGCTGCTATATAATCCGCTATAGCCGGATAATACATAGCTGATCCCGCAGGCAAGGGCAAAATAAAGCATGCCCGCATCGCCAAACAGCTCTATGGAAAGGAAGATAGAAGCCAATGGGCAATTCGTAGCCCCGCAAAAAACGCAGACCAGCCCCAGCGCTGCCGCAAATCCAGGAGGTACGCCTAAAATTGGCCCGGCTACACAGCCAAAGGTCGCCCCCACAAAGAAAGAAGGAACTACCTCTCCCCCCCGAAAACCGGCGGATAGGGTCAAAGCCGTGAAAATGATCTTAAGCAGGAAAGCAAAGGGGCTAGCCTGGCCCTCCTGAATGGCAGCAGAAATTACATCCATACCTGCCCCATTATAATCCCGAGTACCGCAAACCAGCGTCAAAAGGATCACGCCACAGCCTCCAACCAGGACCCGAAGCCAGGGATTGGGGATGCTTTTGCGCATCCTATCCTCAAAAAAATGCAGGGCTGCACAAAACAGGTTGGATACCAGAGCAAAGCCCACCGCTAAAACGGCGTTCCTTAGCAGCATGCCCACCTGCAGGGGAGGTGCTTCGACTAGGAAGCGGGTCGGCTTTACTCCCAGCCCTAAGGAAATCCAGTAGGAAACCAGGGATGCCGTCAGGCAGGGCACCAGGGCCACATGGTACATAACGCCAATGCTGATCACCACAATGGCAAAGACGGAAGCTGTAAGCGGCGTTCCAAACAGGGCGGTAAAGAAAGCAGCCATGCCCACCATAGTAGCGATGCGCATATCCTGGTCATCCAAGCGAAGGAGCCGGCCCGTTTGGAACCCCAGCGTCCCGCCCATCTGCAATGCTGCGCCTTCGCGCCCGGCACTCCCGCCGCACAGATGGGTCAATACCGTCCCTACGAAAATTGCGGGAAGAAGCAAAATGGAGAGCTTTTTCCCCTGGTGTACTGCTTCGATAATATCATTTGTCCCCTGGCCTTCGGTCTTCGTAAGCTTATATACGCCTACGATGACCAGGCCAGCCAGGGGCAGGCAATACAGGACCCAGGGGTAGGCCAGCCGCAGCTCCGTGGCATATTCTACGCCTTTATGGAATAAAGTCCCCACCAGGCCGCAGGCTATTCCAGCGATGGCCGCAACGGCCAGCCACTTAAAAAGGGAGCGGGAATATAAGATAACGCGCTCCTTCCATTGCAGAAGCTTGGCATCAAAATTTGTATGCACGGTCTTTACCCTCTTGGAATTTAAATCAGCAGGAGCCAATTTTTCGCATAGCATTCGGCCAGCCAGGCATTGGCTTCCCATGCCTGTAAAATAGACAGTAGTATTATAAGGGCCAGGTTATCCATTTGACAAGACCGGGCAAAATATAAAGGCCCGGTGCGCTCCCCCAGGCCCTTGGTCATAAACGCAGATTCAACTCGCTTTTATGGAAAATAGCATATCTGCCTCCTCCAACGCATGGAGTGCGGGGGACAGATCGAATTCGAAGACCGGCTCCTCCGGCAGTTCCTTCCGGCCATCGCCCGTATACTTTACGAAGCGAACCTCAGCGGATTCTTTTTCCGCATTAGACAGGACGGTATACTCATAGAGCTCCCCTTTTTTCGCCAGCTGATAATACAACCGGTGATTTATCTGGAATGTAGTGCGCACCGGCAGATAGGAAAGGGTAAAGGCCAGGGACTTTTCCTCCTCGCCATCTTCCAAGCCGCTGATATAGATGGAATGCGCATTGGAAGACCATACCTGCCGTACCTGGGAATTTATGTGGGAATCATGGCTATACCAGCCCGAGATATCCTGGGCGTCAAAATCTGCGCCCCTGCCCCGCTCCTCTCGAACCAGTTCAAAGACCGCATCATCAAAAGCCTGCATATCATGGGTAATGGAAAGGGAAATCCGGCCGGTATAGAGGCCATTGGGCTCGGACGTCAGGCCTTCCTTTTTCAAATCCATAGAAATTACCCAGGTTCTGGGCACGTCCTCCCCGGCCAGGCGGATATTTTCCGTTCCAGTGCCCTGCAGCATCAGCCGCCAGCCCTCCGATGCATCCGCTCGGGCGAGGGTGCCCTCCATGGGGAGACCGTTGACCGTCAACAGGACATCGTAGGCCGTTCCGTTGAGATGGATCTCTTCCCCGGCAAAGACCGCCGCAGGTATAAAGCAGCTGATAAAAACCAGCAGGCAGGCCAGCATGCGCAGGCTATGTTTTTTCTTCATCCCATCTCCCCCCTTTTGGCGAATTCTTCTATTTGTTTTCATTATAACAAAAGGCCGGCATAAAACAAAGCCGGCCTTTACGATTGGAATGTAAACTTTTATAGATGGGCTTTTAGAGCCGTTTTTATGGCTGCCGCAGCGTATTCTATGTTTTCCCGGCTGGTGGCCAGGTTAAATCGGGCGTGGCAGGGAGCATTTCCCTCAAACCAGGTGCCATAATCCACAGCGATACGGCAGGAATCCTGGAAAAACTTTTCCATTTCCTCCGGCTTAAGATAGGCACTAAAGTCGACCCACATCAGGTATGTGCCCTCCAGCGGGGACGGGATAAGGGCGGGATAGTCCGCCAGCAGGCTATCCTTTAAATAGAGGTAATTCCCCCAGATGATCTCCTTTACCTGCTTAAGCCAGCCCTTGCCGCCCCGATAGGCCGCCTCCAAAGCAATATAACCGAAGGGGTTCCCATCTACGATGTTAATGGTTTTGACAAATTCGTCAAAGGCCTTGCGCATGCTTGCATCCGGGATGATAACGAAGCAATTTTTGCAGCTAGCTAGGTTAAAGGTCTTGCTGGCGGCGCTCAGGGTAATGAGCAGGGAATCATAATCTCCCACGGTAGCGCTGGGAATCTGCCGGTGCCCATCGAAAGTAAAATCCTGATGGATTTCATCCGAGAGCACCCGTACGCCATGCCGCTTGCAGATATCCAGCATGGCTTTCAGCTCCTCCTGCTGCCATACCCTGCCCACGGGATTATGCGGGGAGGAAAGGATCAGCAGCCGAACCCCTTCTTTTGCAATAGCCGCTTCGAAACGGGTAAAATCCACCGTATACTTGCCCCCGTCATTGCTTAGTTCACAGGAGACGAGGCGCCGGCCATTATTCCGTACAGAATGCAGGAAGGGATAGTATACTGGCGTAAGGACCAGGATGCCATCCCCGGGAGCGGTCAGGATCTGGATGAGCCAGTTGATAGCCGGCACTACCCCAGGAGCATAGCGAAGCCATTCCCGCTGCAAGGCATAGCCATGCTCCTCCCGTTCCCAATCCAGGATAGCCTGATAATAGCTATCTGGGGGGCTATAATAGCCAAACGCGCCGCACTCCAAATATTCTTTTTCCGCATCTATGACGGACTGGGGCACGCGAAAATCCATATCCGCCACCCACAGGGGCAGCAGATCCGCCCGGCCGAACCGCTCCTGCAGGCCATCCCACTTTTCGCAGTTCGTATGCCGGCGGTCAACGTAAATGATCGGTTCTTCCATAACGGCCTTCCTTTTTGGGAGCTTATGCCCGCAGCTCCGCTCCCAGACGGGCACTCAGGGACTTGACCAGAGCATCCATGGCGCCGCTGATATCCCCATCGGTCAGGGTGCGATCCTCCGCCCGGAGGGTATAGGAATAGGCCATGCTCTTCTTGCCTTCGGGAATGCCCTTGCCGCGGTATACATCAAAAAGGGCAACGTTTTCCAGGATCACTTTTACCGGCGCCTGCTCGATGGCCTTGCGGACCTGCTCCGCCGTTACGCTTTCATCCACCACAACGGCGATATCCCGGGGTACCACAGGATACTTGGGCAGGGCATGGTAGGTTCTAGTCCGGGGGAAACGCTCCATGAGTTTTTCCATGGCAATTTCCGCGATATAGCATTTCTGGGGAATGCCGTAGGCCTTTTGGGTATCCGGATGGATGGTCCCCATTTCTCCTACGGCTTCGCCCTGCAGATACAGCACAGCCTTCTGCCCGGGCTGGAAGTATTCTCCGCCCCCGGGCGCTACAGAGAATTCTTCATCCAAGCCCAACCGCTCCATCAGTATCTCGATGGCGCCCTTGAGCGTAAAGAAGTCCTCCCCTTCCCCTGTGAAGGCAAAGCCCAGCATCCGCCGCTCCTCCGCAAGATCCGGATTATTGTCTACATGTACGTTTCCTACCTCGAAAAAGCGTCCCTGGCCGGTTTTCCGGTTGCAGTTCAGGGCTACGGATTTGAGCATGCCGGGCAGGAGGGTCGTGCGCATCAGGCTCTGATCCTCTCCGAAGGGATTCAGCAGCTTGACGGCCAGGCGCTTTTCATCCCCTTCCGGCAGGCGGAGGGCATTCAGGTCGCCTGGGCCGATGAAGTTGTAATTGTACATCTCATAGCTGCCCAGCAGAACGCAGATATCCTTGATCTTATCCTCCTGGCTGCAGGCAAGGCTCAGGCGGCCCCGGAAGGTATCGCCCCGCATAAGGGTAGGCGGGATATTATCATAGCCGTAAATCCGGCCTACTTCCTCGGCGATATCCCAGTCCGTCTCAATGCTGCTTTCAATATCCACCCGGTAATGTGGTACGGTAATCTTCAGGGCGTCCCCCTCTACCCGGGCAGGAATGTTGATGGTATCCAGCATGGCAGCCATTTCGGCCCCGGTGAATTTTGTATTGAGAATTCGGTTCACATGAGCGATATCCGCCGAAACAACCCGGTCCGCCGTATCCACATTGCAAACGTCGATGGCTTTTCCTACAACCCGGCCGGCTCCCAGTTCATCCACCAGTTCAATGGCCCGCTGGGAAGCAAGCATAGCGTTTACCGGCTCCACGCCCTTGATAAAGCGGGCAGCCGCGTCGGTAACATGGTGAAGCTCCCGCGTGGTATGGCGGATGCTGCTGCCCTTGAACACCGCCGCTTCAAAGAGGACCACTTTCGTATTTTCCGTGATCTCGCTATTTTCTCCGCCCATAACGCCGGCAATCCCTACGCCCTTGGTAGGGTCGGCGATCAGAAGCATATCCGGGGTCGTGGCCCGCTCTTTGCTATCCAGGGTGACTACCTTTTCGCCAGGCTGGGCCTTGCGCACCACGATATGCCCGTCGGCCACACAGCTTAAATCGAAGGCGTGCATGGGATGGCCATATTCCACCATGACGTAGTTGGTGATATCTACGATATTATTGATGGGCCGAAGGCCTACGGCCCGGAGTTTTTTCTGCATCCAGCGGGGGCTGGGCGCAATCTTGATATCCGTCACGACCCGGGCCACATACCGGGGGCAAAGGTCCGGCGCCAGCACATCCACCGCCGCATATTCGGAGGCATCCCCAGCGCCCTGGATATCCCGGATCACGGGCTCCCGGAATTTCTGCCCTAGGGCCGCCGCTGCTTCCCGGCAGATGCCGATAATGCTGGCGCAGTCCGCCCGGTTGGGGGTAAGCTCTATATCGAAAACCACATCATCCATGCCCACGGCTTCCTGAATGGGCTGGCCCAGGGGATGGTCGCCCTGAAGAATCAGGATGCCATAGACCTCAGCACCAGGATAGTCTTCTTCGGTCAGCCCCAGCTCCTTACCAGAGCAGAGCATGCCCGCGCTATGGACCCCCCGCATGTTGGTGGGATGAATGACGATGCCGTCCATAAGCTGGGCGCCATCCAGGGCCACGGGCACCAGAGCGCCCTCAAAGATGTTGCTTGCGCCGGTAACGATAGTCAGCTTTTCGGACTCCCCAATATCCAGGGAGCAGATCTGCAGCTTATCCGCGTTTGGATGCTTGGATATGGCCGTGATGCGGCCCACCACCGTATTGGTTATGGGCATTTCCGGCTCCACACCGGCGATCTCAAAGCCACGCCACATCATCAGCTCCACGAAGCGGTCTATGCTCACGTTGAAATCCACATATTCTTTCAGCCATTTCAAAGGCAATTTCATGTTAGCTTCTCCCTTCCCTTAGAACTGTTTGAGGAAACGCGCGTCGTTCTCGTACTCCAGACGGATATCCGTAATGCCGTGCTTGAGGCTGGTGATCCTGTCTACGCCAACGCCAAAGGCTACGCCCTTCCATTCCTTGGGATCTAGGCCGCAGTTTTCGATGATATGGGGATTGGATACGCCGCAGCCCAAAATCTCCAGCCAGCCCGTTCCCTTGCAGGCCCGGCAACCCTTGCCACCGCAGAGGGTGCAGCTGATATCCACCTCAGCCGAGGGCTCCGTAAAGGGAAAGTAGCTGGGGCGGAACCGCATGCGTACTTCTTCCCCGAAAACGGTATGGATAAAGGTGAGTAAAATGCCCTTCAGATCCGCCAGGGTAATATCCCGGTCTACCACAAAGCCTTCGATCTGCATAAAGACGGGGCTGTGGCTGGCATCCACCTCATCTACCCGGAATACGCGCCCGGGCATGATGAGCCGGAAGGGCGGCTCCACATTCAGCAGAGCCCTGGCCTCACAGGGGCTGGTGTGGGTCCGCAGAACCACCCGGTCGTTCACATAAAAAGTATCTTGCATATCCCGGGCAGGATGATCCAGGGGCAGGTTCAGCTTGGTGAAGTTATAGTCGTCATATTCCACCTCCGGGCCTTCAAAGGTGGTAAAGCCCATGCCGATGAGGGCGTCCCGGATCTCCCGATAGGTCTGGGTCATGGGATGCAGGCGGCCGGGCAGGCGGCCGGGCTTCCCCGGCTCCGTTACATCCAGGGCTTCCTTTTGGAAGCGCAGGGCCTGCATCTTCTCGCCGACCTCTGTCTTTCGTTTAGCCAGCTCCCCTTCCAGCTCCTTTTTGACCGCGTTCGCAGCCTGTCCTAAAGCAGCCCGCTCTTCCTTGCTCAGCTTGCCCATGCTCCTGAGGATTCCCGTAAGCGTGCCGTTCCGGCCCAGGATGGATACGTTGATCTCATCCAGCTCTGCCCCATCCTGGGCTGCCTTAAGCCGGGCCAGGGTTTCCTGGCGGATTTTTTCCAGTGACTCCAGCATTATCCTTCCTCCAATAGTGAAAATAATAAAAGTGCGCCTCATCCCAAGGGACGAAGGCGCGCTCGTGGTACCACCCTATTTCGCCCTGCAAGCACAGGGCCTTTTCCGCTGTATCGGGCTTACCCGGCGCCAACTACTACCCGCCCTTCAGCAGGATTCCCCAGCGCGGCTCAGGAGGGAACTTATGCAGCGTTTCCATGGGGGCCATTCCAGCCACCGGCCCTCTCTGTACCATAGTGGGCGCTGCTTTTCTCCGTCACAGCCATATTATTGGCTATTTTAACACATTCGATGGAAGAAAGCAATGCGCACAGTTCCCGGCTGCTAATTTTTATGAATCCATCAACTTGCTTTTATCCGCTCCCTATTCCCATTTTTGCAGGAGGGAATCCAGATCCGCGGCCAGCTTTTCCGCCTGCTCCCCCCGGGCGCCGGCAGCCAGCTGCATCAGACGGGACAGGCGGGACAGGATGCTCTCTACCGAGGTAACCGTCTTTTCCGCTTCGCGCTTGAGCTCCACCGCCGGCTCCCGCTGCGTCAGGCCCGTACTCAAGTCGTATTCTTCAAACAGCTCAGGCACCGTTACCCCATAGCCCAGGGAGCGAACCGCCGCAGCAAAATGGTTGATCACGTCCTTTTCACCATGCACCAGGAATACGCGAGCGGGCTTTTGGGGGATTTCCCGAAGCCAGGATAGCAGCTCATCCCGGCCCGCATGGCCGGAAAAGCCGGAAATCTGGACGATGTTGGCGTTGACAATCACCTGCTCGCCAAACATCTTAACCCGTTTGGCCCCATCCACCAGCATCCGGCCCAGGGTGCCAACGGCCTGATAGCCTGCAAAGACCACCGTGCTGTCCGCCCGGTACAGATTATGCTTGAGATGGTGACGGATACGCCCTGCGTCGCACATGCCGGAAGAGGAGATGATGATATTACAGCCGGGTTGGGCGTTGATCTGCTTGCTTTCCTCTGCCGTCTGTGCGATGCGCAGATTTGGGAATTCGAAAAGATCCCCTTCCCGGGCCATCTCCAGGGCTTCCTGATCATAATTTTCCTTGGTGCAGCTTTCATAAATTCGCGTAGCCTTGATGCCCAGAGGGCTATCCAGGTAAACGGGAATCTTTTCCAGCCCCGGTACCGTCCCTTCCATAAGCATGCGCTTGATATAGTACAGCAGTTCCTGTGTCCTGCCTACAGCAAAGGAAGGGATAACGATATTGCCCCCCCGGGCGATGCCATTGCGAAGCACCTGGGCGAACTCCGCCTCTTTTTCCGTATCTGTGGTAACGCTATGGTTCCTGTCCCCATAGGTACTTTCCATGATAAGATAGTCCGCCCCTTCCAGGGAATCTGGATCGTTGAGAATAGGCCGGTCTCCCCGCCCCAGGTCGCCGGAGAAAGCCAGGCGGACCGTTTTCCCCGCTTCCGTAACCCATAGTTCAATGGCAGCGCTGCCCAACAGATGCCCTACGTTGGTAAACCGTGCCCGCACACCAGGGCAGACCTCAAAGACCGTATCATAGGGTATGCCTTTGAACCGCTCGCAGGCCATAGCCGCATCCTTTATGGTATACAAGGGCTCGGCCGGGGGCTTGCCTGCCCGCAGGTTTTTGCGGGTCTGCTCCTCTGCATCCTGTTCCTGAATATGGGCGCTGTCCGCCAGCATGATCTCGCAGAGCTTTGCCGTGGCAATGGTGCTGAAAATCGGCCCTTTGAATCCGCGCTTGGCTAAAAGGGGAACGAGCCCCGTATGATCTATATGCGCATGGGTTACAAGAAGCGCCGTAATCTCCCGAGGGTCAAAGGGAAACTCTCCATTGGGCAGCGTTTTCTCATCCGCGCCCTGGCGCATACCGCAATCTACAAGAATGTTTCCGCCAGTAAACCGGATAAGGTGACAAGAACCTGTTACCGCCTGGGCGGCGCCGCAAAACTTGATTTTCATGGGTTATGCTCCTTTATTTAGGTTGTTTTCTTTTAAAAACCATTCTCTATAGTTTTTTTCTCCTGATGGTTTTTATTATACCACGCTGCGCAGGGCAAAACGGTGCACTTTTCGGGAGGAAATGGCAAGCAAAAAGGGGCATTGTGCTT
>CALVLF010000126.1 GCA_944336625.1 uncultured Clostridia bacterium
ATGGCTGGGCCCGGCAAAGGGGCAGGGGCAATTAAGCAGGCTTAGGCAGCTTGCTTGCTTGCTTGCTTGCTTGCTTGCTTGCTTGCTTGCTTGCTTGCTTGCTTGCTTGCTTGCTTGCTTGCTTGCTTGCTTGCTTGCTTGCTACGAGTATGCCCCTTTCTGTCATGTTTGTCAACCCTTTTATCATGAATTTCTATTATTATAACCTTATCATAACTATAGCAGTTTTTCAAGGTTCTTTTTGGCAGCCGGGGCATGTTTTTGGGGGCGGGCCCTGGCCCCCTGCCTTCCCCCGTCCCCCGGAATAGAGCAAAGCCCCGCATCCTTTTGGATGCGGGGCTTCTCCTATGGGGCCCGGTGGGCTATGCATCCCCGGAGGGGACGGGGGCATCCGGCCCTGAGGCGGGCATGTGCCGGAAGAGCCGGGACAATACCACCGTAGCCGCCACGGCCAGGACCAGCTCTGCCACGAACTGGGCATAGGCCAGGCCATACAGCGGGAAGAGCCAGTTGAGCAGGAACAGGGCCGGGATCTCCAGGATAATTTTGCGCATAATGGCAAAGACAAGGGCGTTGCGTCCCAAACCGATGGCCTGGAAAACACCCACGGCCAGAAAATCGATACACATGAAAGGCAAGCCCAGGCAAAAGCCCCGCAGGAATCTGGCACCATAATTGATGATCTCTTGATTTTTCATAAAGAGAGATACCATGAATTCGGGGAAGATGAAGTAAAAGACCGCCACTGTCGTAATTACGAAAACGGAAAGGCGCCGGGCAAAATAGACCGTCCCCTTCATGCGCTCCACATTCCGGCTGGCGTAATTATAGCTGACAAGGGGCATGATTCCCTGGGAAAGGCCAAAGGAAATATACATGGGCACCATATTGATCTTCTGGGTGATGCCCATGGCAGCCACGGCCGTAGCCCCATAAACGGAGGTGAAGTTGTTGAGCACCGTCATGCCGGTTACGTTGAGAAGGTTCTGTATGGCAGCGGGAACGCCCACCCCGCATACGCCCACAACGATAGGGCGCTTGAAGGACACCTTCCGGGGGTCGATGCAAACATAGGTCTTGCCCCGGTTGACCAGGAGCAGGACAAAGAAATACAGGCAGGCCACTACGTTGGAAATGCAGGTTGCCAGGCCCGCGCCGGAAGCCCCCATCCCCAGCCCCCAGGGCATGATGAAGATAGGGTCCAGGATAATATTGAGCAGGCACCCGCTCATGGTGCCGATGCTGGCATGGAGGGCGCCGCCCTCCGCCCGGACGAGATAGGCCATTACCACATTCAGGATGGCCGGGGCCGCCCCCAGGAATACCGTCCATTGCAGGTATTCGGTAGTAGCGGCAGCGGTGGTCTGGTCCGCCCCCAGCAGAACCAGAAGCGGCTCCCGGAAAATGATGCACAAGATGGAGAAAAGTACGCCCGACCCCAGTGCGCAGTAAAAGCCGAAGGCGGAGCTTTGGGATACGGTTTCATAGTCCTTTTTGCCCAAAGCGCGGCTCATCATGCTGGAACTGCCCACGCCGAAAAGGTTTGTTACAGCATTGAAAGCAAGCAGCACCGGCGCTGCCAGGGTTACTGCCGCATTCTGGACAGGATCGTTGAGCATCCCGACGAAGTAGGTATCCGCCAGGTTGTAGAGGATCATCACCAGCGAGCTGACGATGGTAGGAACTGCCAGCTTGGCAACGGCCTGGGGAATTGGGGTTTTTTCAAACAGGATCGTTTTTTGTTCAAGTTCTTGCATGAAATCTTCTCCGGTTCATTGGTCTTTCATCTTAAGGGGATCATCCTGCAACTTTTGCATATTTTGATACATCTGCTGGGTTACGTGGCAGGCAGCGGCCATCTCCTCCCCATCGATATCAACCATGATCTCCTGTATAAATACGCGGGTAGCTTCTTCCAGGCGGGCGATGGTTGCTGTAGCTTCCGCAGTAAGGGAAATGGGATGTACCCGCCTATCCTGGACGGAAACGGAGGCTGTAACAAACCCTTTGGCCGCCAATGCATCCAAAGCCTGGCTAACCCGGCCTTTTGTAAGATGCAGCCGCTGGCAGAGGCTGTTGGCCGTAGTTTCGCCGGAATCCCCCGCAAGCGCCAGCAAAATGGCGATATGGGAGCGCGGCAGGCGAAGATCCGCTACCGCACGGGCGCAATAATCCAAGTGCGCCTTCGACATGCCAAAAAGTAGACTAAAAAAGCCGGAAACCCGCTGAATGGATAAAGAATCTTCCCCCATGGAACCGCCTTGGTTAGTTTAGGATTAAACCGATATCGCTTAATATTATAGCATATTCCTGCGGGAATACAAGGCGCCCGCCTTTTCCCTAAGCAAGGCCCGCGCCATTCCAGTAATCCCCTGGCAGCAGTACCGGTCCTTTTCCATGAAAGCCCTGCATACATATGATTCCAACATGGATAGTATGCCAACAGGTGGAATTCCTTTCGCCTTCCCCATCCGGAAAACAGGCTGCATTTCAGCCTATTTGGGGGCAGATCCGCCCTGAAATTCCCTGCACTCGTTGGAAATAGGGTCGGGCCCCCCTATCTTGCGCTTTGGGAAAAAGCTAAGTATAATCAAAATGGAATATACGCGGGAAACCATTCTTTTAATCTTAATGGCCTGCTCACGCTAACGAATTAATAAAAAGGAACCGCATATGGCACAAATTACCTACCCTATGACAAAGGGACCCATCGGAAAGCGGATGTTCTTTTTCGCCCTGCCGATTCTTTTAGGCGCTCTTTTTCAGCAGCTTTATAATACGGCAGACTCGCTAATCGTGGGCAACTTTCTGGGCAGCAATGCGCTGGCCGCCGTGAGCTCTTCCAGCAGCCTGATCTTCATGCTCATCGGCTTTTTCAATGGGATTTCCATTGGCGCAGGCGTGGTGATCTCCCGCTATTTTGGGGCGGGCCAGCCGGAAAAAATGCACAAAGCCATCCATACTACCGTGGCCTTTGGCCTGGTTGCCAGCCTGCTCCTTACCCTGGCAGGGATAACCCTATCCGAATATATCCTTCGCTGGATGGATACGCCGGAGAATGTCATTGCCGATTCCGTCACCTATTTACGGCTGTATTTCTGGGGCTCTCTGGGCTTCGTCATGTACAATATCTTTGTGGGCATCCTGCAGGCTGTGGGAGACAGCCGCCATCCTCTCTACTACCTGATGATCTCCTCCGCCGTAAATGTAGTGCTGGATATTCTGTTCATCCGTGCCTTTCACATGGGCGTTGGGGGCGCCGCCATCGCAACGGTGATCTCCCAGTTCCTCAGCGCCGGGCTGTGCCTGCTTCAGCTTCTCCGTACGGATGGCAGCCATCGCCTGTGCCTGCGGGAAGTGGGCTTTGACTGGCCCATGCTCAAGGAAATCATCCGCATGGGGCTGCCCTCCGGCCTACAAAACTCCGTAATCTCCATCGCCAATGTGGTCGTGCAGGCCAATATCAACGTATTCGGCAGCATGGCCATGGCCGGCTGCGGCGCTTATACCAAAATAGAAGGCTTCGGCTTTCTCCCCATCACCAGCTTTGCCATGGCCCTAACCACTTTTATCGGCCAAAACCTAGGGGCTAAGGAGTATGACCGGGCCAGGAAAGGCGCCCGCTTTGGAATCCTGGTTACCGTCCTTATGGCGGAATGCATCGGCATATTGATCTTCTGGTTCGCGCCAACCCTGATCGCCGCCTTTGATTCTACGCCGGAGGTGATTCACTTCGGCGTGGATAAGGCCCGTACTTCTGCCCTATTCTATTTTTTACTGGCCTTTTCCCACGCCATTTCCGCCGTATTGCGGGGCGCAGGCAAGGCCATCGTCCCCATGCTCACCATGCTTACCTGCTGGTGCGTCATCCGCGTGGCCTTCCTTTCCATCGTGGTGCCCATTACCGGAAGTATCCAGACCGTCTATTTCGTCTTCCCCCTGACTTGGGGCCTGAGCTCCCTGTTTTTCTTCATATATTATAATAAGGCAAACTGGGTCCACGGGCTGGATTGAGGGCGTCTCCTTTTCTCCGATATAGAAAGCGGCGGCATCGAGGCCGGCCTGCAAGCTGTAATCATAGCGCTTGGCCGTTTTTCGATGCCGCCGCCTTTTGTGCGGATGCTAGGGGCCTCAAGTCAAGCCTGCAGGAACAGGGCCCGCCGCTGCGCATCCACGATCGGAAGCTTGGCAATATAGGTATCGATATCCTTGGGGTTTGGGATGCGCTCCACCCGGCGTTCCCCGCCGAATATCCGTTTATTCATAGCGCCGGCCCCATGGGCCAGGATGGAGGTCGTCTCTTCCATCATATCTACATTATAAATGCACATTTTCCCAGGCTTTGCGTATCCAACGTTTTCCAGGTTCCCCCGCATATACTTCTGCCGGTACATATAATAGGGAATCATACCCATCCCCGCCGCAGCCAGCCGGCCCATATCCACCATCTGCTCCGCCTCTGCGGCGCTGGCCATGGGGAATTCTTCTAAATGCTGGCGCAGCCTGGAGGAACGCTTGATGGCCAGGGTATGGATGGTCAGGTTTTCCGGCCCCATCTGGCGCACCGCTTCCAGCGTATGGGCCAGATCTTCCCTGCCCTCGCCGGGCAGGCCCACGATCAGATCCATATTGATGCTGGCAAAGCCAATCTCCCGGGCCATAGCGTAGCAGGCCCGGATATCCTCCGGGGTATGGTTCCGGCCGATGCGGATCAGCGTATCCCCGTTCATGGTCTGCGGGTTGATGGAGATGCGGCCCACGCCCATCTCCTTAAGCAGGCGCAGCTTTTCCCGCGTAATGGTATCCGGCCTGCCCGCCTCCACGGTGAACTCCCGGCCATATCCACCATAAGCCTCCAGGGCGCAGGCGAGGACATCCGCCAGCTCATCCCGGGTTAAAACCGTAGGCGTTCCGCCGCCCATATACATGGCCCGCAGCCGGTACCCCGCCTCCCGCATGAGGGCAGCACCCTGGCGAATATCCGCCTTAAGGGCCTGCAAATAGGGCGCCATATCCGTCTTGGGGCCCCGGACCTGGCTCAGGAAGGAGCAATATAAACACCGGGAGGTACAGAAGGGCACCCCGATATATACGTCCACATCCTGCGGGGTCTGGCTGGCGAAAATGCTGGCCTGGGCCGCGTTGATCTCCGCACAGAGGCGAAGCTTGTCCAGGGATACATCAAAGGTATCCAGCATAATAGCCTTGGCTGCTTCCGCCCCCTCCCCTTCCACCAGCTCCCGCAGGAGCCGGGTAGGCCGGATGCCTGTAAGGGAACCCCAGGGCAGGTTCGCATCCGGGAAAAGCCGCCGGCAGGCCCGGAAGGCAGCCACCTTTACGCAGCGCTTTTCATACCGCTTTACCACCAGCGGGCTTCCCTGCACCGCCGGATAGGTATAGACATAGGCAGCCGCCTTTTGTTCCAGCCGCAGCTCCGCCAGGGTGCGCCACTGGCCAGCTTCTTCCGCAAGATTTACCGAAAGGACGCCCGCCTCCCCCCCGCTTTCCCCAGAGCCAGGCTCCAGGGGCAGAACTTCGCAGGCAGGGAAAAAAAGCCGAATTTCTTCGGCAATATCATTAAAGAACCCCGGTCGGTTAGTTTGTACAAAAATTACCATTCTTCTGGTGAAAGTTTCATATATGGGTTGCACTTGCGCTCATGATCCAGGGTCGTGGCGCCGCCATGGCCGGGCAGGAGCTTATAATCCCCCTCCAGGGAGAAAAGCTTTGTGCGGATGGATTCCCGCAGCTGGATCAGGCTTCCGCCCATAAGATCGCAGCGGCCTACGTTTTCATAAAAAATGGTGTCCCCCACAAAGGCGGTTTTTTCCGGCGCGTAAATATAGCACATGCCGCCGGCACTATGGCCAGGGGTGGCCAGAACATCCAGCGGGATGCCTGCGGGGGTTATCTTTTCTCCGCCCCGGAGGGTAACATCCGCCACGCAGGGTTCCACGGGATAAATGCCGTGGGCCAGGCTGTGGGATTCGTCAAAAAGGCCCCGAGCATCCGGCTCGCCAATATAGACCTTTGCACCGGCCTTTTGCAGGCGGGCAACCCCCAGGATATGGTCATAATGGCAATGGGTCAACAGCACCGCGGTGCATGTAAGGCCATGCTCCTCCAAATAGGGCAATACGGCGGGGCGGATATCCGCCGGATCCACCACGAAGCATTCCCCAGGGGTCCCGCCGCTGACGACATAAGTATTGACCCGCATGGGCCCCGTATGCAGGCACTCGATCTGAATGGACATAGGTATTCCTTTCTATAAAAAATAATTAATGTTTCGTCTTTTTCAGCGAAAAGCGCGGGCCTGGCCTAAAACAGGCGCCTGCTCTCCAGCAGGATGGTCACCGGCCCGTCATTGACCAGCTCCACCTGCATATCCGCCCCAAAGCGCCCCGTCTCCACATGGGCTTGCTGGGACAGGCGGCGGATAACCTTTTCATAAAGGGGGATGGCCTTTTCCGGCCGGGCAGCCTTGATGAAGCTGGGGCGCCGGCCATGGCGGGCATCCCCATAGAGGGTAAACTGGGAAATCAGCAGAATCTCGCCCCCGGCTTGGAGAATATCCAGGTTCATCTTTCCTTCCGAATCTTCAAAAACCCGCAGGCCTATTATTTTGTCGCAGATATAGGTAACATCCTCGTTACCGTCCGTATCCTCGATGCCCAGCAGAACCAGGTAACCCTGGCCGATCTGCCCAACGAGCTCGCCTGCGATGGAAACGCTGGCCTTTGTAACCCTTTGTATTACTGCGCGCATAGTCTTCACACGTTGATCCGGTATACGCGGTTGACGCCCCGTATCTTCCGCATACTCTTGAGAATATTATCCAGCTGCTCCGCACTGACCACATCAAAGGACAGCTGTATCCAAACGATATCATTCTTGTCGGTTTTGGCGCTCATGGTCGAAATAGATATATTCATATTGGCCAGCACCTGGGAAATTTCCATCAGCAGGCCCGTGCGTTCCTGGCCCTCAATCTGGATGGAGGCGGTATAGGAATTCCGGGCGTCGCTGGCCCAGTGGGCTTCCACGATTCGATCCGGATCCATCATCAGATCGCCGATATTGGGGCAGTCCTTCCGGTGGATGGAAACGCCCCGCCCACGGGTCACATACCCCAGGATATCATCCCCAGGCAGGGGGCTGCAGCAGCGGGCAAAGCGCACTGCCATATCCGCATCTCCTTCGATGATAACGCCGGCATTATGCCCCGGCTTATCCTGGGCTTTACTATCCGCGCCGCTCCCCATGGTTTCCAGCTTGGCCTGCAGGGCGGCCTCCCGCCGTTCCTTGCGGGCCTGCTCCAGGAGCTTATGGGTCACCTGGCCGGTGGTAATGCCACCATAGCCTACAGCCGCATAGATATCCTCCGGTTCATTCATATTGAACCGCTTGAGGAGCTCTGCGAAATATTCGCTCTTTGCAGCCTCTGCAAAGGTATAGCCCTGGCGCTTGAGGGACTCGGTAATCATCTCCTTGCCCCGCTGGACGTTTTCCGCCCGGTTGGCCCGTTTGAACCACTGGCGGATTTTTGCTTTCGCCTGCTGGGTCTTTACGATTTTCAGCCAGTCCCGGCTGGGGGAAGCATTGGGAGAGGTAATAATCTCCACCACATCGTTATTTTTCAGCTTATAATCCAGCCGTACAATGGCGCCATTCACCTTGGCATGCTGGGTCTGGTTCCCCACATTGGAGTGAATCCGGTAAGCAAAATCCAGGGGAGTGCTTCCCGTTACCAGGTCGATAATGCGGCCCTGGGGGGTTAATACATAAACATAATCGCTGAAAAAGTCCTTGCGGATATTTTCCACGAACTCCCGGGTGGTATCGCTATAATTCTCCATCTCCAGGGCTTCCCGCAGCCAGGCCAGCTTGCTGTCTAGGTCGTCCTGGGAACCCCTACCCTCTTTGTACATCCAGTGGGCTGCGATGCCGTATTCCGCCGCCCGGTGCATTTCTGGCGTACGGATTTGAACTTCAAAGGGCATGCCGTTCCCCTCTCCGGAAAAGAGGGTTGTATGGATGGAACGGTACATATTGGTCTTGGGCATGGCGATATAGTCCTTGAAGCGGCCGGGCATAGGCTTCCATAGGCTATGAATGAGCCCCAGGGCTGCATAACAGTCCTTGACCGTATTTACGATAACCCGGACGGCGATCAGATCGTAAATCTCCGCCAGCTCCTTATTCTGCTTAACCAGCTTTTTATAAATGCTGTATAAATGTTTTGGCCGGCCATTGACCGAGGCCTCTATCCCCGCCTCCTTAAGCTGCTCCTGAATGGTCGTGATGACCGTATTCAGGGTTCGCATATGGTCTTCCTGCTGGGGAGCGATGGCGCTCTTGAGCTTTTTATATTCCTCTGGCCATAAATACATAAAGCTCAGGTCTTCCAGCTCACATTTAATCGCACCCATGCCGAAGCGGTGGGCCAGAGGCGCATAAACCTCCAAAGTTTCCTTAGCTTTTCGGGCCCGCTTTTCCGGGCTGCAGTATTCTAGCGTTCGCATATTGTGCAGCCGGTCTGCCAGCTTGATGATAACCACCCGCACGTCCTTTGCAATGGCCAGAAACATCTTGCGCAGGTTTTCCGCCTGAGCTTCCTCCCGGGTGATAAGCTCCCGGTTGCCCGTTTGGGTCAGCTTGGAAACCCCGTCCACCATTTCCGCAATATCCGCCCCAAAGAGGGAGGTAAGCTTTTGTACGTCAATATCCTTGCCGTCTTCAATCACATCATGGAGAAGGCCCGCGATAATCGTACGGCTATCCATCCCCATGTCGCAAAGCATGATCGCCACTTGTTCCGGATGAATATAGTAAGGTTCGCCGCTTTCCCGTTTCTGGCCTGCATGGGCTTCCTTTGCAAAGGCAATGGCCTTTTGCAGCAGCGCCATTTCCTCCGGCGTGAACTTGGGGGCACAGGCCGCCGTCAGGGCATCCGGATAGGACCCGGTCTCCTGCATAGCCGCAGGATCTATGGGCGCAAGGCTGGTGCTGCCGGGGTCAGCCTTTACTTCTACCTTCGGAGCATTTGTAGATTGCTGGATTTGCTCCATAACCGCACCTCCCTGCGCTATGCCTCACTATGGGCATTGAAAATTCATCTTCCAATTGGAATGAGCGTTTCTCCTGCTCTTTCGATGCCGGCGATGGAACCGCCCAAATATAAGGAAGAGACCAACGGCAGGCCGCTGATCTCTTTTTATGCCAGCATTAATAACAGACTGCCGCCTCTACATCATAGTCCTTCAACAATTCCCGGCCGCCAAGGTCGGAAAGCTCAATGGCAAAACGCGCCGCTACCACCTGGCCACCGGCCCGTTCAACCAGGCGAATGGTGGCAAGGGCAGTGCCTCCCGTAGCCAGAAGATCATCCACTACCAGAACCTTTTGCCCGGGTTCAATGGCATCCAGATGGATCTCCAAGGCATCTGTACCATACTCCAACGCATATTCATGGCGAAGGGTATCGCAGGGGAGCTTGCCGGGCTTGCGCGCCAGAACGAACCCGGCATTCAGGGCATAAGCGAGGGCGGAACCCAATACAAAGCCCCGGGCCTCCGGCCCTACCACCAGGTCCACCTGCTTGCCCCCCAAGCTTTCCACAAGGCCGTCGATCAATTGTTTATAGGCCGCAGGGTTTTTAAACAGGGTGGTAACATCGCGAAAGATGATGCCTTCCTTGGGGAAATCGGGTATGGTGCGGATGCTATCTTTCAGATCCATGGTTCTCCTCCTATTATTCACTGGGTAGGGCGGCGATTGCCGCGAAAACCTTGCTTTCCATTAAATCCCGCTGTGCCGGCTTCTTCACGGGCCGTATACCCTTATCCTCTACGGCGAATCCCAGCTCCAGCATCACTTCCAGGGCAATACGAGCCAGATATCGGGGCTGCCCGGTGCACATGCTCAGATGATCCACCGTCTCCGCCCGGTTGAAAAAGGGCCGCTCTGCCCCCCGAAAAGCCCGGTAAAATTCCACCATATCCTCCCGACCAAAGCGGAGAGGCGGCTCCTTTTCCCGGGGGCCAAACAGAAGCGCCGCCTGGGGCGCCAGCTCTTTGAGCCGTTGGGCAATTCCCTCCCTGGCGCCGTCAAAGCAGACGATGCGCCGGTAGCGGGAAATGGAGAGGGCATCCAGCACGGGGGCCAGAACCACCG
>CALVLF010000127.1 GCA_944336625.1 uncultured Clostridia bacterium
CTCCTTTATTTAGGTTGTTTTCTTTTCAGAACCATTCTCTATAGTTTTTTTCTCCTGATAGTTTTTATTATACCACGCTGCGCAGGGCAAAACGGTGAACTTTTCGGGAGGAAATGGCAAGCAAAAAGGGGCATTGTGCTTTCATATTGCCATTCGAATCTGCCTGCTGCAAGCTTGCCATTTCAACTTTAAGAATACAAAAAACGGCTTTTCAGCCGTTTTATATTCGTTATTTGTCTTTTCCGCAGCACTTTTTATATTTTTTGCCGCTGCCGCAGGGACAGGGATCGTTCCGGCCGGGCTCCTGCTCCTTGACGAACATTTTGGAGGTACGGAAGTCCATGGTGATCTCCTTACGCCGCTCCGGTGTGAGGATGGGTTCCCACTCAGGCAGGTTATAAAGCCAGTCCGCTTTGCAGTCCAGCATATTGAAATACAGCTTTTCAAAGTCGATATCCAAATCCACCTTGCTGCTGCTCTTGAGGCTATCCAGCTTAAGCTCCTTTTTCAGGCTGGAATTGATGCCATCCAGGAAGCCCAGAAACGTGACTTCATCCATATTGAATTCTGCGGCCAGCTCGGAAACCTTTCCGCTGTATACCTGCTGATAATTGCCCAGAATCTTTTTATAGTTTTCTGTCTCCAGGGCAAAATACTCTTTCCAGAACTTTTTCGCTTCTACCGGGCTGCGTTCCGCATCCGCTATCTCCTGCCACTGACTGAATAAACTCATGCACACACTCCTGTATTCCATTTTCAAAGGGCGAGGACGGGCCCCGCCCTTTTTTTATCATTATTTATAGGTATACCAAAGATCAAGCAGCGCCGTCAAGAAAATCTTTTACCTTACGGATAAATTCCTCCGTATTCAATACGGTTTTGTTCTCCATATCTGCCAGAGCTGCAAGGTCTTTGGTCATATAGCCGGCAGAAATTGCCGCCAGAGCTGCGGCCTCCAGCCTGTCCGCAAAACCCATCAGCTCCTGGATGCTATCCAGTTCGCCCCGCTTGCGCAGGGCGCCAGTCCAGGCGAAGAGGGTTGCCATGGAGTTGGTGGAGGTCTCCTCGCCCTCTAGGTGCCGGTAATAGTGCTTGGTTACGGTGCCGTGGGCGGCTTCATATTCATAATTCCAATCCGGGGAAACGAGAACGCTGGTCATCATGGCCAGAGAGCCGAAGGCCGTAGCCACCATATCGCTCATTACGTCCCCATCGTAGTTCTTGCAGGCCCAGATAAAGCCGCCGCTGGAGCGGATGACCCGGGCTACTGCATCATCGATGAGCGTGTAGAAATAGGTGATGCCAGCCTCCTGGAATTTCTGCTTATATTCCGAATCGAAAATATCCTGGAAGATATCCTTAAAGGTATGGTCATATTTCTTGGAGATGGTATCCTTCGCGGAGAACCAAAGATCCTGCTTGGTGGAAAGGGCATAGTTAAAACATGCCCGGGCAAAGCTCTGGATGGAATCGTCCTTATTGTACATACCCATCAAGACGCCGGGAGTCTGGAAATCAAAGACCGTCTCCTTAAAGAGTTCCTTTCCATCGGCGCTGGTAAAGGAGATCTCCGCCCTGCCGGGACAGGGAACACGGAATTCCGTGCAGCGGTAAATATCGCCATAGGCATGACGGGCGATGGTAATAGGCTTAGTCCAGGTGCGTACAGAAGGCTTTATGCAGGGCAAAGTGATGGGCGCCCGAAAAACCGTACCGTCCAAAATGGCACGGATAGTTCCATTGGGGCTTTTATACATGCGGTGCAGCTTATACTCTTCCACCCGCTGGGCATTGGGGGTAATGGTAGCGCATTTGACGCCTACGCCATATTTTTTCACCGCTTCCGCCGCATCGATGGTGATCTGATCGTCCGTAGCATCCCGGGAAGGAAGGCCCAGGTCGTAATACTCCGTTTTCAGGTCGATATAGGGCTCTAGAAGATAGGTCTTGATCATCTTCCAGATAATGCGGGTCATTTCATCCCCGTCCATTTCCACCAGGGGGGTACGCATTTGTATCTTCTGCATGTGCATTACCTCATTTTTTGATTATTTTTGTTCCGGAGGCAGCTTTGCGCAGGATATCCGAGCTGAAGGCAAAGCTGGAGGCTTTCTTATCTTCCAGGGCCATATGGGCATACTGAACCAGCCGGTCCACCAGGCTGGAAAAGGGGATGCCCATGGGCTCGTAAAGATAAAAGGCAAAGGAGCCGGGGATTGTATTGATCTCATTCACGTAAGCTTGTTCCCCGTCCAGGATATAATCCACCCGCACAACGCCCCGGCACTCCAACATGCGGAAAATATCCGCCGTATATCCTTGAATCCGGGCCGTAAGCTCCTGGGAAATGGGAGCGGGGACCTGGCGGCTCAGGCTCTTCATGCCCTTTCCACCCCCTCGGGTATATTTATCCGCAAAGGAGAGGAACTCATCCCAGCCTGCCGGCTGCTCGCAAAGGGAAGGCAGCACTTCCCTGCCATAGCCCAGGCAGGCACAGTTGATCTCCACAGGGCGGTCTACCGCCCGCTCGATGAGAATGCGCCGGTCGAAGCTGGCAGCTACTTCCATGGCCTGACGGAAGCCCTCCGCATCCTTGGCCTTGCTGATGCCGATGGAGCTGCCCAGGTTGGCAGGCTTTACAAACATCGGATAGCCGATTTCTTCTTCGGCCCGGGCCATCACCGATTCCGGATTCTCCTGCCACTCCGCCCGGTAGCAGTAGATGCTGGGCAGGACGGGAAGTCCCATGCTCTTAAACACCGCCTTCATGACGATCTTATCCATGCCCACGGCGCTGCCGATAAGGCCGCAGCTGGAATAGGGAATATCTGCCAGCTCCATCAACCCCTGCAGGGTTCCATCCTCCCCGTGCATGCCATGCAAGGCTAAAATAGCGCAGTCTAGGCCGCAGATCCGCTGGGTTTTCCCAAACAATCCGCTACCGAAGGCATACAGGGCATTATGCCCCGGCTCCGGCGGCAAAAATACCCGGGTCAATCCCTTTTGTTTCGGGTCGAAATTTTGATAGGTTTTTATATCCCGCAAAGGCTCTCCGATAAACCATTCCCCCGTCCTTGCAATATAGATGGGGTAAGCGTGATACTTTTTCTTATCGGCATGCTCTAGGATTTGGAGCCCGCTGATGATGGAAACATCATGCTCTGCAGCCCGGCTGCCAAAGATTACGCCCAATTCGGTCATGGCAGATCCCTCCCGATTAAATTGATTTTCAGTTATAGTTATCCGTCAGGTCATTTTCAAACAGAACTGTGCAGCCCGGCTGTTGGTATGCAGGCAGTTTTTCCGTGGCCTGGGCCAAAGAATCCACCAGCAGCAGGTTTTGGGCCGGGAATCCCGCCTCCAGCAGGCCTGCCTCCATGTCCTTTCCATTGGGACCCACCAGAATGGCTATGTCTACACACGCTGCCATATGGGCGCCGAAGGCCCGGTTTAAAGCGGCCTGCTCTTCCCCCAGCTCTACCATACCCGGCGTAATGATAATCCGCGGGCCCGGAAAACTTTTCAAAACCTCCAACGCCTCTCCAGAGCCTATGGGGTTTGCATTGAAGGCATCATCGATAACCGTAACCGGCCCCTTGATCAGCTGCAGGCGGTGCTCCACCGGCTGGAGGCGGCGGATCCCTGCGGCGATGGCATCGCCATTAAGGCCCAGGCGATAGCTCAATGCCGCCGCCCCAGCGATATTCAGGATATTATGCCGGCCCAAAAGCTGGGTTTCGCAGGAAATCCGGCTCCCATCCGCCGCTACCAGGTCGAAGCGGCTCCCATCAGGACCGGCGCTGATATGCTCCGCCCGCATATACAGGCCCGCGCCCTCCGTGCCGAAAAGGTATTTTTCCTTCAGGCTGGCTTCTTCATATAAAAGGCGGCAGTTTGGGTCGTCCCCGTTTAGGAAGGCGCAGCCATCCGGCTCCAGGCCCTTGAGCAGCTCCCCCTTGGTGCGAATAATGTTTTCCAGCGTGCCGAAGGTCTCCAGATGCTGCTTTCCAACAGCCGTTATAATGCCATACTGGGGGCTTACCAGGCGGCAGAGCTCCGCAATATCCCCCTTATGCCGGGCGCCCATTTCCGCAATGAATACGGCATGCTCCGGCTGCAGGCTTTCCCGAATCACCCGGGTCACCCCCATGGTGGTATTAAAACTGCCCGGCGTAAACAGGGTATTATATTTTTCCTCTAGGATCGTCCCCAGGATATATTTTGTGGAAGTCTTTCCAAAGCTTCCTGTAATGCCGATGCGAATCAAATCCGGATTGGCCTGGAGCCGTTTTTTTGCGTCCTGGATATACCAGCCCTGAATCAGCTTTTCCAGCGGCCAGGTAATCAGATGGGCCAGAAGCACCGTAAGGGGAAGCAGCAGGCCCGGCAGGAACCGGATCAGCTCAGGCCAAAAGCCATAATCCATCCAGCCGCCCCAGGGCTGGATGCCCTGGTTTAGCAGGTTCGTATAACGCATCTGCAACAGGAACCGGAGCAGAGGCCCCAGGAAAGCCAGCAAAAGCAGTGGAACAAAAAGGCGCTTAACCCTGGCCGTATAACGCAGAGGCTTTACGGCCTGCTTCTGCCCTTTTATGGCAGAAATGCCAAAGGCAGCCATCAATACGGTATAGAGGAAATCCCCCAGGCGCCAAATCGCCGTGCCCAGGCCCTCCCCCAGGAACTGGCCCGCCAGCCGGAGCAGGAACCCCATACAGCTTGCCAGAATATATACCGTCCACTTTCCCATATGCCTGCGGACCCATTTGCAATACATGGGGCCCTGGTAGCTTTCCAGCTGGAGCATATGCACAAAGGGAATGGCGGCAGCAGCCACAGCCAGGCTATCTAGGGCCAGGTAAACCCAGAAGGCGATATTAATAAGCAATTCCGTGGTTGACATCCTCTATTCCTCGCTTGCAAACATAATCTTCAGAATGGAGCAAAACCGGGGATAATCCTCTGCATAGGAAAAATGCCCGGCCCCAGGGATGATGGCAAGGCCCGCGTTTTTTATCTCCCGCTCCATCTTTTTGCCCATCCACAAGGGGGTAGCTGTATCCTTTTCCCCCCAAATCAGCAACGTTTCATTTTCGATGGCGGACAGCCTTGGGGAAAGATCCAGATTCACGGTTTTCACATAGGTAGCCCGCATATCCCCGCTGAGCTGCCTATACTCCTCCGAGCCTGCATTCTTTTGCCGCTGGCTGATTTGCAGCAGCCGGTCCAGCCAGGCTATCCTTTGCAGGCGCTTGCCCAGCTTATAGGTATAAACGCGGAAATAATAGCGAGGGCCCCGCCGGGGTTTGATGCCGGCTGCATCTACCAAGATCAGTCGATTAAACAGCGCAGGCAGCTCGCTAGCCAGGAAGATAACAACCCGCCCTCCAAAGGAATGGGCGATCACATCGCAGCCCTGTATGGACAGGGCTGCCATAAACTCCCGCACAAAAGCCCCATATTCCGGAACGCCCCAAGGCCCTGGCGGATTATCACTCCGGCCAAAACCGGGAAAGTCCAGGCTGATGGCCTCCCGTCCCAGGGCCGCAACGCAGCTCGCTATGGATTGCATGGCCTCGGTGCTGGCACCCCAGCCATGAAGCAAAAGAACGGGTTTTCCCGCCCCTTGCCTTTCATAATATATATTCGTCCCGTTGATCGCAATGGTCAAAGGCTGTACCTCTACTTATCCTTTTTCGGAGCCTTCCATCCCTCGATATTAGACTGCCGGGCCCGAGCGATAGCCAGCTGCCCCTCGGGTATATCCTTCGTAATGGTGGAACCTGCAGCAGTATAGGCCCGGTTCCCCAGCTTTACAGGGGCGACCAGAGCGGTATTGCAGCCTAAAAAGACATCATCTCCAATCACTGTCCTGTACTTATATGCGCCGTCATAATTGGCGAATGCCGTTCCGCAGCCCACGTTGATCCGCTGGCCTATATCTGCGTCGCCGATATAGGTAAGATGGGCTACCTTACCGCCCTCCCCAATTGTGGAGTTTTTAATCTCTACGAAATTGCCCACCTTGCACTTCTTGCCCAAATGCGCATTGGGGCGAAGCCGTACATACGGGCCCACTGTGGTACCGTCTTCCACCGCAGCTTCCTGGGCTACAACAGCGGCCAGTTCACAATTATCGCCAACGGCGGTATCCCGCAGGCGGCAGCCATTATAAATCACGCAATCCCGGCCGATGCTGGTTCTCCCCTGAAGGATAACCCCGGGATAGATAACCGTATCCTCCCCGATGGTAACATCTGCATCGATATATGCCTGGGTAGGATCGATAAAGGTAACTCCCCGCTCCATATGGCGGGCATTAATAGCCTGCTGCCGCAGGTTGGTACATTCCCACAGGCTGGCCCTATCCGAAACCATTATACACTCCAGGGGGGGGGCATAAACATCCACAACCCGTTCCCCCTCCATGCGCAAAGAACGGATAAACTGCTCCGCCGTTACATCGTGGGGCAGATCCTGCTCCATAAAATGGCGCAAATAGTTGATTTCGAAGCAAAAGGCCGGGCAGATGCGGGTTTCTTCGTCTTCTTCACAATACACAAGCCTAGATGCAGCTACGCCCTGTGCCGCATCAACCAGCATCCGAACCGTATTCCGCTGCAGCAGCGGAAGATTTCCATGAATAACCAACAAATACCCCGTTTGATCGGGGATGGCAGGCAGGGCATTTAATACGCCTTCTGCAATGGAGTCTTTATGCTCCTGCTCCACATAACGCACACGACTGCCAAGATGCTTCCGCACGCTGTCTCCGTCGAACCCTGTCACTACGATAGGCTTGTTCGTGACCTCGTTTTCACAGGCGGACAGGACCCATTCCAGCATGCTTTTGCCGCAGATCTCATGGAGCGTCTTCTGCTTGCGGGAATGCATGCGGGTTCCTTCTCCCGCCGCAAGGATGATGGCTGTAATTGCTTTCATGAAAGATTACCTCGCTTGCTGGTACCTGGTTTGCGGCCTAAAAGCCGCCTTTTATTATTTTATGAGCCTTGTATATATGCTGTCAAGGGAAGGGAGCCGCGCATATTATGTAAATTTCTCCGGATCTTTTATAAAGTACGTTATAGTACCCCGCAATAGTCCATATCTACATCGATGACGCAGATATAGGTAGGGTCTATTTTTTTCGCTCCCTGCCGGATCTTCTCCTTATAGGTAAGGATTTGCTCTGCCGGGGTGCCCGGGGGAACTACGATATCAAAAATAAGGTTCGTCTGCATTTCCCCCCGAACCATACGAAAATCATGAAAGCGAAGTTTGGGGTCCACATCCTGGATGAGCTTTTCCATTTTTTTACGGACGGAACCGGTGAGGGAATCGTCGGTTTCAATCGGATCCAGATGAATCGTCAGAAGAAGCCCCAGTTTTTCTCCCACTTCCCGCTCTGCCCTGTCTATGGTCTCATGGATGGCTACGATGTTGGAATCCGCCCGCACCTCCGCATGGGCGCTGGCAATCGTCCGGCCGGGCCCGTAGCTGTGGATCATAATATCATGCAGCCCTTCAATGCCATCATAGGAAAGAAGGCTCTGGCTCAGATTTTGCACCAGCTCCTGGGAAGGCGCTTCTCCCATGAGGGAGCTGGTGGTATCCCGCAGGATGGTTATGCCGCTGTACAGTACGAAGCCCGCTACCAGCACCCCCACATAACCATCCAGGTTTATATTGGTAAAATAGCCAACCAGCGTACAGGCCAGAATGGCTCCCGTACTGATCACGTCGCACATGCTGTCCGCCGTTGCGGCGCTCATGGCGGCAGAATCGATAATTCTCCCAATGGCAGCCGTAAACCGGCCCAGCCACAGTTTAATCAGGATGGAAAGAACCAGCGCCGCTATGGATGCAAGGGTAAAGGATACGGGTTCCGGCGCAATGATCTTGAGCACGGATTCCTTGCCCAGCTCAAAGCCAACCAGCAGAATTAAAAAGGAAATAACCAGTGCCGCAATATATTCTACCCGGGCATGCCCAAAGGGATGTTCCTTATCCGCTGGCTTCCCAGCCATGTGAAAGCCGATCAGCGTAACTACATTACTCCCCACATCGGAAAGATTGTTCACCCCGTCTGCCTGAATGGCAATGGAACCGGTCAAAAAGCCGATCAAAAACTTCAGCGCGCCTAAAAGGAGGTTACAAACAATTCCCACGATCCCTGCCAGCCGCCCGTAGGCTTCCCGCGCTGGCCCACCAGAAGGATTGCCGCCTTCTTTTATAAATAAGCGTATTAAAAGCTTTGTCACACTATCCCCCCACCCTATCTTTATTTATAAAAACGGGACGAAAGTCTCGTCCCATGATTTTACATCATTTGAAAATTCCACGCAACCGAATTTCATAGCAGCTGCTGAAAAATAAACAGAAGGAGTACCCCTGGCAATCCAAATACACCGGTAAGCAGGGCAGAGAATGGAGTAATCGGCAGAGAAAACCCGACCAAGCCCCCAATAAAATTAATAACGATCAGTATAATGGCACCTACGACGGCATTGAGCACCAGCTTCCCTAAAATACGCACCGGAACAGCCAGAAGCTTGCATATGATCCAGAGCACCAGCAGGCCGGCTCCGAAGAAAACCAGCAAAAGCAAAGTATCCATATCGTAATACGCTCCTTTTCAGGGTCAACATCTTAATTTCTATGCGGATTTACTATAATCCATTCCGCGAAACATTGCAAGCGGGGCATAATGCATTCTGTTCCCGCGGAAATTCCCCAGGGCCGCAACGTAAAAAAGCCCTGCACGCGCAAGGCTTTTAAAATGCTGCCAGCCAGGGCGGGCTCTATTCAGTCTCCCACAGCCGTTTCCTGGTTATACCGCCGAAGCAGCAGGATATATTTCCGCCGGGCCGCTTCCATTTGATAGATGGCATAATCCATCAGATCGCTTTCCTGCACGCTTTCGAAATAGCGCTCCGCTGCTTTCCACTGGGCCAGCGCTGCCGCAATATCCTGTTTCTGGCTGCTGCCTGCTTCTTTCCAGTGCACCGTACGCATAGGGCCATACCTCCATCTTTCCCTTTTTCTTATCTGAAAGTATTCCCAGCACGCTTATTTATTATAACAGCGGTTACCTGTAAATTATCTTTCCCTTTTCCAGAAGGCGCAGGGATCCATATACAGCAAGCGTATAGATGGGAACCATAATAGCCTGGTTCAGCAACCGTACATAGACGATCTGATATGGGAGGCCATAAAGCCACATCAGCAGCAGCGTATTCAAAACCACGGAACAAAGAAACTGCCCTGTTAGAATAGCGGTAAAAAGGCGCTTTATGGTGGGCTTCTGCCCATACAAGAAAAACAGGCCCGGAATTACGCCAAACAGGGCGCCGATCAGGGTAAACCAGGGCACCAATGGCCCCTTAGGAAAGAGCAGGGCCGGCAGAAAATCCACCACTGCCCCCACGATTCCCCCATATACCGGGCCATAGAGAACGCCCGCCATAATAACAGGAAGAACCGTTATGCCCACTTTCAGAGAATAGCCGGCAGCTGAAACCGCCGGCAAGGGAATGGACAATATGCCTAGCACCGACCCTAGGGCTGCCAACAGAGCGCAAATGGTAACCTTTCGGGTGACAGGCAGAACGTTAAAAGATTCTCCATTTTTTTCCATAAAACAAGCCTCCTTGTATTTTCTACTACACGAGGAGGCCAAGTGCATCCTTATGCAGCAGCGGGATGCGGAGTTCGCACCGCAAGCCGGAAGCCCGGCTATTCGTCCGCCCGGCAACTCCCCGTCCAGGCGGCACTCGCCATGCGCAAGCATGACACGCGCGAAATCCTACTCTGCGTTTTTCAGGATTATTTTAGCCTAAAATGGGCTTTTTGTAAAGTATATTCCCTTAAGCAGTGCCGGCGTCCGTATCAATCCAATAGGTTGCCCGTATCTTTTCTCCCATGGTTTCTTCGTCCGTATAATTGAAAAGCAGCCTTTCCGCCTCTTCAGAGGCAAATACCTGGGTACTGGGCAGATCACATATGGCACGAGAAGCTTTTGTGGTTAAATCGTAGGCCCAGAGGGTATATGGATAGGGATCTGCCGGGGTATCCGGACCGTTTTCGGTATCCTCCCCAGCCTCCTCCCCCAGGCCGCCAGATAGGCGGTTTTCAAAGTAATATAGCTTTGTGCCTTCCTGATCCCACAAAAACTCGTATACGGGAAAATCCACAGGCACTGCCTCCACCTCGCCGGTTGCCATATTCAGAAGGACCAGCCCATTAGGCCCGGAACCTGTTACGCCGGATGCATCGCTTATGGCCATATAGGCATTATTGGGCGAAAGGGCAAAAGCGCTTCCCGGACGGAATTCCTTACGAACGCCCCCTTCTGGTTTGATCCGGTAGATCATATCCCCTTCCATCTCGCTCTGCGAAAAATAGACTTCGCCGCCGCAATAACCGATATATCCTTCATTGGCCCCGTCCCGGTCTACAATGGTATGGCGCTTTGTTTCATCCGGTACGTTGAAATCATAAGCATTCACCTGCATCTCGCCGCTTCCGCTGATGGCGAAAAGGGTGCTGCCCATACCATCCCAGCACAGGGCGCTAACCGTATCCCCAAAGCCTGCCCTGCTTAGCTCAGCTGTCACCTCGCGGGCATCCACGTCTATAATATACAGGTTAGTGCGCTCTGCAGCCCGTTCCAGAACGGCCAGCCGCCGCCCATCCGGGGAGAAAACCGCCTGCTCCACCGCTGTGAATTCATAGTCCAGCAAGGGTTTATCCGTTCCCTGGCTGCTTCGCAGATACAGCTGTTCATAGCTATAA
The DNA here is from genome assembly GCA_944336625.1 of uncultured Clostridia bacterium. Taxonomy (GTDB): domain Bacteria; phylum Bacillota; class Clostridia; order Christensenellales; family CAG-138; genus Pelethousia. The sequence continues at coordinate 10,792 of CALVLF010000127.1, forward strand.
GCCATATCGCCCATTCCCTGGGTGATCCGCTTGGAATACAGGGCTCCGCCGCCGATCCGCCGGGGTGCAGGGCATAAGTAGAGCCCATTTGCCAAGTAGACCACCGCCGTGCCAGCTCTGCCGCTCCTTCGGAGAACTGCCTCTTCATAGGCGGCCTGATACTGGCTTGCCGGATCAAATGCGGGCAGCTCCCCTGCTTCCAAATAGACGGTAGACCATTCCGCCGGCACTGCATCCGGATTGTTTTCCAAAAGCTGGCGCCGGGCCAGGTCCGCTTCGATCTGTGAGGAATAGGGCGAGGAGATCAGAAGGACATGGGTAAGGTCCGCAGCAAATGTGGGCGTCAGGCCCTCCGGGCCTGCCAGGGTTCCGTCGGAATAATCCCGTAAGGCATTCCCGGTAAGGTACCATGCGCCTGTCTCCTCCCCTTCGGCTCCCGCATCCTCGGGCGCATAAGGGATGATACGTATAATCAGCTCGCCCCCTTCTTCCTGCGTTTGCAGCGCCGCTGCTCCCTGAAGCTGGAAACAGAGGACGGAATATGGCTCATCCTCCGTTTGTTCCCCGGCTTCCACGGATTCCGCAGGAGGCTGTTCATAGCGAAAAACGCCTTTCACAAAGCCCTGGGGATGTATATCCCTGCGTTCGTAATCCCAATAGGCCAACTCCTCCACCTGAAGCATAAGCCTGGATGGATTTCCCGTCTGCCAAAGGGTATAGGGCGGCAGATGGGCCGCTTCTGCTTCTGCCTCCGTGCCGCTCATGCGGCTCCCCGTTTTGAAATGTAGAGATAGGGTCGTAACCTCTCCGCCGGCTGCTATATCCAACGAAAAGGCATTTGCCTCCGGCAGCGGGCTGCCGCCTTGCTGCTGCGCCGCCGGCAGGGAATAGCCGTCATAAGGATCCGTCTCCACTTCCTTACTGCAGCTGCATAGGCATAAAAGCGCGCATATGACTAGAACAGCTCCCCTTCTGGAATGCATCATACCCCTCCTCCGAAAATACTTTTCTATTTTTTCCTGGAAATCCACTAGATTATACCATATTTAGAGCCCCAAAAAGGCTTAATTTATAGAATGTTTATAAAATATTAGATCGAAAGACTTTGCATAGCTTGGCCAATTTGCTATAATGATCAAAGACTATGATGGTCTTCGATTATCCTTACAGGAGGGTATTAGTTATGAAATGCAAGGTTTGCGGCGCAAACAATGAGGATTACCTCGAATATTGTGAAAACTGCGCCGCGCCCCTCACAGAATCCGCCGATCTGGTGGAGCATAAGGAAGGAGGTGCCCGCGAGCAGCGTACCTGGGACTTCGTAGCTTCCCCGGATTGGTCCAAGCCGGATTTCAGTGCCAATACGGTCAGCGAGGATGATATCCCCAAGGATTTTAAACCCCAGTCCTTCCGCTCCCGTTTCAATGCGCCATCCCAAGAAACGCCCCGGCAGGAAGCTTCCGAAAACAAACCGGCGGCAGCAGCCTCTTCCGTTCGCCGTAACTCCGTGCAAACTTCCAACCCGCAAAAGCGGAATTCCGTGCGTACCTATTCTAAGGCTTCCTCCAGCATTGCCTGCCCCAACTGCGGCGCTACCCTGCCCGATGGCCAGCGCTTCTGCAACAGCTGCGGCTATAAGCTGGGCGAACCCGTAACAGCCCAGGCCGCTTCTGCTGCACCCGCCTATGCCTCGGAACCTGCCGGCGCTACGGCTGGCATAAAGTATGCGGATCCTATCGATGACGATATGTTTTCCTACAATTACGAAGAGGATGAAGACGATCGTCCCCGCCGTAAAAGCCGCAAAAAAGGGCCTGCCGCCAAACCCTTGGTTTCCAGGCCTGCCAGTTCAAGGCGTTCCCGCAAACGGGGCGGCCTTGCTCTGGACCGCAGCCTGATCTTTTGGATTGTGGCAGCCGTTTTAATCGTGGCCCTTCTCGTTCTGGGGGCTGTTATGGCCAGCAGGACCTACGGAAGCCTGGGCGGATTTTTCAGCAATATCTTCAACAGCTCTCCCATTACGCAGGAGCCTGTTGTGGAACGGACGGTTACCGACAGCGGCGTTCCCGCTTACAATATAACCATCTATGCCAAGCGTAACAGCATTGTTCGCTTCCAGGGCGGCTCTATTTTCAACGAAAGCCCGGTCACTGGCTCCAGCATCGTATTGAATGTGCCAGAAGCCGTTTGGATTCCCAGCGAGCCTATTGAAGGAGAAACGCTGGAAGTCTATCCGGATATTACCGTAATCTCCAAGGATGGCACGGAGACGCCGGTTACCTTCTCGGAGCCCATCGTCATCAACGTGCCCACCCTGAATATTTCCGTAACCTCGCCCAATACGTCCTCCTTCGATACGGCTTCGCCGGATGTTACCATTTCTGGTACTGTAGATGACCCCACCAGCGCTGTCTATGTAAACGACATGCAGCTCACCGTGGATGAAGCCGGCGCTTTTGAAGGCACCTATACCCTGACGGAAGAGGGTACGCAGACGATCAACGTAGAAGCCAGGAAAAACGGCTACGCCATTGCGCGGGAGACTTTTACCGTTAACTATTCCACTGCGGCTTCTACCGGCGATGCTGCTGGCACTACCGGCGGCGGCGTTGCGGCAGGCACGATTCCCACCGGCGCCACGGCTGTAGCCTATGCCACCAGGGATGAGGTGAATATCCGCAGTGAACCGAGTTCCGATCGTGACGATACCGTTCTTGGTACCCTCGCACTGAATGAAAAAGTTTACGTTATCGATGATGACGTAGGGAATTCCTGGGCCAGCGTCCTATATAATGGCAGCGAAGCCTACGTTTCCAATCTATACATCCGCCTGGTGGAGAATTATACCGTCCGAGATGCAACCGTGACGACGGACAACCTAAATGGCCGGGCCAGCGCCTCCACCTCCAGCGATGCCGTGATGCAGCTCCCGCTGAATACAACGGTTAGCTACATTGCAGACGCAGGTAACGAATGGAGCATGATTGAGTACGACGGAAAGATTGTTTTCGTTGCCACCCAGTATTTGAGCATAAGCTGATTTCCCTTGTGCAGAGTTTACCGGTCATGGTGCCACCATGACCGGTATTTTTATATACCGGCTTTCCCCGCCTTCCTGCTGCATGGGGTACTTTTTCTATAATAAAAAGCGCCCAAGCGGGCGCTTTTTTACACACTCGGTTAATAGTTCTCCGCACGCACTTCGAAGTAGCTCTGAGGATGATTGCAAACCGGGCATACCTCCGGCGCCTTTTTTCCCATGACCAGGTGTCCGCAATTCCGGCATTCCCACATGGTCTCATCCGCCTTAGCGAAAACCGCCTGCATCTCTACATTCTGTAGAAGCTTGCGGTAGCGCTCTTCATGGGATTTTTCAATTTCGCCCACGGCGCGGAACTGGGCCGCAAGCTCTACAAAACCTTCTTCTTCGGCTTCTTTTGCGAAGGTAGCATACATATCCGTCCACTCGTAGTTCTCCCCCTCAGCAGCGTGAAGCAGGTTGGTAGCCGTATTGCCTATCCCGTTCAGGGCTTTGAACCACAGCTTTGCATGCTCCTTTTCATTGGAAGCGGTTCTTTCAAAAATTTCTGCGATCTGCTGATAGCCCTCTTTCCTGGCGACGCTGGCGAAATAGGTATACTTATTGCGCGCCTGCGACTCGCCCGCAAAAGCGGTTTGCAAATTTTTCTCGGTCTTACTGCCTTTCAGTTCCATAGTGGCCTCCTTCATGGTTTATTTAAAGTATGGGCTAAGTTGGAAGCATTGTTGCATGCGGAAAGCCTTCCCAGCACAAGGGCGCCTTCTTTTGTTTGGCTACCCGGCCATAGGCTGGCAAAGAATTATTAAATCTTGATAAAGTCTTGCGATTACGATTGTACTATAAGTATTATAGCATGGTATAATTGATAAAACTATAAGCGGAAAGGAAGAATTGTGTTACAAGAATTTGAATTGCTCCTCCACAATGGCGTACTGATGACTGCCCTGGCCGGCTGGTCCGTGGCCCAGGTTCTAAAGGCCATCTTATATGCGCTGCTCAATCATGAGTTTAAGGTAGAACGGCTCTTTGGCAGCGGCGGGATGCCCAGTTCCCATGCCGCTACTGTATTAGCCCTGGTGGTGGCCGCCTGGGCGGAATATGGGCCGGATAGTTTCGCCTTTGCCATATCGGTCCTGTTCGCCGCCATCGTAATCCACGATGCCCGGGGCGTCCGCCTGGAAACGGGCCGGCAGGCGGAGATCCTCAACCGCCTCATGCAGTATGGAGCCCTAAAGGAACTTTTTAAGGACGAGAACTATTTGAAGGAGCTCGTTGGCCATACGCCCTTTCAGGTGGTTGTAGGGGCGACCCTGGGGGCTATAACCGGCATTTGTATGTACAGCTTCGTATTTTAACGAGAAGTGGGCTCTCCATTCGCATCGAAGTTCTTTTTCAGCGCCCTTTCCGTAAAAACGATGGAAAGGAGCATGAATCCGATCTGAACCCCTACTAAGGCCGCACCTACCGTACCAGTCACCGCTTCCCCCTGTCCGCGCAGGAAAAGCATGATCACCAAGGTGCAGAGGAACAGAGGCCACCCCATGCGCTGCCAGAGCCTGCCGCAATAGACCTGGGCAAAGGCCCAGGTTTCTTTATTCTTACAGGAGCGCCGGGTGCGATAGCCATAAGCCCAGTTGATGGATTTGGGCGGATATTTTTCCAACAGAAACCCAGCCCCCTCTAGAATGAGCGGGATGAGCAGCGTCATAACCAGCATATAAACCCAGAATGCCATGATTTTCTCCTTTCAGATCACTTGAAAAAGAAAGAACTTGAGATAGTCCGTCTCTGGCACGTCGGGAAGGATGGGATGATCCGGGCCCTGCTGGCGGGCCTCAATCTGCCGGAGGGTACGATTGGCGTCAAAGGATGCCTCATGCAACATCTGCCGGAACATATCTTCCTTCATAAAGTGCGAGCAGGAACAGGTAGCTAAATATCCGCCCCGGGGAAGAAGCCGCATGGCCCGATGATTGATCTCCTTGTATCCCCGGAAAGCGCTGCGGGCCGTGGCGGAGGATTTGGTAAAGGCCGGCGGATCCAGGATGATAAAATCATAGGGACGTTCCTTTGCGCTGCAGAGGGCTTCCAGCAGGTCAAATACATCCGCCACCTGAAAATCCATATTCTCCACGCCATTGCGGGCAGCATTCGCCTGGGTCATCTGGATGGCCTGAGCGGATATATCCACGGCGGTTACCCACTCTGCCCCGCCCCGGGCCGCATTGAGGGCAAAGGCGCCGGTGTGGGTAAAGCAGTCCAATACCCGCCGGCCTTTCGCCAGCCGCGCCACCGCCTGCCTATTATATTTTTGATCCAGGAAAAAGCCGGTCTTTTGGCCGTTACAATAGTCCACATCATAATAGAGCCCGTTTTCACAGATCTCCACGTGGCCATCCAGCTCTTTTTCCAGGCCCGCCATGATAAAGGGTCCCTTCCCCTGTTCTAGGCCTTCCTTTTCCCGCAGAGCAATGTCGTTGCGCTCATATAGGCCGCGTACCTTACAGCTCCGCTTTTCCAGCTCCTCCACCAGCAGGCGGAAGAGCATCCCCTTGCGCTGCTCCATGCCCAGGCACAGGGTCTGGGCTACCAGGATATCGGAAAACCGATCCACCGTCAGCCCCGGGAGCTGGTCTGCCTCCCCAAAGATCAGGCGGCAGCATGTGAAATCCTCCCCCATCATGACCGTTTGGCGGTAATCCAGGGCATAAGCGATGCGGCGCCGAAAAAAGGCTTCGTCAAAGCGATCGTTAGCATTGCGGGAAAGGATGCGCACCAGGATCTTGGAGTGGCTGTTTACAAAGCCCGTGCCCAGATATACACCCTTTTGCGAGATGACATCCGCCAGATCTCCATCCGCAGCTTTTCCTTCCATATTGGTGATCTCCGCGCCATAAACCCAGGGGTGTCCATTCCGGAGGGCGCGCTCTGCCTTTGCCGTTACCGTATAACGGGGGTATTCCCGCGTTTCTATAGCCATAACCGGTACCTTCTTCTTAAAATGATGGGATTAAATCCGCGCCCTTCCTATGGGATGGACTGCTTTTATTATACACCAGCTTTCATTTGCCTGTCATCGATTATAATTCTTGCAGCGGATGGATCGTAAAATTTATATGGCAGCCTTGTAATGTAAAGGCCAGGGGGGTATAATCCCTTTGAAAGAAATTGTTGGAAAGAAGGCTAAGTTTATTATGACAAAAGTAGATATATTCTCCGGCTTTTTGGGCGCAGGCAAGACAACTCTGATCAAAAAGCTCATAGCAGAGGCTTATGCCGGCGAAAAGCTGGTGCTGATCGAAAATGAATTTGGCGAGATCGGTATCGACGGCGGCTTTTTGCAGGATGCCGGCATAGAGATCACGGAAATGAACTCCGGCTGCATTTGCTGCTCCCTGGTGGGGGATTTTACGGCCGCCCTAAAAAAGGTAGTGGATCAGTTCCATCCGGACCGCATCCTTATAGAGCCCAGCGGCGTTGGCAAGCTGAGCGACGTAATCCGCGCCGTCCAAAATGTGGACAATGGGGAGCTGCAGCTCAACAGCTTCACCACCGTCGTGGATGCCACCAAGTGCAAAATGTATATGAAAAATTTCGGCGAATTCTTTAATGATCAGGTTGAACACGCGGGCTGCATCGTTCTGAGCCGGACGGACGGCATTTCAGAGGACAAGCTGCAAGCCTGTATATCCCTTCTGCGCCAGCATAACGGCGCCGCCGTCCTAGTCACAACCCCCTGGGCTTCCCTCACCGGCGCCCAGATTCTGGAAGCCATGGAACACCGGGAAACCCTGGAAAGTGCCCTGGAGCTTCTAGCAGAGGAAGAATATGATGGTCACGAGCACGACCATGTGCATGAACACGAACATACGCACGAGCACGAGCATGAGCACGATCATGGCCATGAACATGGGCAGGATGAAGCTTGTTCCTGTGGCCACCACCATCATCATGGCCATCATGCGGATGAGATGTTCAATAGTTGGGGCGTGGAAACAGCCAAGACCTTCTCCGAACCCGGCCTGCAGGCCATGCTAGCGCAGCTGGATTCCGGGGCCTATGGCCAGGTTTTGCGGGCAAAGGGCATCGTAGCTGGCACGGAAGGCTGGCTGCACTTTGACTATGTTCCTGGCGATATCCAGGTGCGCAAGGGCTATCCAGGGGTAACGGGGCGTTTGTGCGTGATCGGCGCGGAACTGAAAGAAGAAAGCCTGAAGGCGCTTTTTGAGGTATAACCATGGCCCGGCAGGAGATTCCCGTTTATCTGTTTACCGGCTTCCTGGAAGCGGGTAAGACAAAATTCATCCAGGAAACCCTCTCGGATGCCCGCTTCAATGAAGGTGAGCGTACCCTCCTCCTAGTATGTGAGGAAGGGATTGAGGAATTCGAGCCTTCGGAATTCGCGGATAATCGAAATGTATACATGAAAGCCCTAGACCGGCTGGAGGACCTTACGCCCAGTAAGCTGGAAGGCTGGCAAAAGCAGTATCATATCCAGCGGGTTGTGCTGGAATATAACGGCATGTGGCCCATGAAGGACCTTTTTGCGGCCATGCCGGCTGCCTGGGTCATCTATCAGAACTTTCTGTTCGTGGATGCCGGCACCTTTCTCCAGTATAATACCAACATGCGGGCCCTGGTAGTGGATAAGATCCAGGCCTGCGAGCTTGTGGTTTTCAACAGGACCAGCGAGAAGACGGATAAGCTGGAATTCCATAAGATTGTACGGGGCTTGAACCGGCGCTGCTCCATCGCCTTTGAATGGCCGGATGGCAAGGTGGAATATGACGAGATAGAAGACCCTCTCCCCTTTGATTTGGAAGCACCCGTTGTCGAAATCGAAGATGACGATTATGCCATATGGTACCGGGATATTCTAGAGGAGATGGATAAATACAAAGGAAAAACCATACGGTTTACGGCCCTGGTTGGCCTTTCCAGGAAACTGCCCAGCGGCTGTTTCCTAGCTGGCCGCCATGTAATGACCTGTTGCGTAGAGGATATATCCTATTCGGCCCTGGTCTGTGAATGGGATCCGGCTCTTATCCAGGAAAAACTTGAACACCGCGGCTGGGCAAAGATCACGGCAACCGTGGAACTTCGATATCACCGGGTCTATGGCCGGAAGGGACCCGTTCTGAAAATTGTGGATATTGTACCCGGTAAAAAGCCGGAGAAAGAAGTGGCTACATTCTATTGATCTGCCGATCCGCAGACGGTTGGAATTCCATATGCCCAACGATTAGCCGCAGCCCGGATTAAAAAATCCGGGCCTATTTATACTCACATACGCTGCCGCACATATGCGAAGAAATATTTGAACAGGCCCAGGCTGTTAAGAGCGCTAGAACGCTTGGCAGCTTTTTGGGCCTTTCCCATAACTCCATAGCGGAGCGGATTGGTTATCCATGAAGCATCAGATATCTCGTTTTTCCGAAACATACTGCGTATCTTTTTGCCTGTTTTTCCGGCATACTATTCGTAAAATATATCCAGCATGTAGGCACGGCTGTACCTTTGCGGTCTCGATGTGCAATATATTTTTACACAGATTTAAACAAAAAGGGATAATCGCTTTATATTGCGCATTATATAATCAGAATGGATTATTCTAGTTCGCTAAGAACAGTATGTTTGTGATAAGATGAAATATAGTACACGTTTTTCTGGGCTATTTATCACAAACACTTCGGCAAACCAGACAGCAACGTTCGATGCAAAAGGGCGCTGAAAAGGCATTTTTTAAGGAGAAACCGGCCTATGAAAGTGATCATCCACGACCTTGGTGAAGGAATAACCTTTTCTGCCGGGAAGCCGGATAAGGATTCGGTTGTCGTTCATGCGAACAATCAGTATAGTCCCTGCCGCGGTTGTTTTAAGTGTTGGCTAAAGAACGCTGGGTTTTGCATAATGAAGGATTCTCTACAGCACATTGGCGCATGCATTGGCCAGAGCGATCCACTGATCATCATCAGCCGGTGCTGTTACGGAGGATATAGCAGCCCTGTCAAAGCCATTTTGGATCGTGCGATTGGGAGCTCTCTCCCGCTTTTCACCTGGCGGGGCGGGCAAACCCACCACATCAGCCGCTATCCACGCCGAAAGTTGCTGCGTGTTTACTTTTACGGGGAATGCACAAAATTTGAACAGGAAACAGCCAAAGAGATTGTCGAGCGCAACCGTCTGAATCTGGACTATGAGAAAGTGGAAATGATCTTCTTGGAAAATATTGAACAGTTACAGGAGGCAGGCTTATGCACGTTCTAATCCTGCATGCAAGCCCCAAGAAAAAGGGGGGCGCCTCTCGTTTCTTCGCAGGATTGTTTTCCCTGTTTCTTCCGGGTACCCGAAAAAAAACGGTATCTATCAACAGCCGGCAGGATTTTCAGCGAGCGCTGGAACTGTTTCCCGGCATGGATGTGGTATGCTTTTTTGTACCGCTCTATGTGGATGGCCTTCCATCCCATGTGATGGAATTTCTCAGTCAAGCCGAAAAATACTGCAAAAATCACTCTTGCAGGTTCCGATTGTACGCAGTTTCCAATAACGGTTTTGTCGAAGGAAAGCAAAACCGTCCCGCCTTACATATGCTTCAGGCATGGTGCGAAAGGGCCGGAATCACTTGGGGTGGGGGAATCGGAATCGGCGGCGGGGTGATGCTCCGGGTATTGGGAACCGTCTATCCCATTCTGATTGGAATCATTCTGCTGCAAATGGCGGTATCCTTTTTCAGCACCGGTATCGTTCCAAGCGGATTGTGGCGTTCCTTCGCCATCCAAATATTCACATGGCTTTTTCTCAACAGCGGCGTATTGTTTTGTATGGCACGTCTCTCGTCGGCTATTCGCCGGGAGCAAGTATTGACCGACCAATTTACGCGGGTCATGATACCCTCTTTCCTGTTCATCCCCATCGCGAATATCTTTATGATCCTATCGTCCCTGTTTCAAGGCCGCTTTCTTTTCGCACTTTTGAAACGGGAGAAATAGCACAGTGCATAGGAGGACCGTTATGGAACGTATCATCATCTACGGCAGCCAGTATGGAAGCACCCGCCGATATGCGGAAAAGCTGTCTGCACAAACCGGTATTCCAGCAGTCAGCTATAAGCAAGCGCCAAATCTTTCCCCTATGAAAACCATTATCTATATGGGAGGATTGTATGCTGGCGGCGTCCTGGGCCTGGCGAAAACCCTGCGGAACTATTCCCTTCAGGATGGGCAAAAGCTGTTCCTCGTTACTGTGGGGCTGGCCGACCCCAAAGATTCGGAAAACCAGGGGAACATCTATGCATCTCTGCAAAGGCAGCTCCCCCCAGAGCTGCTCGCCCAGGCGAAGATTTTTCATCTCCGTGGCGGAATCCATTACCAAAAGCTCTCTTTCGGCCACCGGACGATGATGAAACTGCTATACCAATCTTTGCGCAAGGCGCCCCTTGAAAAACAAACGGCGGAGAACCGGGCGCTCATAGAAACCTATGGGAAACAGGTGGATTTTACAGATTTCGGTGCATTGGAACCGATTATTGGGGAAATACAGAGCGAAATGCTATGAGCAGCACAATTAAAAATATGCTGAAAATCCTGCTGATTGGGCTTGCCACCACTATCGTCCGCATCATGGGGCAGCTTTCCATCCCGCCTGGCGTGCAAACGGTCCTGGCGCCCAGCGTTTTCGCACAAAACGGGACGATGCCCCTGGCTTTTACTCTCTATGGAATTTTCGCTTACTCCCTAATTGCCGCCTTATTCTTGCTTATCCGGAATCAGTTGCACGGGAATCGAATCTTGCAGGGGCTGAAATATGGCCTTTCCTGCTGCGCGGTGTGGATTGTTTATCTTTTGGAACCTTTGCCGCATGTTGCACCGATTGACCGGCTCACGTATCCGGTAGCAGATAGCTTGGCCTTGCTGGTTATGGGCCTGCTGCTTGGATGGCTGTTTGGAAACCCTGTACAGCGGCCAGATAAAGCGAAGCTGCCCTTCCCCATTTTCCCGGCGCTGACCGTAACTGCTTGCTTCTTTGCCGGGCGGATGATGCAATATTGCATCTTTGACATTTACGCTTCCTTTGATGCGAAACCGTTGGAAACGGCACTGTGGTGCCTATTGGCAGGCATTACAATTTCCTGTGCGGTAGCTTGGCTGCATCTCTATATCCGCAATGAAAATCGGGTAAAGCGGGCAGTGATTTTAGGCTGTCTTTTATTTGGGGTGGATTTGATTCTCTTTAACTTCTTTATGCCACTGGTGTTTGACGCCGACATCCCCGATCTGAGCCTCCGAAGCTTAATCGATATTCTGGCGGTGACTTTCGGATGCCTGTCATTTTCCAATAAGCCTAATGCCAAAGCGCTATAAGGGAGGAAAACCGGATGCCGGAAAAGCGAAGCCTACGATTAGGAAAATGGCTGCTTAAGGTTGTGGTATCCTATGCGGTATTTATCTGCATGGGCCTGTTGCTCTCCCTTATGCCGGCCAGCCAGCTTGGCTTGTCTGAAGGAATGCTTTTCGACCTCCGGATGTTTCTCATCCTGTTGGGCCCGATCTATCTCACTCTGATCGCCAAGATCATTTTAACCTTTCTTGCTGCCATAAAAGGGCAGGCAAAAAACATCGCCGAAAAAAGTCAGGGCGCCCTGCTCGCCGCCACTGCCTTGCTCTTATTTGCCAACCTATCCAATGCGCAGACGGTTTCCGACTTTACCTCCGGATATATGCAGGGCAAAGGATTACGGAATCTGGAAAAAGGCAAACGATATTCCTTGAAAGGCAAGCGGTTTTTAAATGTCTTTCTGCCGGTGGGGTTCTACCTGCTGATTTTGGAACTGATGACGCTCTTCGTCTGTATCGTCCTATTTGCCCCATTGTCAAGGGCTGCAAGCAATGCATTCATTTGCACGATTGCCCTGACCGCCCTGCTCCTTCTTATGGTTCCCCTTGTCCTTTCGCTGGTTTCCGGATACGAAGGCGACAAAGCAGGATACGCACAGAAGCGCGCAAAGGAAAAACAGAAGGCCGCCCAAGCGGATGTCCTGGTGCTGGAAACCGATCCGGTTCGCCGGAAACGGTATCTGCGGCTTCCGAAAGTATTGGCCCTGCTGATTTGCCCTGGCGTTTCCATTATTTCCGGGTTCGTGCTTGTGCTCACCAAAAATTACCAGAGTTTGGGGGCTATTCAGCTATTGCGGATGCCGTTTTTTTTATTAATGGCTACCGCTGTTTTTTCTTTTATCCCGCTCCTGCTGTATTGGGCGAACTGCTCCGGCACTTCCCTGGTGCAGCGGATTTATCTTGCACAGGGCCAGCTGTATTATACCGGTTATAGCGGCAGCATGGAGGAACGGGTGGAATTT
>CALVLF010000128.1 GCA_944336625.1 uncultured Clostridia bacterium
GATTGCAAAAGAAAAAGCGGCCGAAAATGCCACTTTTTCATGGAATATCCGCCCTCCCTAGGCCGGCGGGGCTACCTGGCTGAATAAGAACCATCTGGTTTCCGGCCCCGCATAACCGTCCGTCTGCAAGGGCGTCTCCACCGCCACCAGGGCATTCACCTGCTGTTGAAATTGCAGGATTGCCGCCCTAGTGGCCGCGTCATATTGCCCCGTAAGATCTGCGGCGGACAAATACCCCAAGTCCATTAAGCGCTGCTGTAGTGCGGCTGCCGCATCCGCTTCCTCCTGCACGCCGCTGGCGCCCTGGCCCGTTGCGCTACCGTCCGCCTGGGCCGTAGGCAGGGGGGTGGGCTGGCTGCCTTCTTCCGGTTGGGATGTGGGCAGAGGCGTAGCCTCCCCCGCTGCAGCGGGTTCGTCCTCTCCGGTTACAGAAAAGGTTTCCGCCGTACGCAGGACGAAGCAGGCTTCATACGCCTGGCCATTCTGGGTATATTGCAGGCTGAAGCAGCGGAGGGTATCGTGGGGGCCGTAGGAAGAGAGCAGGGCATTTCCCATACTGGGCTCCAGAATATAAGTATAGAGGGTCCCTTGCGCGATCTCCTGGGGCGTAAGGGTCGCCGCCTGCTCCAGGGGCCTCCCTTCCCCATCGTGATACAGGATGCTGCCATCCTCCCGCAGAAGGGTATCCTGGAGGGTGAGGTTTTCTACCTCCGCCTCTTCTTCCACAAAGACGGAAATGACCACGTCGGAATCCATATAAACCCAGGGGATGGGCGTAAGGGCGGCAATCTCCTCCGCCGCCAGGCCGTGGGTAAAGGCAGGCGTGTCCTGGGAAATGGGATGGACGGAAAGGTTGGGCAGGTTGATGCCTGCCACGGCTCCCTCCGGCCCGATCTGCAGGCCGTAGGCATAAGCGCTGTTCCCCTCCCCATCCGCAACAAAGATGGAAGTGGGCCCATCCGCCCCGCCAATGATGCCCATGCTGCTATCCTCCCCATCGGTAACATAGATGGCGGTAGGCCCGTCCGCCCCGCCGATGATGCCGATACTGCTATCAGCAGGGTTGGTCAAAAGGGTAATGCAGAGGATGAGGGCAAGGAGGAGTACCGCCGCTACAAGCCAGAAGGCGGGCTTTTTATAGTTGAGGATCCGCTTGATCCGGCCTTTCACATCGCTCTCCCCAAAGGCCAGAGGGGCCACGAGGCCGCTGCGCTGCATGCCCATCTCCAGCAGGCATTTGGCATACGCCTGGCGCTCATCCGGGCCCTGTTCCCGCAAAACCCGCTCATCGCAGGCGCTTTCCATATCCTTTATCATCAGGAAGAAGGCCGCCCAGGCCAGGGGATTAAACCAATGTATGCACAGGACCACATAGGCCAGAGGCTTGACAAGATGATCCCCCCGGGCAATATGGGCCCGCTCATGGGCCAGGATGTACGCCTCGCCGGATACCTTATCCGGCAGATAGATCCGGGGGTGGAAAAATCCGGCTACCAAGGGCTCAGGCACTATATCTCCCCGGTAGATCCCCCCTTCCTCCACGGCGAAGCGCAGCCGCTGCCACAGGCGGGCATAGCTGAGGATACCATAGCCCAGAAGCGCCGTCATGCCCAGGAGCCAAATGATCTTTCCAGCGAAACACCAAATTTGCAGGGGATTGGCGCTGGCCCCTGCCGCCGGGGCGCTCTGGGCCAGGGCTGGGTTCACCGCCGCATTCAGGGCGGGAATGCCGCTATGGATCTGGGGCAGGGGCTGGAGGGTGATATCCGTAGGAATGGGCTGGGCGCTGGGCAACAGGCTCAGCATACTCTCTATGCTCACAGGGCAGACCAGGCGAAACAGGGGAAGCAGCCAGAGGGCATAGAGCAGCCCCTTGGGCGCCCGGCGGAAGACCAGGCGCAGCACCAGCAGCGCCAATATGACATACCCGGCGGTAATGGACATATTCAAAAGGGTGATGAAAGCAGAGTCGCTCATTCCGCCGCCTCCTCAATCATCTTTTTCAGTTCCTCCGCCTCTGCCCGGGTCAGCTTGCGCCCCCCCAGGAGCGTAGCGATAAACAGAGGCACATTCCCCCCAAAGGCCCGTTCCATTAGCGCCTCGCTTTCCGCCCGCTGTACCTCCGCCCGCTTTACCAGGGCTGTAACCGTAGCCCGCTCATTTTGCACAAGGCCCTTATCCACCAGCTTGCGGAGCATATTATAGGCCGTGGACTTTTTCCAGCCTAGCCTTTCTTCGCAAACCTTGGCCAGCTTGGTGGAATTCACCGGCTCCAGCTCCCAGATTAAATCCATAAACCGGTATTCCGCATCGAACAGCTTTTGCTCCAGCATGGTATCCTCCCGTGGTTGGTTTGTAGGAATAAACCAAGTTTATCATACCTTCCCCATGCTGTCAACAGAATTTAACCGCCTGTGGATTCGCTCCTGACGTTTTCGCATAACTCCGCTATTGAAATTTCTTGAAAAGCCAGTATAATTACAATATTAATATCTTGAAATCCATTTTTATATTCAAAATATAGAAGAGGAGCGGCCGATGAAAGCCATTGTCAGCGTTTTCGCCAAGGATTGCAAAGGCATTACCGCCTATGTAACCACCCTGCTGGCGAAGAATGAAATTAACATCCTGGATATCAGCCAGACCCTTATGCAGGAATATTTTGCCATGATCATGCTGGTGGATCTGACGGACTGTCCCCTGCCCTTTGATCAGCTAGCCCGCCAGCTCAAGGAAAAAGGCGCGGAGCGGACCCTGGATATTCACATCCAGCGGCAGGACATCTTCGAAGCCATGCACCGGATTTGAGGCGCCCTATGAGCTATTTGATAAACAGCAGCGAAATCCTGCAAACCATCGAAATGATTGACCAGCAGCACCTGGACGTGCGCACCATCACCATGGGTATCAGCCTTCTGGACTGCGCCGACCGGGATATAAAGGTTTGCTGCCAGCGCGTTTATGATAAGATCTGCGCTCTGGCCCACAGGCTTGTGGATACGGGCTGCGCCATCGAGCAGGAATTCGGCATACCCATCGTCAATAAGCGCATCGCCGTAAGCCCCATTTCCATGGTAGCCGCTGCCTGCGATAGCGAAGATTATGTGCCCCTTGCCAGGGCCCTGGACAGGGCAGCCCAGGCCGTAGGGGTAAACTTCATCGGCGGCTTCTCTGCCCTGACCCATAAGGGTTTTACCCGGAGCGACCGCCTGCTGATCCAATCCATCCCCCAGGCTCTTACGGAAACGGAACTGGTCTGCTCCAGCGTAAACGTAGCTTCCACCCGGGCGGGGATCAATATGGACGCTGTAGCCCGCATGGGGCAGATCATACGGCAAACGGCGGATATCTCCCCCATGGGCTGCGCCAAGCTGGTGGTTTTTGCCAATGCCGTGGAGGATAACCCGTTTATGGCCGGGGCCTTCCATGGCGTCGGCGAGCCGGAGTGCGTTATCAACGTAGGTGTATCCGGTCCTGGCGTGGTTGCCCACGCACTGAAGGCCTGCAAGGGCCAGCCTTTCGACGTGGTGGCGGAGACAGTGAAAAAAACCGCCTTTAAGATTACCCGTATGGGACAGCTGGTAGCGCAGGAGGCTTCCCGGCGGCTTCACGTGCCCTTTGGGGTGGTGGACCTTTCCCTGGCGCCTACCCCTGCCATTGGGGACAGCGTGGCAGAAATATTGGAGATCATGGGCCTGGAAAAATGCGGCGGACACGGCACCACGGCCGCCTTGGCCCTGCTGAACGACGCGGTAAAAAAAGGCGGCTCCATGGCCTCCAGCCATGTCGGCGGCCTTTCCGGGGCCTTCATCCCTGTATCTGAAGACGCAGGCATGATATCCGCCGTAGAAAGCGGCGCCCTTTCCATCGATAAGCTGGAGGCCATGACCTGCGTCTGCTCCGTGGGGCTGGATATGATCGCCGTGCCCGGAGATACCAGCGCAGAAATCATCGCCGCCATTATTGCGGACGAGGCAGCCATCGGCGTGGTGAACAATAAGACCACTGCTGTGCGCCTGATCCCTGCCAAGGGAAAAACCGTAGGGGATCGGATCGACTTTGGCGGCCTCCTGGGCTCTGCCCCGGTAATGCCCCTGCACGGGGGCTCCCCCGCCGAATTTATCGCCCGGGGCGGTCGCATACCCGCCCCGCTGCACAGCCTGAAAAATTAGCCCTCTATGTCACTTCCATGGCTTAGGGACTGCATCCAGGCCTAATTCTTCCGGCGCGCATACCGTCAGAGGCGATTGCACCCCGGGGCTACGGCCGCAAACCCCAGGGTAGCTTTTTCGGCAACCTGCAGGCACGGGAATTATTCCGTGCCTTTTTTCCTGCGCCTTTTTTTCCGCAAGCGGGAATTACTGCTTTTTCCCCCGCTCAATGGCCCAGATCGTGCAGGCAAAGCCCGCTATGAGGGTAAAGAGGCAGGCGCCCCCCATGGGTTGGTCCATTCCCGATCCTATAAAAAGCCGATTACCGCCGCGGCAATAAGAATCACGACTGCACCGAAAGTCATAGAAAAGCCTCCTTTCCGCATCTGATTTTAGTTAATTATAGCAAAATGCCTTTCCGCTAGCCAACGAAAAAAGGACGCCCGCAGGCGTCCCTCTTTGATTCTTGCCTTATTTGCTGCCTTCTTTGGGTTTTGTGACCCTGTTGAGCAGCGCAACGAAGGCCCAAATAGCGCAGATTACCACGAACACCCCCAGGATGCCTTTGCCCAGTAGGGGCAGCACATCCACAAAGCCCGCGGGGTTGAAATACAGATTGAACATAAAAGCCCTCCTTTACATTGCCGCCAGGGCGTTTTCTACCAGGGTAATCACCAGGCCGCCAGCAATGACCGAAGCGATCTGCCCGCTGACGTTGGCGCCAGCTGCATGCATGAGCAGGAAGTTGGACTGATCCTCTTCCCGGCCCATCTTATGCACGACACGGCTGGCCATGGGGAAGGCGGAGATGCCCGCCGCGCCTACCATGGGGTTGATCTTGGTCTTGGAGAACAGGTTCAGGAACTTGGCGAAGAACACGCCGCCCACTGTATCGAATACGAAAGCCACAAGCCCAAGGAGCAGGATGACCAGGGTCTCCACCGTAACGAACATCTCCGCCTTCATGCGGAAGGAAACGGAAAGGCCCAGCACCAGGGTGATAAGGTTGGCCAGCTCGTTCTGGGCGCTGGCGGAAAGGCTGCCCAATACGCCGCACTCCCGAATCAGGTTGCCAAACATGAGGAAGCCGATCAGCTCCGCGCTCTTGGGGGCGATGGTGCCGGCCACTACGGTTACGAAAATCGGGAAGAGGATCCGGGTGGTGCCGGAAACCGCGCTGGGGTTATAGGGCATGCGGATCCTGCGCTCCTTGGCGGAGGTACACAGGCGGATGACCGGGGGCTGCACGATGGGCACCAGGGCCATATAGCTGTATGCCGCCACCATGATGGCCCCTTGATATTGGGAATTGAAATAGTTGGCTACATAGATGCTGGTGGGGCCATCCGCTGCGCCAATAATGGCGATGCTGGCGGCGTCCTGCAGGCTAAAGCCCACCAGAACGGCCATGCCCAGGGTGAAGAAAATGCCGAACTGGGCCGCCGCGCCAAAGAGCATCATCTTGGGATTGGAAAGCAGGGGGCCGAAATCGATCATGGCGCCAATGCCAATGAACAGAAGCAAGGGGAACAGCTCCGTTGCGATGCCCGCCTCAAAGAGGGTCTCAATAGCCTCCGTATTTACGAAGGGCAGATTGACAAGAATGGCGCCAAAGCCCATGGGAAGCAGGAGCGTAGGTTCCATTTCCCGCTTGATGGCGCACCAGATCAGCACGCACCCGATCAGGATCATAAGGCCCTGCTGCCAGGTAAAGTTGCCGATGTTGCCAAATAGCTCAACAAACAGCTGCAATGGTGTTTCCTCCTCATCGATGAAATAAGTTTTTATCATTAGATAAAACAAGCACTAATATATTTTATTCCTATTGGGTTTTGTTTTTGCCTCGGTCCCTGCTAAAAGCTTATTTTATAGGGCAAAGGACATCCAGCAGATAATCTGAAGCAGCTTGTCCTGCTACAGGAAAAATCCGCGCAGTATATTACTTCGTCCATTATATTCGCAATTATTCTATTTGTAAACGCTTAATTTTTTTAACGCCCTGCCTAAAATCCGCCTGGAAACCGCCGTGTTATTCGTACAAATGTTCTGTTATCATAATGGATGTAACGGAGAGGTGCCCGGGCGCCTCCTCCCGCCGGCTTGCTTCCCCTTGGAGGGTGCGCCGGTGCATCTTTGGTTCGCCTGACCGAAACAGGCAAAACGGAAAGGAGCTTGGATGGAACAAACCCAAAGGGAGCTGGTAGAGATGCTGGTGCAGCTCATAGAACAGGAGCCGGCTTACGTCATCGGCCGGCAGATGATTACAAAGCTTGCGAAGGAGGCGGGCATGGGCGAAGGGGAGGCGGCGGAAGCCCTGCTCTATGCCGCTCCCGGCGGCGTGGAAGCCCTTTGCGCCTGCGCGGCAGAAGGCCTGCTCCGCCTGCAGGCGGAGGGCCGGGATGTGGAGCCTTACCTGGCGGACGCCGCCTTCGTGGACCTGCTGCGGGATATGCCCCCTGCCGCTGCCCTGCGCCTATATGACGCGGAAAAGGCGGCCCGGGAGGCCGCTCGCCGGGAGCGGGAGATCGGGGCCCAAGATATGCTGGAAAAGATCATGGCCCGCAGATCCCTGCCCGCCCCTATTCGGAGCAGTATCCCTGCCCAGGATCGGACGGATTATGCCAATATGTCCAGCGCCGCCTTCGCCCAGGTGAAGAAACGCCTGGCCCAGGCCGCCAGCCAAGGCCTGCATCCCCGCCTTTGATCTTAAGATTTAATTGCAAACGGAAAGGAGAAGCCATATGACCAACACCACCTTGAATACCCTCTCTACGACCCAGCTCAATAAGACCTTCTATGACCGGCAGCTGCTGGAAAGCGCCCGCACCCGCTTCGTCCATGCCAAGTTCGGCCAAATGCGGCCCATCCCCCGCAACAGCGGCAAGCGGGTGGAATTCCGCCGCTGGAATCTTTTCGATGCCAACGACGCCATGCAGGCCCTGGAGGAAGGGGTCACCCCCAGCGGCCAGTCCCTCTCCCAAAGCAACGTGGAAGCCCTGGTAAGCCAGTATGGCGCCTATGTGGAGGTTTCCGACCTGCTGGATATGACCGGCTATGACCAGGTGATCACGGAAAGCGCAGAACTGCTGGGCGAGCAGCTGGGTACCGTCATAGAATGGGTCACCCGGGACGCTATGAACGCCGGCAATAACGTGCAGCGGGCCGGCGGGAAGACCAGCCGCGCCGCCCTAACTGCCAGCGACAAGCTAACGGTAGACGAAATCCGCAAGGCTGTCCGCACCCTGAAGCGGGCCAAGGCACGCCCCTTCTGCGATGATGAGCGCAAGCCCCACTTCGTCTGCATCTGTTCGCCGGACGCCACATTTGACCTGCAAAGCGACGCCCTCTGGCAGGATGTTTCCAAGTATTCCAATGCGGAGGCCATTTACAGCGGCGAAATTGGCCGCCTCTTCGGGGTAGTTTTCGTGGAATCTACCGAAGCTAAGGTCTTCCGCCAGAGCGTTTTGAACAAAGTTTCCGCCGGCACCTCTGCCAGCACCTCCTTCGTACTGAAAAATCCCCCCACCCAGGCGGAGGCGGCCTATCTTTCCAAGGCGGATAACCCCATCAAGATCGGCGATGCCGCCTATACCATTGCCGCCTTTGATCCGCAAAGCAATACCGTAACCCTGACGGAGCCTGCTACCCTTACCGCCGATGCCATCGTATACAGCGAGGATGCCGGCTCTCTGGATTCTACTACGAAAGCTGCCATGGACGTCCACTCCACCCTCATCTTCGGCAAGGATGCCTATGGCGTGGTAGATGTGGCGGGCAGCGGCGCCCTGCAGATCATCATCAAGCCCCATGGCAGCGCCGGCACTCAGGACCCCCTGGATCAGCGGGCCACCGTAGGCGCCAAGGTAGCCGCCTATACCGCCACTATTCTGAACGAGCTTTGGATCTTGCGGATCGAGCACGCCGTAAGCGCTTAGTTTTTTACCCTGCATCCCTTTCCCGGGAGCTGGGCCGGCAGGGCGGCCTGCCGGCCCCTTCCGGAGGAGCCAACCAAAGGAGGAACAGACATGCAATATATCACAGACCAGGAAATGGACCGGCTGCATGGCAGCCTAGGAGAGCAGCTTATGCAGGAGCCCCGCATACAGCTAAGGATCGCCGGAACCCCGGAGGATATACCCTGGGAAGGAGGCATTAACGGCTACTTTTTCCGCATCCGGCGGGGCGTACAGGTATCCGTTCCCCAGAGCCTGGCAGAGCTCATCCGGCAGAGCGCGCAGGTGCAGCTCTTAGGGGAAGCCCGGGTCCGCCCCTATAAAGGCAGCCGGGGTAAGCGCCTCTCCACCTGAGGGTAAGCCCATGACCCTCAACGATATCATTGTCGCCGCCCTGGCCCAGCTGGACCGGGGCCACGACGCCCAAACCTTGGATATCTGGCGGGATAAGCTGACCCGCTTCGCCAACGAAGCCGTGGTAGATCTGGCGGGAGCTTACAAGCCAAGAACCACCGAAACCTATACCAGCGATGACGGCCTTCTGGATACCCATGCCCTTTCCCTGCCCTGCAAAAAGCTGCTCTCCATCACCCGGGAAGGAAAGCAGGAAGCCTTCTGCCCCGGCCCTGCCTCCGGCGTCCTGCGCCTTGGAGGCGGCCCGGGTAAGGTGGAGGTTCAGTATCTGTATGTCCCGCCGGAAATGTCCGCTCCCACCGATGCGCCCGGCCTGCCGGCCTGGTGCCACGGGTTGATCGTTTGCTATGTAGTAGGGCGGGAGCGGGCTGCCGGGGACGTATCCCTCCAGCGGGGAGGCAACATTTATTTTCAGATGTACGAAGCCGGTAAAGCAGGCCTGCGGCCCCATATGGGGGAGGAAGAAAGCTACCGGCTGCTGAACAGGTGGTGAAACCATGTCCCGTAAGATCTATAAAATCGACACCTTTTTGGGCATAGACCAGGAGGAGAGCGAAAACAGCCTCAAGCCCGCCTACAGCCCCGATGCCTGCAATATGGATACCGCTGGCGGCGACCTGCGGGTAGCCCGGGGCTATGTACGCCATATTCCCCAGCAGATCCCCGGCACGGGAAATCCGCACCGGCTCTTTCTCTTCCGCCGTGCTTCTCAGGATCAGCTCATCGTAGCCGCAGGCCAGGAGCTCTATGCCTACCGGGATGGGAACTGGGCCCTGATCTATACCTTCAGCCGGGGGCTCATGTCCGGCGCCCTGGATTTTGTCCAGGCCCAGATCAACAGCCAGGATTATCTATTGATCGCCAGCGGCGAGGAGGCCATCGTCAAATACAACGGCTTGGTGGCTGTCTCCTTCGGCTCGGCGGATGGAGGATCCAATAAACCCGTCCAATACCTGGCCATGTATCGGGACCGGCTGTTTTCCGCCGGGGATGCAAGCTATCCCAACCGGCTCTATTGGTCCCAGCTCCCTGGCGGCACCCGCACCATCGAAAACTGGGGAGATTCGGCGGATTCCGCCAATGTATCCGGCGGCCATGCGGAGGTGGGCGGCGCCTCCGGGGACCCGATCACCGGCCTATATGCCCTTTCCAATCAGCTGCTGATCTTTAAAAAGCGGAGCATTTACCGTCTCATCGGGGATAAGCCCGGTAACTTTACCATCGAGCGGGTGGATGCGGACGTGGAGCAGACCGTGCATACAGCCCTGGTACCCCAGGGGGATCTGCTGTATTTCATGACGGGAGGCGGCTTATGCTGCTTTAATGGGGTCAGCGCAGCGCTTCTGCCCGATGCCCGGCGCATGGAAAAGACCCTGGCCCAGGCCTCCACCGGAAGCTGCCGGGGCGCCCTGGCCCGAAATAAGCTTTATTTTTCGCTGGAGGATGAAGGAGGCAGCTTCCTGCTGGAATATGACCTGCTGCGCCGGGCCTATATGCTCCGCCGGGGCTTTTCCATAGGGGACATCGCCGCCTGGGACGGGCGGCTGTATCTGATCAATGGGGCGCGGTATGTCTACCGGTTTGACGAAGGGGATTCCTACGATGGGGCGGATATTGAAGCCTGGTGGCAGACCCCCCTGACGGACCTATATGACAAAGGGGGTGTAAAAGCCATGCGGAGCCTGGCCCTGCGCGGCCGGAGCGAAAAGGACGCCGCCTTGCTGGTAGACGTGTCCATTGGCGGAAACACGGCCACTCACCGCCTGCTTTTGCCGGAGGAGGAATGGGACGTACTGGAGGTTCCCCTGGAAAACGAGGGCCGCACCTTCCGCCTCCGCTTTTACAACGAAGCCGGGGGCCATTTCGCCCTGACAGGGGGCCTGGAGCTGGCCTTTGAGACCTGGAGGCGGGTGGAATGACGGCTATGGAGATGCGGGCGCTGTATTATATCCTCCTCCCCGTGCAGGGGGAAGGGGAGGACAGGCAGCGGCACCTGGAAAACATGAAAGCAAACGAGAACAACTTAAATCAGAATTTTGCCATCCTGGCGAAAAAGCTGGAAGAGCTGGAGCTCCGGCTCTCCAGCCTAGAATAGCATAGAAGAAGGAGGAACCAAATCATGGCAAGAGCACAGTATTATCAGGCAGGCTATACCCCGCCGGCTGGGGTTACCAGCGCCACGGGCGTGAAGGAATACCAGCGCATGCTGGGCGTGGATATAGATGGCATCTGGGGTCCCAAGACCCAGGCCGCCTATGACCAGTACCTGGCCGGGCAGAGCGCCGTTACTTCTTCCAGCAACCGCTGGGCAGCGCCCGGCAGCAGCGCCCAGGGCAGCGAAGGAAGCCTTTTCAACCAGTATTATCAAACGATCCTCCGCCAGCTCAGCGTGCCCCAGGTCTCCGTGGATATCCCCAGCGCAGAATCCATCCGCAGCCAATGGCAGGCAGCCCTGCGCCCCAGCCTGGATGCAGCCATATCCCGCCGGCAGAGCGCCAGCCGGGCCACCCAGGCGGAGCTGGATGCAGACGCCGTTTCCCGGGGCATGGGGAGCAGCACTTATGTTTCCAGCCTGAAAGAGCGGGAAAGCGCCGACGCGCAGGATGATATCGGAGAGCTGGAAGCCCAGTATGGCGCTACCCTGGCGGAGCGCATCGCCGCCAGCCTGCAGGCCTATGACCAGATGCGCCTGAGCGCCCAGCAGTATAACCAGCAGGCGCAGAGCGCCGCCCAGCAGGCCGCCCTGGGGATTGCCAACGACTGGTATTCCAACTATATCTCCCAGCAAAACGCCCTGGCCCAGATCCAGGCCCAGTCCAGCAGCCGCTCCGCCTCCTCCGGAAGCCGAAGCAACGGAAGCGCCAGCACTTCCAGCGGGGCAAGGGCTTCCGCCAACCTGAGCAAGGGCGACTATCTGGATTATGTGGAAAACCTTTCGGCCAGCCAGCGCAGGCTGCTTTTCTCCAGCAGCCAGAATTACTGGAAGGTTCGCCGGGAGGAGCTGCAATCTGCCCTGGGGGCAAACGACTATGCCGCCCTGCGGCAAAGTTATCTGGGTTAAAGGGAGGCCGGTATGGCCAGAGTTGTAAAGAAAACCTGCAGCGTAGCCCTGGATATCTCCGCCTCCGTCAGCAACCGGGCTTTCACCCTGGTAGAGGGGGATACGGGAAACGTGCTGCATATCTCCCTTACCGACGCCGGGGAACCAGTGGACCTGACGGGCTGCCGGGTCATTGCCGTATTTTCCAAGTCCAACGGCACGGCCGCCCAGGACAGCGCCCTTGCGGACGGAGGCGTTTCCCTGCAGGGCGCCTTCAACAACGAGATCCGCATAGACCTTTTCCCCACCTCTTTTGCCCCAGGCATGGTGGAATGCGAGCTGCAGATCTATTCCGATGCATCCCTTTCCACCCTGGTCACCACTGCCAAGTTCAATTTCAACTGCCGCCCTGCCATGCTCAGCGAGGATACCCTGGCGGCTTCTTCAGAATTGCCCATGCTGCGCACCCTCATAGACCAGGTGGAGGCTCTGAGCGCGGCAGCCAATGCCGCCGCCAGCCGGGCGGAAACGGCAGCGGAAACCTGTGAAGATATTATTACGAACACAGTGACTACTTTTACCGTATACCGATATTAGGAGGGAACCAATGAAAACCAAGGAGAAAATGCCATGGCAGTCTATTTAGGCAATAACAAGATATTGGACAATGGCGTGGCTGGTACCAGCCTGGTGCTGGGCCACGGGGAGACCCACGGTTCCAGCGGCACGGACCCCATAACGCCCCAAAGTATCGGCGCGGCGCCTGCAGAGCACAGCCACGATTATGCCCCCGTTCCCCAGTTGCAGACGGTAACCTTGCCCCTGAGCGGCTGGAATAGCTATGACTATGGCTGCACCCAGACGGTTTCCGTAACGGGCATGCGGGGCTCTTCCCTGGCCATCATCGCCGCCCATCCAGACAGCTATGACGCCTATATGGCAGCCCGGGTCCGCTGCTCCGTGCAGGGCTGGGGCGCCCTGACCTTCGCCGCCAAGAAGCTGCCCCTAACCGACCTGAGCGTAAACGTGATGATTCTGGGGGCCACGTCATGATTTTCAACTGGATCTATGGCATGGAGATGGATTTGGGAACGGCCAGCAAAACCTTCAGCGGCGTGCAGGCTTATTCCGTTCTGGAAATGGAGCTGACCGTAAATCCCCTGGTGATCCTCATGCGTACCACCGCAGGAGGGGTATCGGACCTTTGCGCCTATTACCGCACGGATCCGGATGGCAGCTTTACCCTGCGGGCCAGCGATGGCCAGGGGGATGCCTACTGCCGCCTGGTTTCCTGCGTAGAGGGGGAATTGCTCCTCTCCTGCAGCGGCGCAACGGCGGAACAGCCGGCAAACATCGAATGCATTGCATTGGGGGTGAAACTATGAATCCCATCAGTACCACAGAGCTGCATACCATGGCCGTCCGCGTCTTCCCCAGCGAGGAAGCCCGGGCCCAGGCCCAGGCTCAGGGGGAGATCGGTTCCAACGACCTGGTGCTGACCCCGGATACGGGCGCATCCCTCTATACCCAGATGACGGCAGCCACCGCTGCTGCCCAGGCCGCCGCCCAGCGGGCCCAGGACCTTTCCGATGAAATGGAGGAGGCCCTTACGGATGGCGCCCTCCAGGGCCCCCAGGGGCCGGCTGGGGCGGATGGCGCCACCTTCACCCCTTCCGTATCCGAGGCGGGCCTTCTTTCCTGGAGCAACGATAAGGGGCTCACAAACCCGGCCACTGTCAATATCCGAGGGCCCCAGGGCCCGGCAGGCAGCGCCGGGGCCGATGGAACCGATGGCGCAGACGGCGCAGACGGGACGGATGGGGCCACCTTCACTCCTTCCGTATCCGAGGCAGGCCTTCTTTCCTGGACAAACGATAAGGGGCTCGCAAACCCGGCCGCCGTCAATATCCGGGGGCCCCAGGGCCCGGCGGGCAGCGCCGGGGCCGATGGAGCCGATGGCGCAGACGGCGCAAACGGGGCGGATGGGGCCACCTTCACTCCCTCCGTGTCCGAGGCGGGCCTTCTTTCCTGGACCAATGACAAGGAGCTTACAAACCCCGCCCCCGTCAATATCCGGGGGCCCCAGGGGGAAGCCGGGCCCCAGGGCCCTGCTGCTATAGTATCTACTGCCTCCGGCACCCTGTCCTCCAGCCAGTGGTTGGATGGAACCCAGAGCATAGCCGTCCCTGGCGTAACGGCCAACAGCAACGTGATCGTCTCCCCGGCGCCGGAAAGCTTTACCGCCTACTCCGCCGCCGGGCTTCGGGCCACCACCCTGCTCAGCGGCTATGTGGCCTTTGGCTATGATACCCTGCCCACTACGGATATCACCGTATACGTAATGGTCATGAACGGGGGAAGCAGCACATGATTTTTAACACTTGCTGCGTACATCATAGCGGCACGGCGGCGCCAGCTGAACCGGCCCTCCGTATCTATTGGCAGCTGCCCAATGCCCGGCAGCTCCCGGATGATTATGAGCTGGAGGATTTCACCTTTACCCTGGACAGTTTGGAGGATGCCTGGCTATGGATTCCCTATGCTTTCACCTATGCGCCTCTGGGCCATTCCTGCGCGGGCTGGTCCGACGGCGCCACCCTTCTAACCGAGAACAGCGAATATGAACTCGCTGACTTAAACGTACAATATGATTTTCGCGGCAAAGCCTTTCTGGTTTTGACCGCCCAATGGGAGGCAAATTAAACATGGAAAATATTCGACCCACCTTACGCCTGAAAAGCCCCTATATGCGGGATGGCGATGAACTCGGCTCCAATGTGAGCCAATGCCAGGCTCTGCTTGTAAGCCACGGCATGACCCAGACAAATGGCAAACCTTTGGACATAGACGGCATTTTCGGGAAGCAGACGGAAGCGGCCGTGCGGGCCTTTCAGGCCTTGAAAAAATTGATGGTTGACGGCATCTGCGGATCCCGAACCTGGGCTGCGCTGGAAGCGCCCCCTGCCCCCAAGGAGGAGGAAACGCCCGGGGAGGACTGGGCCCAGAAGCTCTGCCAATACGTACGCAGCCAGGTTGGCAACGCCTACGTATGGGGCGGCCAGGGGGAAGACCTGAGCGCCATGAAGGATCCGGAAGCCTGGATTCGCCGGCGGGAAACCTCGGAAAAGAATGCCCTGCGGGCCATCGTATTCTTCCGGGAAGCCCAAAGCCAGGGGAAAGACCCGGTCCTTGCCTATGATTGCAGCGGGTTGATCGTGCGCTTTCTTATGGATTCCGGCCTGGTTTCTTCCGATATGTCCAGCCGGGGCCTTTATAATGCCTGCACCCCCATATCCAGAAGCGATTTAACCCCTGGGGACTTGGTTTTCCGCCACGATGGGAGCAAGATCTTCCACGTGGGCGTCTATATGGGCGAAGGCCTGGCCGGTGAAGCAAAGGGACGGGATGACGGCGTTGTTATCCGGCCCATGGATGCTTCCGGCCGGGGCTACTGGAACCGCTATGGTTCCCTGCCCCTTCTCCACTAAGGGGAGGCAGCCTAGCATACAAATACAATAAGATAAAAGGAGGTTTATAATTCGGCATGCAAGAAAATCTGGTTTATTATTTGACCCGCGGCATTCCAGCGGCTTTAGCCGGAGCTCTGAGTTATTTATTCGGGCCCTGGGACGCCCCCATTGCCATCCTGCTCTGCGTAGTCTGCCTGGATTACATAACCGGGGTGATCAATGCGGCCATTCATAAAACGGTGAGCAGCGCCGTTGGCTTTTCCGGGCTGCTGAAGAAGGTGCTTATCTTCGTGCTGGTAGCCCTGGCGGCCCTGCTGGATAAGCTTGTTCCTGCCACCAACGGCGCAGTGCGGACGGCAGTATGCATGTTCTACATCGCTAACGAAGGGCTTTCCATTCTGGAAAACGCCGGGAGCATGGGCCTGCCCCTGCCCCGGGCCCTGAAAAGCGCCCTGGAGAAGCTGAAAAAAGAGGAGGAACCCAAAGCTTCCAGCTAAGGGACCTCCCTGCCGCCTTTGCGGCGCCAAAGTTTCGATAGAAATCTTACCTCCAAAAGCGGCCGCCTGCATCCATAGGATGCAGGCGGTTTTTTGTTAGTTGCCCGCTTCGATCAGGGCCATCCATTGCCTATATTCTTCCTTTGGGAAAAGGCGCAAGGCCGTGCCCATATAGTGGCGGGCTAGGCCCTGGGAGCCTGGCGGCGTAGCTACGACGAACAGGTAATAGGCCGCCAGAAAGCTGATATGGGCTGCCTTTTCCTTTTCCCCTACCCTTAACGAACAAGGGCATAGAGGGTGGAAAGGAGCATGAAGAAGAGGTTGGCCTGATCCGCCTCCGCCATATAAAAATCCACCAGATCCATGGTTGTAATATCCAGCACCTGTTCTCTAGGGAAAACGGGGTTGTTAAAATCGATGTGCAAAAGCATAGCCTGCACCTGGGCTTTATCTACCGCTTTTCCGCCAAGCGTTTTTTCATGGTCTTTTCTACAGCGTTTAGGATGTTCTCATAACCGGTGCAGCGGCACAGGTGGCCGGAAAGGAGCTTACGGAGCTCATCCCGGGTATATTCCTTGCCGGATTCCAGGATCTCCACGGCAGACATGATGAAGCCTGGGGTGCAAAAGCCGCACTGCACCGCCGTTTCATCGATAAAAGCCTGCTGGATATCCGAAAGCTCCCCATTGGGGCCCAGGAGGCCCTCCAGGGTGCGGATGTTTTTCCCATCTGCCCATATGGCCAAATAAATGCAGCTGTTGAAGCATTCCCCATCGATGAGAACATTGCAGGCGCCGCATTCCCCTACCTCGCAGCCTTTTTTTACGGAAGTCTGGCTGAAGTCGTTGCGAAGCATATCCGTCAGGGACGCGCGCACATCCACCATGGCCTCCGTAGGTTTGCCATTGAGGGTAAACCGGACGAGCTTATACTGTTTTTCATGCATTACGCTTCACCTCCCCCAAGACGGATAGCCTCCTTCAGGGCCCGCATAGCCAGTTCCCTGGCAAGGTGCAGCCGGAATTCCCGGCTGGCCCGCCAGCTGTTCCGAGGGTTCACATCCCCCAGCACCGCCTCCCCAAATCCGAGAATGGTCTCTTCGCATACGGCCCGGCCCCGGGCATAGGCCTCCGCGCCGGGCGCCCGCATGGGCACCGGCCCTGCCACGCCATAGGCGATGCGCACGTCCGCAAGGCCCTTTTTATCCGGGGTCAGCTTTACATTTACCGAGCAGCCCGTGGTGGCGATGTCCATGGCATTGCGCATGGCGTATTTAATATAGTGGCCGAAATATCCCTCGTAGCTTTCCCGGGGGATGCGAATGGCCGTTTGCAGCTCGGCAGGGCGAAGGCTCACCTTCCCTGCCCCCACATACCATTCCTGGATGGGAATCCGCCGCTGGCCCTCTGGGCCTTCCATCTCCATAATGGCGTCATAGGCCATAAGGGTGGAGGCGCTGTCTGCACTGGTGACGCCATTGCAGGTATTGCCGCCAATGGTGCCGATATTGCGGATCTGCGGGCCGCCTACCATGTCCACCGCCTCTCCCAGCACGGGGATATTGGCCTGGATAAGTGGGTCTTTGGTAATATGGGAGAAGCTGGTCAGGGAACCGATGCGAAGGGTTCCATCCGCCTCCATGGATATCCCCCGCAGGGCGTCTATCCCATAAATGCTTACAAGCTCGCAGCCTGCCAGCTTTCCTTCCCGCAGC
>CALVLF010000129.1 GCA_944336625.1 uncultured Clostridia bacterium
AGCAGCCTGCCGTAGTGAAGGGTGCGTCAGCACGGCATAAACAAAACGTTACACCTATTAACGTAAAAACGCCCCCCCAGTCCCAGCGCAAAGCGCAGGCTTCCCAGCCGGCTGCAGGGGCGAAAAAGCAGCCCTCTAAACCGGTACACACCCAAGGCAATGCCAAAAGAGCGAGCCAGACCGTCCGTAGGGCAGGCCAGAAGGCCGCCGCGCCCGGCAAACCCCAGAACCACGCTCCCAAGGCTCCCCGGGAGGAAAACTTACGGGTCTATAAGCCCAGCGGAAAGCAGGCGCAGGCAAAGCCGGCCCGGGAGCAGGCCCGCCAGGAAGCTGGGCGCAGGGATAGGGGTATCCGGTTGGGCAGGATTTGCCTATTGGGCATATTGCTTGCTGGGCTGATCTTCTGCGGCGTCTACTTCCTGGGCCAGGATAGCAGCCCTGCCAGCATCGCTGCAGATGGAACCATCGGGGAAACCGCCCGCATTCCTGCGGGGGTCTCCATCCTGGGCAT
The DNA here is from genome assembly GCA_944336625.1 of uncultured Clostridia bacterium. Taxonomy (GTDB): domain Bacteria; phylum Bacillota; class Clostridia; order Christensenellales; family CAG-138; genus Pelethousia. The sequence goes on from CALVLF010000129.1 coordinate 512, forward strand.
TGATGTGGGGGGCATGACCCGTTCTGAAGCCCGGGCAGCCGTCACCGGGGAGGCAGAGGCCATCCAGGCCGGCGCCCAGATCACCCTTACCTTAGACCAGGAGTCCTATACCATAACCGGGGAGGAGATTCTCTTCTCCTACGATATGGATAGCGTCCTGCAGCAGGCCCTGGATTATGTGGAGCCAGAGGAATCCGCCCAGCCCCAGGTGGATGTAGTGGATGTAACGGAAGTTTCCACAGAGGATGCACCGGGCACTTTTAACCGCATCTTTACCTACGATGCATCCGCCCTGCGCCGCGCCCTGGAGAATATCGCCGCCGAGTTCGATATCGCTGCTGTAAACGCCCAGGGGCAGCCCACCATGCATGAAGATCATACCGTCTCCTTCGAATATGAAGAAGGAACGGCGGGCCGGGCCCTGGATGTGGAGGCTACAATGGAAAAAATCCAGGCAGCCCTGCTGGGGGGCCAGTATACGGCACAGGTAGAAGGGGTCTATAATACGGTCAATCCCCAGGTAACCGCTGCCACCCTTGCTAAGGGTATCGCCTTACGGGGCAGCTTTACTACCCGCTATGCTACCATTGGCCAGACCAGCGAGGAAACCCCTACCATTGAAAACCGGGTCTACAATATTCAAAAGGCGGCGGATATCATCAATGGCTGCGTGGTAGAGCCGGGGGAATCGTGGAGCTTCAACGATTTCGTTGGGGAGCGCTCCGAAGCAAATGGCTGGAAGCAGGCCAACGGCATTGCCAATGGCCGGGAATACGTGCTGCAGTATGGGGGCGGCATCTGCCAGGTTTCCACTACCCTCTATAACGCCCTTTTACAGGCGGATGTCACCGTTACCAACCGCCGGGCCCACAGCATCCCCTCCGATTATGTGGACCATGGCTTGGATGCCACGGTGGATTATGCCATGGATTTGGATTTGGAGTTCGTCAATGATACCGGCGCGCCCCTGTATCTTTTCGCCTATTATGAAGATGTGGAAGGGCGGCACCGGCAGGATATCACCTTCCTGATTTATGGCGCTCCCCTGGAAGAGGGCGTCACCTATCAGGTCCGCAGCGAAACCGTGGAGGAAATTTCCCGCAATGGTGTCAATTATACGGATGACGATACCATCCCCCGGGGCTATAAGGTGGTTACCATCAAGGCCCGCTCCGGCTATGTGGCGGAGGTGTATTTGGATAAATATGTAAGCGGTGAGCTGGCCGAAAGCGATTATTTATATACAGATCGCTACGAGGGCAATGATGAATATGCCCTCCGGGGTACGGCAAGCCCCAAATATTATGAGCCTCCGGAAAATGCCGTTCCGATCGACGACTGAGCCAACGGTTCAATAAAAACAAGGCCCTCAGCCAGGGATCCTTTCTGGCAGAGGGCCGCTTTCTTTTCTGTTTGCGCAGGCGAGGGGGTGGGGGAATCCTTCTTTATAGATCGGCATCCGCGAAGGCTTCTAGATGGCCTGTGCGGGGCGGGCGGTTGTCCCCGTGGCGGGTCAGCAGCATGGTTACAAAGGAACAGGCAACGCACAGCGCTGCATAGGGGAAAAGGGTGAAATAACCCACGTGCTCCAGCAGGGCGCCGCTTAAAATAGGCGTTATAATTTGGGCGGCCATGGAGAAGGTGTAATAATAGCCGGTATATTTCCCGATGGAGCTGCTCTTGCTGATCTCCACTACCATGGGGTAGCTGTTTACGTTGATGGCTGCCCAGGCAAAACCTACCAGGGCAAAAATGATATAGAGGCTTACAGAAAAGTCTGCGGCGGCGATGGCCCCTGCCCCAAAGCAGAGGGCCAACAGGGCAGCCCCCAGAAGGACAACCTTCTTGCGGCCGATCCGGCTGGACAGAATTCCGATGGGGATATAGGAAAGGACCGCCCCTACGGTGGAAATGAGCAGGCAGGTGCTGGCCTGGCCCACCCCCTGGCCCCATACCACTTCCGCATATTTGGTAAAGGCAGTGGTCACGGCGTTATAGCCCATATACCACAGGGCTACGGAGCTGAGGATGAGGAAGAGGCTCCGGCGCACGGGAGCTGCTAAAGGCGCCGCCTTCGGTTCTGGGGAAGGCGCAGCTTCTTCTTCCGGATCCGAAATCCGAAGGGCTTTTTCCCGAATGGTCAGGCTCAGCACCAGGATGGCCAGGGCCATGAGCCCGGCAACCGCCAGGAAAAGGGGAAAGTAATTGGGCCGGCCATTCTCCGGCTCTACCACCAGAAGCATGATGGCCAGGATTGTATATACATTTCCCAGGGCGCCCATGAGGTTGATGATGGCATTGGCCTTAGAGCGAAGGGGTTTGGGGGTAAGGTCCGGCATGAGGGCAACGGCAGGGGAACGGTAGGTGCCCATGGCGATCAGCAGAAGCCCCATAATGATGATGAAAGGGATCAGAGCCCCGGGCCGGTCGAATATGGGCAGCAATATGCTGAACAGGACGGCGCCGGCCGTGCCTAAAACGATAAAGGGCATCCTGCGGCCTACCCGGTCGCTCAAGGTGCCGAAAAGGGGCATGAGGAAGAGGGCCAGGATATTATCCAGGGACATGATGAAGCCCGAAACCGTATCCCCCAGCGCAAAGGTATTCTTCAGGATGAGGGGGATGATATTATCATACATCTGCCAGAAGGCGCAAATCGAAAAAAAGGCCAGCCCCACTAAAAATGTGCGCTTATAATTAAGCTCCATGGATGTTTCTCCTGAATCATGATAGAATAAACCTGAATCAATATCGGATAAAGCCCAATTTACCCTTTATACACTAAGGGTAGTATACCTGTAAAACGAAAGCATTGCAAGGAGATGACTAAGGATGGCCCGGATTTTATTGATCGCCACCGGCGGTACAATTGCCAGCGTCCCCTCAGCAGAGGGGCTGGCGCCTGCCTTGTCAGGGGAGCAGCTTCTTTCCTGCCTGCCTAGCCAGGCCTGCAGGGTAGACTGCATGGACTTGTTCAATATGGATAGCTCCAATATTCAGCCGGAAGAATGGCAGAAGATGGCAAAGACCATTCTCCTGTATATGGGGGATTATGATGGGATCGTCATTACCCACGGTACGGATACTATGGCATATACGGCATCCATGCTGACCTTTTTGCTGCAAAACCTGCCTCTACCTGTAGTGCTAACCGGGGCGCAGCAGCCCATCGTCTGGCCGGATAGCGATGGCCGGATCAACCTGGCCCATGGGATATTGGCGGCCCGGCGGCTGCCGGGCGGGGTTTATATCTGCTTTGGCAGCGCCGTTATGCGGGGCTGCCGGGCGGTAAAGACCCGCACTACCTCCCGGAATGCCTTCGAATCCGTGAATGCGCCCTATGTAGGGACGGTGGTGGATGGCCGCTTTATCGACCTTACGCTGCATAGGCAGAATGGCGAGGGAAAGCATTTTGCCTACTATTCCGCCCTGGAGCCTAATGTGGCCCTTATAAAGCTTATTCCGGGAACCACGGCCCGTCAGCTTTCCATCCTGTCCGAGTGCGGTGTAAAGGGGGTGGTGGTGGAGGCCTTTGGAATGGGCGGGATTTCCAACTTCCGCCGGGATCATGCGGAAGCCCTTCGCTTTCTAATGATACAGGGAATTCCGGTAATCCTGGCCTCCCAGTGTCTCTATGAAAGCAGTACGCCGGATATCTATGCCGTGAGCCAGCCCCTTCGGGAGGCGGGGGTGATTTCCGCCGGGGACATGACCACGGAAGCGGCCGTAACAAAGCTCATGTGGGCCCTTACCCAGGCTGGGGATATGGAGGGCATCCGAGCATTGATGCAAAGGAATATTTGCGGAGAAATTACGGAATAGGGGATAGTTTGCCCCCCTTTCATTTCTCTGTTCTGTGGACCAGATAAAAGGTGGCGGGATGCTGAAAGCCCGCCGCTGTTCCTTTAAAAAAGGTTATATAGGTTCAAGGTTTCGGAGGCCACCAGATGGTCCAGAATTCGCAGGACGTTCTGCAGCTCCGTCAAAAGGTTCCCGGATTCATCGATGCGGGCCAGGTTCCGGGCCGCTTCCAGGGAAGATTTGAGCTCGTTCACATCCTCATGGTTCAAAAAAAGCTTGAGCGGCTCTTCCGTTTCTCCCAACCGGGCACACATGCGGTTCAGAGCCATATCCACCCTTTCTAGATCCCCATGCAGAACGGCCTGTTGGGCCTCTATAACCCCTGCCTGCAGATCCCCCGCTACCTGGATCAGGTAGCGCCGGGGTACGATAAACAGAAAAAGGACGATGCCAAGAGCAACCAGGGTTATACAAACATTAGCCAGGGGAAAGTTGCTCCGTTTTGTCATGCATTGCCTCCCTTTACATCCAGATAATAGGCCTTGGAGCCGTATTTTTCCTTGATCTGTAGGTGGAGCGTGCCATTGGCAAGAAAGGCGAAGAGCACCTTTTTGGAATCTAGCTTATCCAGCCTGCCTAGCTGCCGGCCCAGCCAGGTTTCATCCAGCCCCGCCTGGTGGAGCGCTTCTCCCTGGATTTTGCCATCTTGGATCAAAAGATAAGGGGGAGTGGCCTCTGGCGAGGGAAGGGAGAGGGCCTCGTAGCTGGGGGTCTGCTTGGGCCCTTTGCGCAGGATGGATAATTCCCCGTTTGTTTCCAAAATTGCGTAGGCGACCTCGGATAGGTCAAATACGCCATTGGCCCGCAGCTGTTCCATCAGGTCGTTAAGGGAATAGCGGGCATCCCGCAGGGCCTGTTCGTTAACCAGGCCCCGGGCGATGAGCAGCAGAGGCGTTCCGCAAAGAAGGTGGCGAAAACGCTCATTCTTCAGAGAAAACCAGGCGATGATCTGCTGCACCAGGAACAGGGCTAAGATAGGCACGATGCCATACAGCAGCGGAATGCCCATATCCGCCGCCGGTTCGCTGGCCAGTTCCGCCAGCAGCAGCGTAATGATGAGGTCAAAAGGCTGCAGGTCGCTGAGCTGGCGCTTCCCCGTCATGCGGATTACGATAAACACCAGCAGATATAGAATAATCGCCCGAACAAATAAAATAACCATGGGCCTAGTATGGGCAAGCGGCGGAAATTCATCCCTTTGCCCGCTGGAAATGCGCGCTGTTGCAGGAGATTCCCCTGGGGAAAGGCAGGCCTGAGGCGGATGCTTGCAGCCTGGCCGTGGCCGAAACGAAGTAAAGAGATTTATTTGTATCTTTCCTATTGACATGGCAATAAGAAAAGAGATATATTTATCCCATAAAGAGATAAATATGTCTTATTTTTTGGAGGCTCTATATGAAAAAGAAGACGAAAATTCTGGTTTTCTCTGGGATTACCTGTTTTTTACTTTTGCTCCTTTCCACCTGGTACGCCGTCGTATTTAACGGTTCCCGTTTGGTGGCGCCCATGGATTTTTCGAGCTATACCTTTCAAGTACAGGATTTGCCTATGCTTTTTTCCCTGGTACTGGTCTGTATTTATGGGGCGATTCTGCTTTTTACGTTTATCATAAGCGCGGGCAGGAGCCGGAGGAAAGCGGAAGATACAAACACTACCCGCAGGCTTAATCCAAAGCTAGGATTGTTGGGCATTTTAGGTTTTCTCGGCTTTACCGGCTTTTGGACCCATTCGGTTGACGGCAGCGTTTTCCCTTTTGTATTTTTCTTGTTCTTCGGCTTTTTTGGGTTTTATTATGAAGGAAAGATGTCCGGGACCTTTATGGATGAACGCTTTCGGGAAAATGCGGCGCGGGCTAGGCTCAGGGCGTCGGATATAACCTTTCGAATTCTCTTCATTGCTCTGGTCATCCTTTGCCAGGGCAAGCTCCTTGGCAATTTGGAGCATGCGTTTATTGCGGGCATGATCATCCTCTCGCTTGCGCTGGCGCTGCGGATATTTCTTTCTGAATATCTGCTGTATCGTTATGATCATGACGATCTGGCGGAGGAAGAGTAAGGCTTAGGGACTATGGCGGAATTTACATGCAAGCTGAAGCAATATAGGCAGATAAAAGGTCTTACCCAGGAACAATTGGCCAACCAGGTGGGCGTGCGCCGGGAAACCATCATGCGCCTGGAAAAAGCACAGTATAATCCCTCTTTAAAACTGGCTGTGGATATTTCCAGAGCGGTAGGCGTTCCCATTGAGGAAATATTTATTTTCCCGGAATAAGCTTCTTCCCAAGCCTTTTGCTGAGGCCGGCTTACGGCAGGACTAAGGCTGGGAGAGGGCCTCTTTTTCCAGTGCCTGTTTATATAGCCCACGGAAGCCGGGTAATGAAACGTTCCGAACTGCTGGGGCAGCATCGGCTAGCTGGGAAGGAAGCAGTATAAGAAAATCCTGGTCAAAGACCAAGATTTTTGCATGGAGCGCAGTCCAACCCGATATGGAGCGGGTAATGGGACTCGTCGGCGGCACTGGGGCAGTGCCGCCGTCCGGATCTGGAGGGAGAAAGCGACAGAGGGGGAGCGAAGGCTGAATCTACAATGACCGATCGTAGGAGAATATCGCCCAGCGCGTAGCACCCAGGGGTACGAAAAATCATTCACAGGATGATTTTTCGCCCGCTAAAGCAGGCCGTGCCCTTCGAGTCCCATTCCCTTCGTATTAAATACCAACAGCCCCCAAAAGGGGGGCTGTTGGTATTTTGGAGCGGGTAATGGGACTCGCCGGCGGCACTGGGGCAGTGCCGCCGCCAGCCCGGGGCACTAAAAAATCATTCACAGGATGATTTTTTGCCCGCCAAAGCGGGCCGTGCCCTTCGAGCCCCATTCCCCTCGTATTAAATACCAACAGCCCCCAAAAGGGGGCTGTTGGTATTTTGGAGCGGGTAATGGGACTCGAACCCACTATCTCAGCTTGGAAGGCTAATGTGTTACCATTACACTATACCCGCAAAAATTCTGCTGAAATTATGTAAAAAGGAAATCCGGCGCCGAAAACCCTGCCGGTGAACTGGTGCGGGCGAAGAGACTTGAACTCATACACCTTGCGGTACTGGAACCTAAATCCAGCGCGTCTGCCAATTCCGCCACGCCCGCGCATTCCTTCGCCGGTAAAAAAAGAATGGTGACCCGTCGGAGATTCGAACTCCGGACACCTTGATTAAAAGTCAAGTGCTCTACCAACTGAGCTAACGGGTCATGCTGCCTGCATGGGAAAGGCCCGATCCAGGCGATTGGCTGGGGTGGCAGGATTCGAACCTACGCATGCGGGAGTCAAAGTCCCGTGCCTTACCGCTTGGCGACACCCCAACGACGCATGCGGGCAACTGCCGACCGGAAAAAGAGTGAAGCAGCTGTACATGACCGACGGAGGGCCATGTACAGCGCCTGTGGGGTGGGTAGTGGGACTCGAACCCACGACCTCCAGAGCCACAATCTGGCATTCTAACCAACTGAACTATACCCACCATATGGAACCGATCGGGAATGGCACGCCCGCAGGGATTCGAACCCTGGACCTACGGCTTAGAAGGCCGTTGCTCTATCCAGCTGAGCTACAGGCGCATAGGCCTTTCCAGTCCCATGGCATAGCAAACCCCTTGCCGACAAGTATGTATTTTATCAGATGGTATGGTGTTATGTCAACACCCGCCCAGGGTATATTTTCATTTTCCTGGAAACATTTTTTGTTTTTTATACGGCTGTTTTATGCGGCTGCGTTGCAAAAACCAAGCTGGCAGGCGGGTTTACGGGCCCAAAGAAATAGGGCCCGCCCGCTTTGATTTTTTCAAGAAAAAAGGCCAGCCCTGCCGCCCCGGCTCAGATAATATATTCGTGCAGCTCTTCTACTACCAGAGTGTTGGGGAAATACTCCTTTGCTTCCGCTAAAATGCGGGCGTCCCTATCCTCACCGCCCCAGATATGGGTGCAAAGAAGCTGCTCTGCACCGGCGAGCTTTGCCAGCAGGCCCGCTTCCCCGGCGGTAAGATGGGCGGCTGCATCCATGGTTTTTTCCCGGTTGAGAAAACCCGTATCCGCCAGGATCACATGGGCGCCCTGGGCCAGGTCCACCAGGTTGCCGAAGTAGCCCGTATCTCCCGTATAAAAAAGGCGGCGGCCCCGGTGCTCGATAAAGAAACAATAGGTGGGCACCGGATGCATGACCCGGTGCAGGAGAACGGAAAGATCTCCAAAGCGTATGCGCAGCCCGTCCCGGGCAGGTACCATATCGAATACGCCGCTTCCAGCCAGTTGGCGGAATTCCGCCTCTGGCTCATCCGGAGCTACGATGCTCAAGGGCAGGGGGACGGAGCGGCCGTGGGCAGAAAGCTGCTGCAAAGCATAGCGCAGAACCAGCATGTCCGACATATGGTCGCTGTGCAAATGAGTGAGCAGGACAGCCGTTAGGCCAAGATCCGGCAGCTTTTGCAAAAGGTTGCGCAGAACGCCGCTTCCAAAGTCTAAGGCCAGGGCAACATCTCCGCTTTGCAGCAGATAACCGGAACAGGCGCCCCCTGGGGCCGGGAAAGGGCCATAGCGGCCCAAAACGGTCAATTTCATAGGTATCCCTCGGATTTTATTTACTGAATGCCGTCCCTTGGGCTTCCATGGGGATTAAGGGAAGCATTCCGTTTCAGTATACCACATCTGACGGAAAAATATTGAAAAAAGCTAGATTTCCAATGGGTTTTGGTTGACATTTCACCGCCCTTTATGATATTATAGCTCGGTGAGCCGCTCCATGCCGGCTTTTAAGTGTGTGCTTTTATAAGCCGCCGCCGTCTTTGGGCGAGACTGGAAAGAGGAGGTAGCAAACCATGTATGCGATTATCCGTACGGGAGGCAAGCAGTATAAGGTAGCCGCTGGCGATGAGGTTCTCGTCGAAAAGCTGGATGCCGATGTGGGCGCAGAGGTCGCCTTTGAAGTACTGATGCTTTGCGGGGATGAGGTCGTGATCGGCAAGCCTGTGGTAGAAGGCGTCAGCGCCAAGGGCAAGGTTGTCGAGCAGGGCAAGGGCAAGAAGGTCGTGGTCTTCCACTATAAGCCCAAGAAGAACATCCGCAAAAAGCAGGGCCACCGTCAGCCCTATACCAAGGTTCTCATTGAGAGCATCGGCTAATGACAACGGTCACCCTTTTCCATGCGTCCGGCGCCCTGGTTGGCTTTCAGGCAGAGGGGCATAGCGGCTATGCCGAGGCAGGGGAGGACATCGTCTGCAGCGCCATTTCCGCCCTCACCACTGCTGCGGCCAACGGGCTTACTGAGGTATTGGGACTTTGTCCCGTCATAGAGGCGGAGGATGGCTTCCTCTATGTAATGCTAGATCAGCAAATCGGGGAGGAAAACCTGGAAAAGGCAGGGATCATTCTGAACACCATGGCATTGGGGCTCCGCTCCATTGCCGAAACCTATGGCAATTTCATTAAAATCATCGAAAGGAAGGTGTAGCACGATGTTGAAGATGAACCTTCAGCTCTTCGCGCATAAAAAAGGCGGCGGCTCCTCCAAGAATGGCCGTGACAGCAATTCCAAGCGCCTTGGGCCCAAGCGTGCCGACGGCCAGTTTGTTCTGGCGGGCAACATCCTGGTGCGGCAGCGCGGCACCCATATCCATCCTGGCGTCAATGTGGGAATCGGCAAGGACGATACCCTCTTCGCTAAGGTAGATGGCGTGGTTCGCTTTGAAACCAAGCACCTGGGCCGCAAGCAGGTCAGCGTATACGAGCAGGCTGCTGCGAATTAATTCTTTCACGCAAGGAATCCGCGCATTGCAAAGCTGTTTGCGATGCGCTTTTTTTCTAAAAAAATGGACGCTGTGGCGAAGAAAACATATATTTGGGAAGCGCGGGGTGAAACCCTGGTTTTCCCCCATGCAGAGGGCCTGAGCTTGGAGGCAAGCTGTCGGTGTGGCCAATGTTTCCGCTGGCGCCCCGGCGCCGGAGGGTGCTGGCAGGGGATCGTGCAGGGCCGGGCGGTTACGGCGAAAACCGAGGGCGGGCAGCTGTTTCTGGCCCTTGCCCGCCCGGAAGAGGGGGAATTCTGGGGAGATTATTTCGATTTGGGCCGGGATTATAGGGCATTGGAAGCCCGTATGGCAGCGGACGCCCGCCTGCGGCCGGCCTTGCCCGCAGGGCATGGCATCCATATTTTTCATCAGGAGCCCTTTGAGACCCTCATCAGCTTTATCATATCCGCCAATAACAATATCCCCCGCATCCAGGGGATTATAGAGCGGCTTTGCGCCCGCTGGGGCGAGAAAATCGGGCCGGATGCCTATGCTTTCCCCGCCCCCCAGGCTTTGGCCAGCCGGCGGGAAAGCGAGTTAAGGGAGATTGGGGCAGGCTACAGGGCTCCCTTTATCCTGGGAAGCGCACGCCGTATTCTGGAAGGTTTCGATTTGGAGCATCTGCGGCAAGCCACCCTGGAGGAGACCCGGCGTGCTCTGCGCACCCTGCCAGGCGTAGGCCCCAAGGTGGCGGATTGCGTTGCCCTCTTCGGCCTGGGCCATATGGAGGCTTTTCCCATGGATGTTTGGATGAAGCGGGCCATGCGCCAGCTTTTCTTCCAGGGCGCTGCTGCACCTACGGAGAAAGAGCTGCGGCATGCCCTAAGCGAGCTGGGAACGGAGGCGGGGATCATCCAGCAATATATTTTTCACTATGCGCGAAAAAACGCCGGCGATGGAAAAGGCGTTACGCCCATATGACATACCGCCCCTAGCCTTGAAACCTTTTCTAGGACGGGCGGCCGGGCTTACCAGACGCCCGTCCTTTCGGCATTTTATTTCAATTGGTTCATGACCTGGGAAAGGCGCCTCTGTTGCTCAGGCGAAAGATAGGGCGCCAGCTGCTGCGCTACGTTGGCCAGGTCGTCCGGGCGGATCTCGCCCTGAGCCCTGGCGGCACGAAGCTCCTGCATCAGCTCCGCTTCGCTCTTGTTTTGATATTGGGCAACGACGTTGCGCATGCTCTCCACCTGGGCTGGGTCCGCGTTTTGAAACTGCCTGGAAAGCTCTTCATAAGTTTGCTGGTTTTTGCTGCTTTTGCTGCTGCGTAAAGTCCGCTTCATAGGATCACCTCCCTATATTTTTATGCGCGCTCTGCCGGGAAGGTTCACTGGGGCAGGAAAATGCATATTCTGATAGTAGACCAGGAAAGGAGGAGGGAGTATGCAGCGAATTTCGCCAAATGCCATGCCGCCCCGCAGAAATAACGGGAACCGGGCCGGAAATGGAGAGGGGGCAGAGGAATCCCCGGCCCTCCGCATGGCCAACCGCATCCGGCTTGAGCAGGGGCCGGAGCGGGCTTCCCAATATTTGGGCGCAATGGAGCCCTTCCTGGCGCCGGCGGAGCGGGCCCATATTGCCGAGCGGCTGGGCCTGCGGCTGCCGCCGCCCCGCCCTGCCAGCCAGCCCAGCCCGCAGGGGCCGGAGCCGCCCAGCTTTGGAAATATGGGCCCCATAGACCTGGGAAACTTGGGGAACCTGGGGAACCTAGGGAACATGGGGAATATCGGAAATATTATGCAGATGATGCGGCTTTTCCAGGGCATCTCCGGCGGCAACCAGGGAAATCAGAATGCACAGGGCCTAGGGAATACGCTGCAAATCATGCAGCTTCTGGGCAGCATTTTGGGAAACGGGAGAAAATGATGCCAAACAAGCAGAAAGGAACGGATAAGAGCCGCTCCTTTTCCAATTTTTCCGGGACAAGCCCTGGCCTTACCGAAAACCACATATTCATCCTGAGATTCCAAATACATTTTGTTGTCATATTTCGCCGGTATATGTATACTGGTACAAGGAACTTGGCAGCCGTAGTCCTTCGGACGGCTGTAGGGAAGGAGAGGGACCCATGACTCAAAGCGTATATGAAAACATTCCGGTGGTCGCCCTGCGGGGGCTGGTGGTGCTGCCCGGGGAGCTGCTGCATTTCGACGCAGGCCGGGATAAAAGCGTCAATGCCTTGCAGGAAGCCATGCGCCGGGATGATATGGTATTTTTAAGTGCCCAGAGGGATGCCCGAAAGGCGGAGGTCACGCCGGAGGATATCTTCGAAGTAGGCACTTTGTGCAAGCTCCGGCAGATGCTCAGCCTCCCCGGGGATAGCAACCGGGTATTTGTGGAGGGGATCTGCCGCGCCGTTGCCGTATCTATTACGGATGGAGAGCAATATATGGTGGCAGATATCGCCTGCATGCCGGATTTGGATTATGACCCGGCGGAAGCGGAAGCCCTGCACCGCCGCCTGCGCCGGGCCTTGGGGGATTATGCTGCCCTGAGCCCCCGCATGAATTCCGATACCATGGCTACCATCGAGTCCAAGGAGGTTCCAGGACCTTATGGGGACAGCGTGGCTAATGCCGTTATGCAGAAGGCTTCGGACAGGCAGCCCTTCCTGGAGGAGAACGACCCCATCGTGCGGCTGAAAACCCTGCTGCGTCATCTCCATGGGGAGATCGAGATCCTCCGGGCGGACCGGCGCATTGCTAAGGAAGTCCAGGCGCAGGTGGATAAGAACCAAAAGGAATATTACCTGCGGGAGCAGATCAAAGCCATCCGTAAGGAGCTGGGGGATACCCAGGCCTCGGAGACCGACCGCATGCGGGAGCAGCTGGCGGCCAAGGAGATGCCCGATGATGTCCGGCAAAAGGTAGCCCGGGAGATCGACCGGTATGGAGACCTGCCTGCCGGCAGCCATGAGCAGCCGCCCTTGCGGACGTATATAGAATGTATGCTGGAGCTCCCCTGGAGCGAAACTACGGAGGATAATACGGACCTTGCCCATGCCCGGGCCGTTTTGGAGGCGGAGCATTACGGCCTGCCCAAGGTAAAGGAACGCATCTTGGAGTTTCTGGCTGTGGCCCGGCTCACGGGCAAGGTCAACGGGCAGATCATCTGCTTTGTAGGCCCGCCGGGGGTGGGCAAGACCTCTATCAGCGCCTCCATTGCCAAAGCCCTGGGCCGGAATTTTGTGCGCATGAGCCTAGGCGGCATTCGGGATGAAGCGGAGATTCGGGGGCACCGCCGCACCTACATCGGCGCCATGCCCGGCCGGGTCATCAGCGCCATGCGGCAGGCGGGAACGGTCAACCCTGTGATTCTTTTCGATGAAATTGATAAGCTGGCCTCCGATAGCCATGGAGATCCCTCTGCCGCTATGCTAGAGGTGTTGGACAGCGCACAGAATTTTGCATTCCGGGATCATTTCCTGGAAACGCCCTATGACCTTTCCAAGGTTCTGTTCATCACCACTGCAAACGACCGGGAGGCTATCCCCGCTCCTCTGCTGGACCGGATGGAGATAATCGAGGTTCCCAGTTATCTCGATACGGAAAAGCTGGAAATCGCCAAGCGGCACCTTCTCCCCAAGCAGATGGAAAAGCACGGCCTGAAGCGGGGCATGCTGACCATTTCCGACGAGCTGCTGATGCAGATCATCCGTGGGTATACGGCGGAGGCAGGGGTGCGGAATCTGGAGCGGGCCCTGGGGGCGATCTGCCGGAAGGCTGCCTGCGAAATTGGGGAAGGAAAACAGCGGGTGCGCATGAGCAAAAGCCGCATGATTACCTACCTGGGCCAGCCCCGGCGCAGGGACCGGCAGCTCATGCGGGAAGATATGGTGGGCATCGCCAATGGCCTTGCCTGGACAAGCGTAGGCGGCGAGCTGTTGGAGATCGAAGTGGCCGTCATGCCGGGCGCAGGTAAGGTGGAAATGACCGGGCGCCTGGGGGATGTGATGCAGGAAAGTATCCGTGCTGCAATGACCTTCGTCCGCACCAATGCCCATATCCTGGGCATCGAGGATGGGCGGTTCAAAGAAGTGGATATCCACCTCCATGTGCCGGAGGGAGCTGTTCCCAAGGACGGGCCCAGCGCCGGCATCACCATGGCTACCGCCATCGCCAGCGCCCTTACGGGTATCCCCGTCCGGGCCAATCTGGCCATGACCGGGGAAATCAGCCTTCGTGGGAATGTACTGGCCATTGGAGGGCTTCGGGAAAAGCTGCTGGCAGCTCTGCGCAGTGGCATTGAAACCGTAATAATTCCGGCGGAGAACAAGGGGGATTTGGATGAAGTGCCGCAGGAGGTAAAGGCGGGCCTGCACATCGTTTTCGCTTCCAATGCCATGGAGGTCCTTCGAACGGCCCTTATCCGCATGCCAAAGCCGCAGCAGGCGCCTTATGCCGCCATCCCGCCCCAGCCTGGCCAGTCCCATGGGGTTCAGCCAAGGGGCCTGGTGATGCGGGATTGAAAGGATGGATCATATGGAACCCTTTGCCATAAAGCAAGCTGCTTTTATTACCAGCGTAGGCCTGGGCAGCGCCTATCCGGAGCCTAGCCCTGCGGGGATGGAGATTGCCATGGTAGGGAAGTCTAACGTGGGAAAATCCAGCCTCATCAACTCCCTGTGCAATAACCGAAAGCTGGCAAAAGTATCCAGCAGCCCCGGGAAAACCCGGCTCATCAACTTCTTCCTCATCAACCAGGCCTTTTACCTGGTGGATCTGCCCGGCTATGGCTTTGCAAAGGCCCCCAAGGCGGAACAGCAAAAGTGGGGGCAGCTGATAGAGGCATATCTCTCCAGCGGCCGTCTGCGCCATATATTCCTTCTGCTGGATATCCGCCATGGCCCAACGGCGGAGGATAAGCAGATGTTCCAGTGGATCCTCTACTATGGCATCCCCTTTACCCTGGTCGCCACCAAGGCGGATAAGCTGCCGCGGCATAAGCGGGCCCCAGGGGCAAGGGAGGCGGCCAGGCTGCTGGGAGCGCCGCCCGCTGCCCTGCCCTATTCCAGCGAAACCCGGGAAGGCAGGGCAGAGCTTCTGGAAATTATGGGAAATATTTTGGGCGACCATATTTCCCTGCAGAATCCGAAAACCACTATTGACATAGATAGCTCCCTTTAGCATAATATGGATTGAGATCATGAAGGGTCTGTATTAATTTCGTGCTACCGGAGGAAGGGTTATGGCTCTGAAAAAGTGCCCACGCTGTGAGCTGAATTATGTCCGCGAGGGTGAAAAATACTGCGATGTCTGTAAGCGGTACAGAAAAGGCGAACCGGAGGCGGAAGAAGCCGTTCCCCTCTGCTCTGAGTGCGGCGAGCGGCCAGCCATCCGCGGGAATGACCTGTGCGCCATCTGCCTGCGGGAAGCCCGGCGGCAGAATAACCTATCCAAGCTTCCCCAGGATGACGAGCTGCCTACCAGTATGGATCTGGATGAAGTAGATATGGATGATATGGAAGTCCCCCTGGGCGAAGATGATGAGATTCCCGAGAGGGAGCTGGAGGAAATCGACCGCGAATTGGGCGGGGATATGGACGAAGAGGAGGAAGAGGATTCCTTTTCTGAGGAGGATTGATTCGGCGCCGGTAAGATGCCGGCGTACATAAGCGGAGGTGCAGGCCATGCGGATTTTTGCTCTTGGAGACCTGCACCTTTCTTTTTCCTGCGAAAAGCCCATGGACATATTTGGCCCCAACTGGGAAGGCCATGCGGCGCGGATTGAAGCGGCTTGGAAGGAAACGGTAAAGAAAGAGGATCTCGTTCTCATTCCCGGGGATATCAGCTGGGCCATGCATATGCGGGAGGCGCTGCCGGACTTGGCCTTTATTGCGGACTTGCCCGGCCGGAAGATCATCCTGCGGGGCAATCACGATTATTGGTGGAGCTCCCTTTCCAAGGTACGGGATAGTCTGGCCCCGGGCATCTATGCCCTGCAGAATGACTGCATCCCCATTGCGGGCTGGGCGATCGTAGGGACGAGGGGCTGGGTTTGCCCCGGCAGCGCCCTCTTTGATCCCGCCCGGGATCAGAAACTCTATGACCGGGAGTGCATTCGCCTGGAGCTTTCCTTAAAGGCCGCCCCGCCACAAATGCCCAAGCTCTGTATGCTCCACTATCCTCCCTTTAACGAAAAACGGCAGCCCAGCGGCTTTACCGCCCTATTGGAGGCCTATGGGGTAGAGCAGGTAGTCTATGGGCATCTCCATGGAAAATCCTGCAAAAATGCGTTTGAAGGCCAGCGAAACGGCATTACCTACACCCTCTGCTCTGCGGATCACCTGGGCTTTTCCCCTAAATGCATCCTGGAG
>CALVLF010000130.1 GCA_944336625.1 uncultured Clostridia bacterium
GGCTCGCCGTCGCTCCAGTAGATGTCATCCCGCAGGTGGAAGGTCCATACCAGGCCGTCATCGGAAACCTCGTAGCTTTCCGCCTGGCCCAGGGTCAGCTCGCCTTCCGTCCAGCAGAACAGGCCCTCGAACATGTGGGCGGAGAGCTCGTCGCTGTTCTCGTTCCGGATGGGGTCAAAGGACGAATTCTCCACGTTGTTGTAAACCAGCCGCTGTACCTCCGCCTGGGGGGCGCCGGTCATGGTGGTGTTGGTGGTTACGGGGCCTGAGGAGGAGACGGACAGGGTGGCCTGTACCGCTTCTTCGCCCGCAGCCGCCGCATCGCCGGACGTGGAATCCGTTGTGGCAGCAGGGGTGTCTGTGGTGCCGCTGCTGCAAGCAGTCAGCAGCATACACAGGGCGAGGAGCAGATATGCCGCCGTTTTCAGCAGGTTCTTTTTCATCATAAAGCCTTTTCCTCCTTTTTTGTAGCATTCTACAAACTATGTAAAACTGTAGCGACCATAAGGGGGATATTTCCCGGGCCTTACTCTGCGGCGGCGATATAGGCCCGCTTGAAATCCAGGCTGCCGGAGGGATTGATGCCCACGCCTACCACCTGGGGTTTCACCAGGGTTTTCTGAGAGGGGGTGTACAGGGGAATCACCGCCATATCCTCGATGAGCATGGCATCCTGCTGCCGCAGCAGGTCTATGCGCTTATCGATATCCGCTTCCATTTCTGCCGCATCCACCAGCTCGTCATATTCGGGATTGTTATAGTGGGAATCGTTGTTGCTATTATCGGAACGGTAAGTTTCCAGGTTCGTAGAAGGATCGTTATAACCGTTGGAATTCATATAGCGGGCTACGTCAAAGGCGCCTTCCTTGCGGTGATCTATGAAAGCGGCATTATCCTCAATCTTGATTTCGCAGTTAATTCCCAGATTTGCTTTCCACATGGCCGTGATAGCCTGGGCCACCTCTTCATGCTCGGCCCCGGAGCTGGTGCCGTAGGTGATAGTGGGGAAGCCCTCCCCATTGGGATAGCCGGCCTCTGCTAAAAGGGCCTTGGCCTCTTCTACATTTTCCTCAAAAAGCCGGCCCGCTGCGGACCAAGCTTCACCGGTAGAAGGATCCACCAGGCTGCTGGGAACAATGGAGTAGGCGGGTTGTTCAGCGCCTTTAAATACGGCATCGCAGATGGCCTGCCGGTCCATGGCCAGGGCCAGGGCTTTGCGCACCCGGGCATCCGAGAGGACTTCATCCTGGCAATCCACAACCAGCCACATGCTGGAAAGGCGGGAAATAATATAGGATTCATCCAGGTGGAGCAGGCAGCTCTCCGCCGTAGGCCGGGTTGCTACTTGAATTTCGCCGGTCTCATAGGCCATGAGCTCTACGGAAGGGTCGGTAATGAAGCGGCATTCGATTTCTTCCAGGGTAATTTTGTCTGCGTCGTAGTAGTAGGGGTTCTTTTCATAAACGATTTTTTCGCCGCGGACGTGTTCAATCATGCGGAAAGGCCCGTTGCCAATGCAGCTTTCGGGGTTCTGGGCCCAGTCGTCGCCATAGGCTTCCACCATGTCCTGGCGCACCGGCATATAGGTGGGGGCTGCCAGATACTCCTCAAAAATAAGCTGGGGCGCTTCCAGGTAAATGATGATGGTGCGCTCGTCCGGGCACTCTATGCCCACATCTTCGGCGGCGCACTCGCCGCTGTTATAGGCCTGGGCGTTTTTGATGCAATAGAGCCGGTCCACATATTTGGCGGCTGTAACAGGGTCCAGCTCCCGCAGCCAGGAATATTGGAAATCATAGGCGGTAACAGGCTCGCCATCGCTCCAGAATATATCATCCCGAAGCTTTACGGTATAAACTAACCCATCCTCAGACGCATCAATGCTTTCTGCCTGGCCCAGGGTCAGCTCGCCTTCCGTCCAGCAGGTCAGGCCCTCGAACATATGAGAAGTAAGCTCAATGATGCTGCCATTGCGAATGGGATCGTACGAAGCATTTTCAATATTGCTGTAAACCAGGCGCTGGGTCTCTGCCTTAGGGGCGCCTTCCATGGTGGTGCTGGTAACAATCCGGCCAACAGAGGATATCTGCAATGCGCTTCCTTCCGCTTCTGCAGGCGCTTCCTGGGCATCCTGGCCGGCTGGGGCCGCAGCCTGGGCCTCTTCCGCCGCCGTGCTGCCGGCATCGGTATTGGCCGTAGTGCCGCTGCTACAGGCGCTCAGCAGCATACACAGGGCGAGAAGCAGAAACAGGGCCGTCTTGATACAGTTCGCCTTTTTGGACGTCATAAGGTTCCTCCATCGATAAGATAATATGATCGTGTTACGATCGCTTACTCGAGCAAAATGCTCGAAATCGTTTGCAGGAAACTGCCAGCACTATGGAATTCTAAATAGGTTTAACTTTCCTCCCCGGCAAATGGAAATGCAGTTGGGGAAGCCCGCGAATTCTCTAAATTCGCTAGAGAAGGAGAGACTTTTCAGCCAAAGGTGATGCGGCGGCTGCGCTACAGACAAGCGAGTGGCTGGATAAGCCCTGGAAGGGGCCCGGAAAGGGCCGGCCTAAACCATACAGAAACTGTATAATCATACAAACAGGCAATGCCTGTAAAATATGAAAATCGTTAATTTTCCGTCATAGCTAAATATGTATTCAGATATATATTAAGCTAAACCGCCCCGAAAATATGACCAATCGGGCAAAGAGAAAGAGCATTTAAGTTGCTCTTAATTTACGTTTATCAATTATAAGTGATTCATCTGATTTTGTCAACACGCCAAAAAAGCATGGATATCTCTGTAAAATCGTATAATTGGCGGGGAGGCTGGAAATTTTAGCCAAATTTTTCTTTTCCATTTTATATGATAGGCGGCCTAAAAATTATTTTGCCTATGAAATCGCTACTGGGGCCGGAAAGCCAATGGTATTTTTATAAAAAAGCATATTTGCCTATTGACATCTGTCCTTTATTTATGCTATTATTACTTTTGCCGTGTGATGCGCTTGTTCGCCGCGGGGTAGAGCAGTTGGTAGCTCGTCGGGCTCATAACCCGGAGGTCGGGGGTTCAAGTCCCCCCCCCGCAACCATTTTTATAAGCGCATTGCCCGCTTTGCATGGCGGCGTAGCTCAGTTGGCTAGAGCATTCGGTTCATACCCGGAGTGTCATGTGTTCGAGTCACATCGCCGCTACCACAATAAAAAGTCCCGAAACCGGGACTTTTTTCATTTTATTATTCGCAATTCTTTGGAAAACTGCCCCCATAGTTGGCCCGGCCAGCGCCCGGCAAACAGCCTCTGCCGGGCCGAAACGGGCTTACGCGCTGAAATCGATGGCAAATCCACCATCCATGTGCCTGCATTGCAGGTACAACAGCCGGCAAATCGATCAAACCAATGTCCGCCCAGGTTCGCAGCCGGAGTAGGGAAAGCCGCTGCTTCCCCCTGCGGTGGCCCTGCAAAAAGTCCGGCTTTAACAAAGGCGGCCCCAAAAAAGGGGCCAGCCCCATGAAACGGCTCCTTCCATGCGCGGGCCACCGGCCCCAATGCCGGCACAAACCGATTGAAGGCGGAATAAAATACAACTTCCAAACCCTGCGTTCTCTGTAGAAGGTTCTTTGCACACAAGAGGTCCCCCAGGAGAATCAGGGTTTTGTGTTGCCGCCTGGCCCCTGCCTATTCCATGGTAATGGCAGAAGCGAGGGCTTCCTCCGGCACCGCGGGAATTTCTACCGGATCGTAGGTGATATCCGTATAGTTCAGGGTAACGGGGCTGATCTCCAGCTCCACCCCGGCTGCCGCCAGATCCGCATTCCCCGCCAGGGCAGCCTGCACCATAGCATCCAGGCCCTGCAGCTCCATGTCAAAGGCCAGAGGCAAATAGGTTTCCGCATCCACATAAAAAACCGTATCAATGGCTAGGGAAGTTATGTCCGCATCCCCCATGCCCATGGAGGAGAGGAGGGAAGCCGCTTCCCCATTGCCCACGGTCTGTTTCATCTCCTGGCCGGTGAGGGTGGCGCGGAGCACATACGCCTCCCGGCCGCCAACCTGCTGGGTGCCCTCCTCCAGCATAAGCTCGTCAGCCGCTTTCGCCGCCAGCCAGTGGAAGTTCCCCTCCTGGGCCGCCAGCGCCTCCGTATCCAGGTCCACTTCCGTCTTTACCCACTGGCCAGTGCTCTCCATATAAAGGTAATTCACCAGCTTATCC
>CALVLF010000131.1 GCA_944336625.1 uncultured Clostridia bacterium
TGATGCAGGCATTCCTTCCGGCCCAAGATATAAACCATCTGCCGCGCTCTGGTCACCGCCGTATACAGGAGGTTCCGGTTCATGAGCATGGGCGGCCCGCCGATCAGGGGCAGGAGAACCACGGGGAATTCGCTGCCCTGGCTTTTATGGATGGAGATGCAGTATGCCAGCTCCAGCTCCTCCAGCATGGAAAATTCGTACAGGGCCGTCCTATAATCATCGAAGAGGACCTCCACCGTCTGCTCATACAGGTCGATGGCCATGATGGTGCCCAGATCCCCGTTATAGACCCCCTCTCCCGTTTCCAGGGGGCGGCCCGGGAAGGCCCGGCTCCAGCGGAGGCGGTAATCATTTTTGATCTGCATGACCTTATCCCCTTCCCGGAAGATGGTTTCGCCGTATTTTCGCTCTTTTTTCTTATGGGCCGGCGGGTTTAAGGCCTCCTGTAAGCGCCGGTTGAGATTATAAACCCCCAGAGGGCCTTTTTTCATAGGGGCCAGGATCTGGGCGTCTTTCAGGGGTTCCTGGATGCCCAGGCGCTTGGAATGGCCGCTGCAAAGGCCAATGAGCCGCCGGATAATTTCCTCTGCATTCTCCATGGGTTCGAAGCCGAAATCCGCCAAGCCTTCCAGAATCGGGGGCTGCCCTTGATTGATCCTGTGGGCGTTGACCACGATGGCGCTGCGGCCAGATTGGCGAAAGATCTCCGTCAGCCGCACCACAGGTACCTGCCCGGAAGCCACCAGATCCCGCAGCACGTTCCCGGCGCCCACCGGGGGGAGCTGGTCGCTATCCCCAACCATGATCAGCCGGGTGCCCGGGGCCAGAGCCCCCAGCAGGGCATACATGAGGGGCACGTCCACCATGCTCATCTCATCCACGATCACCACATCCGTCAGAATGGTGTTCTCTTCATTTTTGCCGAAGTCCGCCTCGCCATAGCCGTATTCCAGCAGGCGGTGGATGGTCCGCGCCTCCTTGCCCGTGGCCTCCCCCATGCGCTTTGCCGCCCGGCCCGTAGGCGCGCAGAGCTCATATTCCAGCCCCATTTCCTCCAGCAGGGTGATGACAAAGCGGAGAATCGTGGTTTTGCCCGTGCCCGGCCCGCCGGTGA
Organism: uncultured Clostridia bacterium; assembly: GCA_944336625.1. Taxonomy (GTDB): domain Bacteria; phylum Bacillota; class Clostridia; order Christensenellales; family CAG-138; genus Pelethousia. Next base: position 1,115 of record CALVLF010000131.1, read on the forward strand.
TTACCAGTACGCCGGAAGTCAGGGCCAGCTCTACGGCCCTTTGCTGCTCCGGGGCCAGGGATAGCTGCAGCTGCTCTTCCAGGCGGCGGATCTGGACTTTGGGCCGGAAGAAGGGGTTTTCCAGGGGCGCATGGCGGCAAAGGAGCAGCAGGCGGCTGGCGCAACCCAGCTCCATCCGAAAGAGCCCGGGCAGGAATAGGGCCCGCTCCCCTTCCAGTTCCTCCAGCACCAGCTGGCTTTCCGCCACTAGCTCCCCTATAACCCTTTCCACCGGGCGGAGCTCCACCTGCAATAGCCCGGCGGCCACCTCCGCAAGTTTTTCCCAGGGCAGGTAGGTATGGCCCTCCTGCCGGGCCCACTGAAGCGTATATTTGATCCCCGCCCTAAGGCGAAAGGGAGAATCTGCCTCTACCCCTCCCTTTCGGGCAATAGCATCCGCAGTTTTAAAACCGATGCCCTCCACGTCATCGATGAGGCGGTAGGGATTTTCCTCTACTTTTGCTAAGCAAAGGTCGCCATAAATCTTATACAGTTTGAGCGCCTGGCCGATGGTCACGCCGTATTTTTGCAGCCCCAGCATAATATCCCGGAGCCCCCGCTGGGTTCCATAGGAAGCGGCAATGGTTTCCGCCCGAACGGGGCCTATGCCGGGCACCTCTATGAGCCGCTCCGGCTCGTTTTCCATAATATGCAGGCTTTCCATACCGAAAGTCTGCACGATGGCCTGGGCGGTGCTCTCCCCGATGCCCTTGATCAGGCCGCTGGCCAGGTAATTTTTTAGGGCTGTGAGCGTGGCCGGGGCCAAGGTTTTGCAGGTAGAGGCCCGGAACTGGCGGCCATAGGTCTTGTGTTCCGTCCAGACCCCGGTAAGCTCCACCCGTTCGCCTACCCCCGCCAAGGGCATTTCCCCCACGGCGGTTATCTCGTCGCCGCTTTCATCCGTCAGCTCCAGCACAGTAAAGCCCGTTTCCTCGCTGCGGAATATGATGGTTTTAACCGTACCGGAAAGCGTCTCCATGGGTTCTGTATCCTTTCTATAAATGCAGTAGCTGTACCTTAAGGCCCAAGGGTATTTTACCATATGGCATATTTTCTGCAAAGTCCGCCCGCAGGCTGCATATACCTAAATATCATTATATGGATATGGGGAGGTAACAGCTTTGCGTATTTTCGTGGTTACAAAGCGCACGCTCATCATCGTGGCCATCGTTCTGGCCGTAATCGTTACGGGGGTTGTTCTGGTGCTGAGTTTTTCGCCAAATGCGGCAGCGGTAAGCAGCACCGCCCTGGTGGAAGAATATGAGGTAGAAGTTCTAGCCGGGCAGAGAAAGGAGGTGCCGGTCTATAGCGTGGACAGGTCCGACAAAAAGATCGCCCTGACCATTGATGCAGCCTGGGAGGATGATAAGACCCCCTTCATCCTGGAAACCCTGGAAAAATATGATATCCAGGCGACTTTTTTCCTCTGCGGATTCTGGGTGGAAAAATATCCGGAGGAGGTTAAGTCCATTGCCTCCGCCGGCCACGAGATTGGTAACCATTCCGCTACCCACCCCCATATGAACCAGCTGGATGCCCAGGGCATCCAGAAGGAATTAGAGGATTTTGAGGCCATGCTGACCAAGCTGACCGGCAGCAAAACCACCCTTTTTCGCCCCCCCTACGGGGAATATAACGATACGGTTATCACCACCGTCCGCGGCATGGGCTATGAGGTAATCCAGTGGGATATTGATACCATCGACTGGAAGGAGGAGCGCAGCGCCCAGACCATTCTGGATACGGTATTGCCCAAGCTGCATCCTGGCTGCATCATTCTCTGCCACAACAACGGCTATAAGATCAAGGAATACCTGCCCACGCTCATCGAAACCGCCCAGAGCCAGGGCTATGAATTCGTCACCGTCAGCGAACTGCTGCTGGAGGGGGATACCATCGTGGATGTAAACGGCGTGCAGAAGCAGGCTTAGGGCCCTGGCCCTATTCGTCTTTTCTTCGGTTCTGCATCCGCGGAAAGGGGCGCTTTGGCTTAGGTTTCCGCCTTGCAGCAACCATTCCCGGCCCGGCCCATGGGTTTCAGGCTCATCTGGCAGGCGAAGGGAGGCGAATGCGCACGCTGGAAGCCCAGATATCGGAAATTGTTCTGCCGGAGTTTTTTATGCATGGTTTTATAGTTTCGCAAGCGAAGGCCGGTATTGCGGCCTTCTTATTTTTTGATCCAAGTAAGACTTTTCCTTGCATTTTCATATCGGAGAAACATAATAGATGTAGCTATGGATATGAGCTATAATAGAGAAAGCGGCAAGAAAAAGACTGCTCTCCGTTTCGGCGAACAGAGGATTGCCGGAAGGGTGGCCATACATCTGGTTTGTTAAAAATGACCACCCCTTTTCTGGCGCCAAAGAATGGAACAAAGCCGCCGGAAAGCGGGACAAGCAAAGGAGGCGCAGGGTTGAACCAAATATTGCTTTTAGAAGATGACAGCGCGCTGGAGCGGGGCATCTGCATGGCGCTTGAAACGCCGGATTGCAAGGTTGCCTGTTGCAGCACACTGGGGCAGGCGGCAAAACTTTTGCCGCAGCAACGATTCGACTTGCTGATACTGGATATCAACCTGCCGGACGGCAATGGGCTGGATCTGCTGCGGGCGTTGCGGCAGCGGGGAAACCGCACGCCTGCCATCCTGCTCACCGCCAACGACCTGGAGCTGGACGAAGTCGCCGGCTTGGAAGCAGGCGCGGATGATTACATCACCAAGCCCTTCTCCCTGGCGGTGCTTCGGGCCAGAGTGCAGGCCCAGCTGCGGCGCTCAAACCCGGCGCAGCCCCATCGGGTGGAGCTGGATGGCTTCTCTTTTGATTTCTCCCGCCTGGAGTTCTTCCGGGAGGGCACTGCAATCGAATTGTCTAAGACGGAGCAGCGGCTACTGCGCTTGCTGGTAGAAAACCGGGGCCGTACCCTGCCCCGTTCCCTTCTGCTGGAACGGGTATGGGATGGGGGCGAATTTGTGGATGAGAACGCCCTGTCTGTAGCGGTGCGGCGGCTGCGCGCCAAGCTGAAAGACGCTCCCATTAAAACCGTCTATGGGGTGGGTTACACCTGGGAGGTGGACAAATGACAGCCCTAAGCTGGTGTTTGCTGGCCTTGGCCGCCGCTGGCATGGCCTTTGGCATTTGGCAGTGGAGCGCGCGGCGGCATACCCTCCAGCGGCTGAACCAGATGCTGGATAAGGCCATTGCTGGCGGCTTTGTGGAGGATCAATTCGATGAAACGGAGCTATCTGCCCTGGAGAGCAGAATGGTCCGGTTCCTGCGAGGCTCTGCCGCTGCCCGAAAAGATATGGCGGGCGAGCAGGCGGCAGTGAAAACCCTCATTGCCAATATTGCGCACCAGATCCGCACGCCTATTGCAAACCTGCTGTTGTATGCCTCCCTGCTTTCCGAGAGCGATCTCACTCCGGAACAGCGCGAACAAGCCCAGGCACTCAGCCTTCAGGGAGAGAAGCTTTCCTTCCTGATCCAAGCCTTGGTAAAAGCCTCCCGGCTGGAGGCGGGCATCGTAGCGCCTCGGCCCGCCTGCAATCCGGTAGGGCCCCTGCTGGAGGGGGCGGCAGAACAGGAAGAGCGTATGGCGCAGGCCAAGCAGATCACCCTTATGGCAGCGCCTTACCATGGGAATGCGGTCTTTGACCCCCGTTGGACAGGAGAAGCTTTGGGAAATATAGTAAACAACGCGGTGAAGTATACCCCCGCCGGCGGGGCGGTGACCATTTCTGCCCAGATGCTGGATTCCTTCTGCCGGATAGATGTGAAGGATACGGGCCCTGGCATCCCAGAGAGCGAGCAAGCGGAAATCTTCAATCGCTTCTTCCGCGGGCAGAGCGCCCATCCCACGGAGGGGCTTGGCCTTGGGCTCTACCTTGCCCGGGAGATACTGACCATGCAGGGGGGATACATCAAGGTGAACTCCCGGCCCGGGGCGGGATGTATCTTTTCCCTGTATCTGCCAAGAGAAGCGCAGGGCGCTGAAAAGGCAACGTGAGGGCAAGAATCTTTCCAGTCTGTTAGATTTGAGAAAGCGCCTGGAAAGATTGTTTTGGTAAAGTCTGTACTGTCATTTGACAGTACAGACTTTTTCCTGGAGGAATGATTTCTATGACGATTTTGGAAACCAAGGATCTGAAGAAATACTACGGCAGCGGGGATACGCTGGTAAGGGCCCTGGATGGGGTGAATTTAAGCGTAGAGGATGGAGAGTTCGTAGCCATCGTGGGCACCTCTGGCTCTGGCAAATCCACCCTGCTCCATATGCTGGGTGGCCTGGACCGGCCCACCAGCGGTTCCGTAACCGTGGATGGAAAGGATATCTTTACCCTGAAGGATGAAGCTTTGACCATTTTCCGCCGAAGGAAAATCGGCTTTGTATTCCAGAGCTACAACCTGGTGCCCGTGCTGACCGTATATGAAAACATCGTCCTCCCCGTCCAGCTGGATGGAGGGAAGGCGGATGCATCCTATGTGCAGGAAGTCATCACCGCCCTGGGGCTGGAAAAGAAATTGAGCAATCTGCCCAGCCAACTTTCCGGCGGCCAGCAGCAGCGGGTAGCCATCGCCCGGGCTTTGGCCACTAAGCCCGCCATCGTCTTGGCGGATGAGCCCACCGGCAACCTGGATAGCCGTACCAGCCAGGATGTGCTTTCCCTGATGAAGGTCACAAGCCGGAAGTTCGCCCAGACCATGGTGATGATTGCCCATAACGAAGAAATTGCCCAGCTCGCCGACCGCATCGTTCGCATCGAAGACGGGCAGATTGTAACGCGGTAAGGAGGTGGGCGCATGAAGGTCAAAAACGGCAAATGCATCCGCCACCTGGCCTGGAAAAGCTTACAGGCCAGCCGCACCCGGAATCTAATCGCGGTGGCAGCCATCGCCCTGACAGCGGTCCTGTTCGCCAGCCTATTTACCATTGCTCTGTCTATTAACGAGGGCTTTCAGCAAGCCAACTTCCGCCAGGCGGGCGGCTTTTCCCACGGGGGGTTCAAATACCTGACAGAGCAGCAGTTTGCCCAGCTGAAGGACGATCCACTCATCGACCAGTGGGGGGTGCGGCGGTTCCTGGGGATGCCGGTGGATGTGCCCTTCAACAAATCCCATGTGGAAATTAGCTACTCTGACGCCAACGAAGCCCACTGGATGTACTGCGATCCGGTAGAAGGAACCTTGCCACTGGAGGGCACGAACCAGGCGGCTACCGACACCCATGTGCTGGAGCTGCTGGGTATAGAGCCGGAAATCGGCGCGGAATTCACCCTCACCTTTGATGTGGACGGGCAGGAAACTACCCAAAGCTTTACCCTCTGCGGCTGGTGGGAATATGATGAAGCCATCGTGGCCAATCACATCCTCATCCCGGAAAGCCGGGTAGACGAAATTCTTTCGGCCTGCGGCGTGGACCCCAACGCGCCGGTTGACGGCATGACCGGCAGCTGGAACATGGACGTGATGCTAAAAAGTGGCGCCCGGCATATCGAGCAGGATCTAAACCAGATTCTGGCAAACCATAGCTATCAGAGCGAGGCCCCGGGGGATAACTATATCAATACCGGCGTCAACTGGGGCTATACCGGGGCGCGAATCTCGGATACGGTTGATCCAACGGCTATCATCGCCATCGCCGCCGTAGCCCTGCTCATCATCTTCACCGGTTATCTTATTATCTATAACGTGTTTCAAATTTCCGTAGCCGGCGACATCCGGTTCTATGGCCTTTTAAAAACCATCGGCACCACGCCCCGGCAACTCCGGCAGATCATCCGGCTGCAGGCCCTGGCCCTGAGCTCTGCCGGCATTCCCATAGGCCTGGTATTAGGCTGGCTCATCGGCGGGCAATTGACGCCAGTAATTGTAACCCGGCTCAATGGCGTGGTGGCGCTTACCTCCCTGAACCCGCTGGTTTTCATCTTTGCGGCCCTGTTTGCCCTGTTCACCGTGCTGCTTTCCTGCCGCCGCCCCGGCCGCATGGCAGCAAAGGTCTCCCCGGTAGAGGCGGTGCGGTATACCGAGGGCGGCGCCACCCCCCATGCTAAAGGCCGTAAAGCCCGAAAGGTAAGCCCTTTTACCATGGCCTGGGCCAACCTGGGCCGCAGCAAGGGGAAAACGGCGGTAACGGTGCTTTCCCTTTCTCTGGCGGTAGTGCTGCTCACCATAACCGTTAATTTTACCGGCGGTTTTGATATGGATAAGTACGTATCCGCCTTCACCGCTAGCGACTTCATCGTGGCCAACGCCGCCAAGTTTCAGACCGGCGCCCCCCATTTCACCGATGCTATGGGCGTGCCCCAATCGGCAATGAATGATATCCAGGCCCATGGCGGCATCACCGATGGCGGCGTGGTATATGGGCGGACCACCGCCACCGGTATGCTGGAGTATGTAACCGAGGGCTACTTCCGGCAGCTGAATCAGCATTTTTATACCCCGGAACAATTGGACAATTTGATCCGTCTGACGGATAAAAACGAAGAGGGGCTGCTTGCTGCCCGGGTAGAGATTTCAGGCATGAGCGCCTTCGCGCTGGACCATCTGACGGTACTGGAAGGGGATCTTTCCGCCCTTTATGAGCCTGGTAGCCTCTCCATCGCTGCCGTATACAGCGAAGATGACTATGGCAACGCCGATATGGAAAGCCACTGGGCCAAACTGGGGGACACGGTTACCCTCCGCTATGTGGAGAGGAGTGAATATTACAACCCGGACACCGGGGAGGTTTACGGAGACTATGCGGACATCCCGGAGGGCGCCAACTGGGTGGACCGGCCTGTGGAGTACCAGGATGTGGACTATACGGTGGCCGCCCTGGTGACGGTGCCCTCTGCCCTCAGCTACCGCTACTACGGCGCAGATGAGTTTATCCTGAATGCGCAGACCTTTGTCCAGGATACCGGCACGGACAGCGTTATGTACTACGCCTTCGATACTACCGACGAAGCCAACGGGGCCATGGAGGAATTCCTGGCGGACTACACGGAAAACATAAACCCGGAGCTGGATTATGAGAGTAAAGCTACCTACGCTGGGGAATTCGAAAGCATGCGCTCCATGTTCCTGCTGCTGGGCGGAGCTCTGAGCTTCATCGTAGGTTTGGTGGGCATACTGAACTTTTTCAATGCCGTCCTCACCGGTATTATCGCCCGGCGGCGGGAACTGGCTGTTTTGCAGTCCATCGGCATGACTGAGAGGCAGCTGCGGGCCATGCTGGTATGGGAGGGCCTGCTATACGCCCTGGGGGCTGCAGGACTGGCTCTGTTCCTGGCCGTCGTCCTGGGCCCGGTGTCTTTCCGTGCAATAGAGGGGTTGTTCTGGTTCTTCACCTACCGGCTTACCTTGGCGCCCTTCCTGCTGGTTATCCCCCTGTTTGCCCTGCTGGGCGCTGGGATTCCCGTTCTCACCGTCCGCATGGCTGCCAGGCACACCATTGTAGAACGCTTGCGGGAAGAATGATTTCCTTTCCGATGGCTTGAAGGTGTATGCTCCCCCCCGGAGCGCCGGCGGAAAGCCTGCATTCCATTTGCTTTCCTTTCAGAAAGCCCAACCTGGCGGCGGCAAAAGAAAAGCCGCCGTTCAGCAGGCGCATTGACGCACCTATATGGACTGCGGCGGCCTTACAAACATTGCAAGGCCGCCGTTTTTTTATATCCTTGGCAAGGGATGGCGCCTCTGGGCCGGCGTGGCGGCTTTTGCAGGAGACGCCTGTAAAATCCCACGAAGCCCTGAAAAAGTCAGGCAATGTGCCTTTTACTCCATCCGCAGCCGCTCTACAATGCTGTACCGTTCCAAACTGCGGAAGCATAGGTGCGGGATTAGAACAGCGAAGGCCAGCAGAGCGGGCGTACAGGCCACCAGGGGCAGGAGGGTAAACCGGAAGGTGGTAAATCCGCCCTCTACCATCGCCCGCACTACTATGCCCACGGCTAGGCTGCTGATGAGATAAGAGGCAGCCAGAGTCAGAATTGCATAGAACAATCCCTCGTTCACCAGCATTCGGTTGAGCTGTTTCTTGGTCATGCCTACGCTTTGGATTACCGCGAATTCCCGCTTGCGAGACACGATGGCCGTCACCATAGAGTTGATGAAGTTCAGCACGCCCACCAGGGCGATGACCACGCTGACGGCATTGCCCATGACGGCGGAAGAGCGGGTCTCGCTCTCGTATTGCTCCGCCATGGTCTGGCGGGAAGCCAACGGCAGGCTAGGGTCAGTCGTCTCCATGTATTCATCCAGGAACGCCTGCACGGTGCCGATATGGGCGTCGTCCACATTGAGGAAGAGCTTGCGCAGGGTGTGGTCCGGCCACTGCTGGCGGAAAGTCTGTGCAGGCAGGACAAAGGACAAATTGAACTTATCGCCCGCGCCCTGCTGCACGGCCATCTGGGTCACCGGGTTCAGGGGATAAACCACAGCCATGACCGTATAGGTGCGGCCGTTCAGTTCCACGGTGCTGCCTGCGGAGGGCGCCGGCAGCACCGGGTACTCCACCCCCAGTTCCAGGCTGGGGCCCACAGCCAGCACATAGTTCCCGCTGGCGAAGGCTGCGGCGTCAAAGCTGCCCGCCAGCACATACTGCTCCTGGGTAATAGCATCCAGCGGGATGCCCTCCAGACCATACAGGATGGCGGAGCCATCGCCGGTCTCCAACATATCCCGAAGCTGCTGGGCGCCGGCGGGGTCGTAGGTCTCCCAATCGGCCAGTTTGTCCTCGGTGTAGAAGGCCGCCACATTTTGCAGGGTCCCCTCATCCATCT
>CALVLF010000132.1 GCA_944336625.1 uncultured Clostridia bacterium
GGGGTAGATGATATCCTGTGCATCTTTGCCGCGGTCAGCCTCCCACTCCGCCTTTTTCGCGTCTTATCCCGGCTTGCCCAATATTCTATAGGTGTCGTTTTTCCCCTCTTCCACGCCGGGCTGGTCGAAGGCGTTGATATGGAGCAGCTCCCCGGCAAAGGCGGTCTGCACCTCGAAAAGGTAGAGCAGCTGGCCGATGGTGAAGGGGTTTACCTCGGGCAGGGTGATGGTCTTGTTCATATGGCCGCTCTTGGTTACGGCGTATTCCGTAGCCCGCTGCTCGCAACGGATGAGCTCGTTGAAGGTATGGCCGCTGAGGAAGGCCACATCCGGCAGCCCATCAAAAGCATGGGGGATATCCACCCGGTTCCGGTATTCCTCTACTGCCAGGAAGGTAATCACCTTATCAAAGGGGCCTTCCGTATAAAGCTGCACCTGGGAATGCTGATCGGTAACCCCCAGGGCCTTAACGGGCGTCTGCCCCGTATGAACAGGATTCCCATCCAGGTCTTTATTCTTGCCCAGGGACTCAGCCCAGAGCTGTGCATACCAATCCGCGATATACTTGAGGGAATCGGCATAGGGCATGAGCACGCCGATATTGCAGCCCTTCTCCATGGCCAGCACCTCCAGGGCAGCCAGCATATAGGCAGGGTTCTTCCATATATCCGCCTCCCCGCACAGGCCGTCCATATAGGCGGCGCCGGCCAGGAGCTCCTCTATATCGATGCCGCAGACAGCCGCCGCCAGCAGGCCCACAGGGCATAATTCGCTAAAGCGGCCACCTACCCCATCCGGCACGTAGAAAGTACGCAGGCCATGCTCTCGGGCGATCTTGATGAGGTTGCCCTTGTTTTCATCGGTAGTAGCGATAATATGGCGGGGCCACTTATCCCCTACGGCCCGGCGAAGGGCATCGGTGAAGAGCAGGAGCTGGGACATGGTCTCCGAAGTGCTGCCGGATTTTGTGATGACGTTAAAGCAGGTGTGTTCCAGGTCGATCACCTCGAAAAGGGATGCCATCCGCTCCGGGTCCACATTATCCTCTACATAAAGTTTGGGCCCGCCCCGCTTGGCAGCAGGCAGGTCGTTATACCGGAGGTTTCGGAGAGCCTGATGGACGGCGATAGGCCCCAGGGCGCTGCCGCCAATGCCCAGCACCACAAAGGTTTCAAAGTTTTCCCGCACGTATTTGGCCGCTTCCAGCAGTTCTTTCACTACCCCATCCTGGTTATGGGGCAGGTTGCGCCACTTCATCCCCTCCGCCCGCTTGGCCTCCATGGCAGCGGCAGCGGCCTTATATTGTTCCGCCCGGGCTTGGATCTGTGCCGGGTCGATCCCATGCTTTCCCACGTGGGTGCAGAGCATATTGTTGAAGTCTACTTTAATCCGCATGGAAGCCCGCCACGCCCTATCTTCATACCGCTTCATAACTGGGTTTACCTCCCTGGCAAATTTTTATCTTTTCGCTTTCAGTATACCACATACTGCCGTTGGTTTCGCATATTTTTATTACAGATTCCTCTTACATTTTCTCTGCGAGGTGATCCATGCATTTGCACTTTCGAAAGCGCTCCTTTCTACCTTTTCTTCTCTTGGGCGCCCTGGCCATCTGCTTAGGCTTGCTACTCTATTTCGCTCTTGCACGGCAGGAATATGGCCATCTGGACATCTCGGTGGTAGATGCCTATACCCTGGCGCCTTTGGAAGACGCACAGCTCGTATTCCCGGATTCAGGCCTACAGGCCGTTACCGATGAGGCGGGCCGGGCGCAGGTATTTGGCCTTCCTATTCGCCGCCATCCCCAGCAGGACCGGCTCCTCCCGCAGGATTGGGGGGAATGTACCCTGCTTGTTTACCGGGAGGGATATATCCCCTATGCCCTTTTTTATCTGCAGGTTCCCGCTGGCCGGCTTCGAAGCGGTCCTACCATCTATCTCTTTCCCCAATATACAGGGGCGCCTGCTGTAATTACCGTGGTGGAATCCCCTGCCACGGCCTGGGCAGAGGAGTTGGCCGAAAAATACAAGCCTGCTTCTCCTTGAAGCGCCTTTCCTAAAAATAAGCAGGGCGGGCATACATCTCCGGTATGCCCGCCCTGCCATTGGCGGAAGATAAATTTTTGAGAGGGCCCTTTATTCCGCCGGGGCCGTTTCTTGTTTTTCAGCGCTCTGCACTGGGGTAGCATTCTGCCCCTTACCCTTGCGTCTGCGTTTTTTCCTTCGCCGGGAAGCTGGCTTGCTCATTTGGGCCCGAGCTTCTGCATCCATGGTGCGCAGGGAGCGGGTCAGGATGTAATCCCCCTCCTCCCCCGCCTGAATGCGGAGCTTACGCAGGAAGTCTCCGTGTTCCGGGCAGGTAGCCACTGCCACAAACTTTCCTTCGCTCCGGGGAATCCAGTTCGTAGCCCACATGGCTTGCCCGCACAAAGGGCAGAAGGAAGGCTTTTCCTGGGTCTGTTCCAGGATTTCTCCCAGCACGGCCATGTCCATATTGCTGATGCCTCGCCGGCTTCTCTTTTCATTCCGAGGGGACTCCGTATACTCCGCCAGGCCCCGGACCATATCCAGCCCGCCACAGATCTGCACCGTATTCAATGCATCATTCAGGGCATCATGGGCCTGGCCGATGGGGGTGATCTCCAGCTTCTCCAGGGCGGTGGAAAGGGCCCACTGCCGGTTGCCATGGGCCACCTGCTGGTCGTAGATCCGCTGCAGGTCATAGCAGGGAGGCAGCCAGTCCAGTTCCTGCTCGTAAAGCTGCAGGTTTTCCCGGAGAATGGGCATATCGTCCGTACCCCAAGTAATGAAGTCGAAGGGGCCCTCCGCACCGCACCAGGCTCGGAATTGATCCAAGGCCTCCGGGAAGGAGAGCCCCTGCTTAAGCATCTGGTTGCTGATGCCTGTAAGCCGCCGGACCCGGCTGTTCATGCGGGTATAATAGGCGGGGCGCACATCCAGCTTGAGCTGGTCTATCACCTGAAATGCATCATTCAGCTTAACAGCGCCGATCTGCACAATTTCTCCATGCAAAAACACGGGAGACTGGATAATCTTCTCCCGGACAACGGCCTGATTCCATTCCAAATCAAAAACAATATGCTGCATGTATATAGTTTACCACATTCCCGACAAATATCCAGCCCTCATCTTCTTGGGATGCAAACTTTTTCCGAAACACAGGCAAGGCCTTCATGAAAATTCCTTCCTATAGCGCAGATCTACCAAAGGCTGCTCCCCAGCTCTGCAGCTTAGCGCATATCCATCCCAGGCATAGCCCTGCTTTTCATAAAAGCGCCGGGCAGCGGCATTGGTATCCAACACATAGAGGAAACAGCAGCCATAACCCTGGGCCTTCAGAGCCGCTTCGCCCGCCTGCAGGAGAGCCGTACCACAACCCCTGCCCATATAATCCGGATGGACATACAGGGCCTGGATATAGCCGCCGCCCGGGATACCGCCCCCCTGGGAGCCGGTGGGCGGCCGGTATGCCCCATAGGCCAGGGCGCCGGCCGGCTTTTCCCCCTCCAGGGCCAGCAGAGCCCAGAGCTTCCCGCTTTCCAGGGCTTCTTCCAGAAAAGCCGTCCAATGATCCGGGCGCAGCCCGTCCAGATAATCCTGCGCAACCAGGCCTTTATATCCTTTCTTCCAACTGGCGGCAAAGATCCGGCTGATTTTGGCCCCATCCTGGGATGTGGCTTGTACAATCTCCATTTTTTATCCTCCTTCACAAAATGGGCGGCGAAACCATGCTTGCGCTTTCCGGGCAGATTCCAGCCATCCATAATAAAAAGTTAGAATAGTAGCGCCCCGCTTACTGCATCGCCAGGCCGCTGCTTTGTGAAAAGGCCGAATCAGTCTTTCCCGTGTTCCTCCCCCACATAGACCGAAAAGCGGCTGCAAAGGCCCATCAGGGTTAGCCGGTTGGCCAGGTTCTGTTTATACGTGACTGTTTTGGTTTTTCCCTGGGCCTTCAGCGTCTCCAGCTCCCGTTGGAGGGAGGCCAGCTCCTTTAGCAGGGCTTCGTGCATATCCTCATACTGGCCTAGCCTTCTAAGGGCCGCCTCCGGGCAAACGCCTGGCCCCAGGCAATAGTCCCCTTCCTGCTTTTCCGTCAGGCGGCGCAGGGCCGCGTCTTCCTTTTCTTTCATTGTTTTACAGCTGGATGCGCATTTCCCGCTCTACCATGGAGAAGCCCAGGCGGGTATAGAGAGGCACCGCCTTGCGCTGGGCGCTCAGGTATACCTCGCCGGCGCCTGCAGCTTTGGCCTCCTCCAAAAGTTTTTCCATAAGGCGGGCGCCCAGGCCCCGGTCCCGGTATTCCGGCCGGGTATACAGGCCGAATACGTAGCCAATGCGGCCGCTAGGATTATGCCGCTTGGGCAAAACCTGGTAAAGGCACAGGGTAGCCTTGGCGATAAGCCGGTCTTCTTCCACGGCGAGATAGGTGATGGTGCTTTCATCCTCCAGGTGTTCCGCCAAATAGACGGCCATCTTCCCGGCCAGCAGGTCTCCCTCCTGCTCTCCTACCTCTTCCAAAAAGTCCAGATGGCAATTCATTACCGCCGGTATATCCCCGGCCCGCATCCGCCTGATCTCCATGGTGTTTCCTCCTTTTTCTTCCAGCGTCTGCCGCCTTTTTCAGGCGCGTTTAAATGCATCATACCACAGTTCCGCCCGCTGCGCCAGAGCTTGCCTTAGAGAGCAGGCCTGGCCATTTCCTCTGAAATGGGATATACTTATAACAATGCTTTTACTGCCCTTAGCGAGCAGGGGTATTTTAAAGGAGATCCGCACCAAATTTCCAGGAGCCGGCCATGCAAGCCTAGCTGGTTTTATGCTGTTATTCGTTTTGCTTATAGATATCTGCAACGGTCCGGCGCAGGGGGGCAATTTCCCTTGTACATCAGCTGCCGCTGCATTCGCCTGGGTGGCAGCTTCCCTGGGGACAAATACGCCAGCATTTACATCAAAAGGCATGCGATGAACCAAGCGCTTCGCAGGGCAGAAAAGGCGGCCCATTGCGGCGCCCAGAAGGATGGCCGCCCCATGCTTTCCCCAGCAGGGCGGCCAAATGAAAGCTGAATTTTCCCCTTTCTACCCATTCTCATATTATCTCCCCGGAGGTCAACCATGCTGGATTCTCCCAATCTTGCCCTATTGCAGGCTTATTTTTCCCCTTGGCCCCATCTGTCGCAGGCGCAGCAGGCGCTCCTGGCAGAAAATGCTGCCCAGGTCCGCTACCGCAAGGGTACAAACCTGCATAGCCGGGATTCGGAATGCCTGGGGCTGATCCTCCTGAAAAGCGGCGCCCTGCGCACCTATCTTCTTTCCGAGGATGGGCGGGAGATTACCCTTTACCGCATGGGACCCGGAGAGGCCTGCGTCCTTTCCGCCTCCTGCGTTATTTCCGCCATCACCTTTGATGTGCATATTGACGCAGAGGAGGATACGGAGATCTTCCTGGTAAGCGCTTCGGTTTTCGCGAGCCTGGCCAAGGAAAATATCCATGTGGAATGCTGGAGCTACCGAACGGCCACAGAGCGCTTTTCCGATGTAATCTGGGCCATGCAGCAGATGCTCTTCCGGCGCATGGACCAGCGCCTGGCCGTATTTCTGCTGGATGAGCGGGCCCGTACCGGCCAGGATCAGCTCCGCATCACCCACGAGCAGGCGGCCCGATATATCGGCAGCGCCCGGGAGGTAGTCACCCGGATGCTCCGATATTTTTCCGAGGAAGGGATCGTAGCCCTTTCCCGGGGGGGCATCCGCATCCTGGACCGGGAGCGGCTGCGGGCCATTGCCGGCGAATAAAGCAAGGAAGGGATGGCAAGCTGCGCCATCCCTTCCTTTTTTATGGATGTTATCTATTCCGCCGGCAGCAGCATCCCAATGCCCCGGGCCAGCGTTTCCGCATCCAGCGCTCCCTGGCCATAGGCTACCATATACCCCTGGGCATCGATGAAGAAAGTAGTGGGAATCGACATGACGCCATAGGCATTGGCGGCCTCGCTCTGGGTATCGAAATAAACGGGGAAGGTAAAGCCCTGCTCCTGTATATAGGCCTTGGCCGTATCCACCGTTTCCCGGCTGCCATCCGTCAGGTTTACCATCATGAAGGCTACCTGGCCTTCATATTCCGTTGCTGCCGCCTGGAAATCCGGCATTTCGCTCTTGCAGGGCGGGCACCAGCTGGCCCAGAAATTCAGCACCACCGGCGTCCCTCGCAGGTCCGAAAGCATTACTGCCTCGCCCTGATCGTTCTGCACCGTGAAATCCGGCGCCAGTATTGGCTCCTCCCCTTCCGCATCCGCCTGCCCATCCTGCGGATCTTCCGTACGCTGGGGTTCCGCCTCTTCCTCTGCCGGGGCAGCGGCGCTATCTTCCAGGGTGCCGGCCTGCTCCGTTACCACGATGGAGCTGTTGGGCAGGTTTGCACGCAGCTTGTTATACAGCACATAGGCCCCTACCAATATCAGTACCAGGGCCAGGGCAAGAAGCAGGGTTTTCAGCAGCTTATTCATAGAACCTCCTAGCTCAATACCGTCAGCAGCCGGCCCAGGGTACCCGTTGCCATGAGAATGCCTACCAGGATCAGAAAGGCGCCGCAAATGATATTGATTACCTTATAGTTGCGTTTTATAAAATCAAATGTACCCTTGAGCCGGTCCACCAGGATGGCGCTGAGGATGAAGGGCACCCCCAGGCCCAGGGAATAACACAGGAGCATCAGCACGCCGGCTAGCACGTGCCCCTGCTGGGAAGCCAGCATCAGGGCCGAGCCTAAAAATGCCCCCACGCAGGGAGTCCAGCCCAAGGAAAATACCACGCCGAACAGGGCCGCGGAAAAGAAGCCCAGATTGCTCACGTCCACCGCCCGCTGGCTGCCTCGGAAGAGATTGATTTTGATAACCCCCAGGAAATACAGGCCAAAGAATATGACAACCAGGCCGGAAACCAGGTTTACCGCCTGCTGATGGGCCCTGAGAAAGCTGCCCAGGGTGCCTGCCAGCGCGCCCATGGCTGTAAAAACGACGGTAAAGCCCAGGACGAAGCCCAAAGCTGTTACCAGGGTCTTTTTAGAGTTTCTCTGCCCGCCCCCTGCAAAATAGGAAACATAAATGGGAATCATGGGCAGCAAGCAGGGGGAGATGAAGGTGATCATCCCCTCCAGGAAGGAAATGAAATATTCCATGGATCGGTTTCCTTTCTTTCCTGCCGCCCCTTCTCCGGCAGCAGGCCATTATCTTTCTCCTGGGGGGAAGGCTGGAAAGCCAGCCCTTCCCCCGGCTAATTAGGCCTCCAGCATGGCCAGGATGTCCCTCTTAGGCATGACGCCTACTCTTCGATCGGCCACCTTTCCTGCCTTCATTACCACTAAGGTAGGGATGCTCATAACCCGGAAGGCCTTGGCCAGGGCCGGCTGCTCATCCACATTGATCTTGCCCACCTTCGCGTGGGTTACTTCGCCAGCGATCTCATCTACCATAGGGGAAACGACCTGGCAGGGGCCGCACCAGGGAGCCCAGAAATCCAGCAGAACGGGTACATCTGACTGGAGCACTTCTTTTTCATAGTTTTCTACCGTAATGTTTAACGCAGACATTGCCTTTCTCCTTTACCTTGATCGTTGGCCTTATTATATACGATCCGGCGTTCCCCTTCCGTGACGAGGTCACAAACCAGCAATGTATTCAGCCGGCCGGGAAAAGGGGGCGAGGGCCAGCTGCATTATGATTATAATCTATAAATAAATTAGGAATTGCAAAGAAATTATAAATAAAAAGCGGGAGGGGCGTTCCCCCTCCGGCAGGTATGCTTGTTGTGATGGTGCGCGCTAATTATTCGCAGCACCAGTCGATGATCAGGCCAGCCGCGACCTTGATGCCATCGATATAGTCGTCCAGATCCACCCACTCTACCTGGTCCCGGGTGCCCAGGCCGCCGCAGTTGGGGCCGATGCCCACGGTGGGGGTATGACCATAGTTGTTGGGCAGGCGGACTTCGCTGGAGCCATGATACTGATAGATGAAGTCATCGAACTTCTTCACGTCGGATACAACCCGCTCTACCAGCTTGACAACCTCGGTATCGGGAGCGACGTAGGCGGGGTTGCCCTTCATGACGCCCTTCTCTACCAGAGGAGGATTCTTGGAGAGCCATACATCATCCCGGAAATAGTCGGCGATGAAGGCCTTGAGCTCCTGGAATACATCCTCTACCTTCTCATCATAGCCGAAGTTCACGCGGCCGGTGATGTCGAAGCACAGGGCATCGCACATATAGAAATCGCTGCTCTGGGCGGAGAACAGGTCGATCTTGGTATAGGACTGGGGCGCCATGCCGTTGGCCGCGAGGCGGTGCTTGCTCTGGCGGGCAGCATCCCACTTGCGCAGGGCGGTAACGACCTTCATGCCCTGGTCGATGGCGTTGATTTCGCTGTAATCCAGCTCATCAAAGAGCTTGCCGCTCTTGCCCTTTACCTGGATGTGGAAATCCAGCATGCCCATGGAGTAGTTCTTGATCTCATGGAAGCCATGGCCGGTCTCCGCGGGATGGAGGTATACGCCCACATCAGCAGAATAGCCGCGCTGCATGGCGGTCAGGGTGCCGATGGCGCCGCGCTTGCCGATGCTGCTCAGCAGGGTCAGGTCGCCAGCCAGCTCGGGCTGGTTCTTCAAAACGGCCTCCGTGCCCAGGAGCATCATGGCGACGCCAGCCTTGGAGTCCGCTACGCCCAGGCCGCTCATCTTCCCATCCTTAATGGTGACGGAAGTATCGGGGGTGAGCTTGTTGGGGGCTTCGGTATCGATATGGGCGATGAGCATGAGGGACTTGCCGCCCTTGGTGCCCTTCTTAACGCCTACTACGTTTTCTGCACTGGGGTTGAACTCATAGTTCCGGGGGAACGCATGGAAGTCGTCCAGATCCTTCGCATCATCTACCGTACAGGGGAATACATCCAGCTCCAGGCCCATTTCGGTCATGGTGGTCTTTACCAGCTCCTGGGCATGGGTGGTCTCGTAGATGAATGCCGGGATACGGCTCAGGGACTCAAGGTATTCGATATACTGCTTTTTGTTGCTGTCGATCTGATCAAATACCAACTTCTTGAGTTCGCTCTTTTGCATGGGTACCTCCAATAAATTGATTATTGAATCGCTGCCATAACCGTGCAGCAAAGGGAAGTCTTGTTTGAATTTACCTAGAATGTAGCTTGCAATTACAGGTCGTTCATGTTCAGGATGCCGCCCCGCAGGGCGAAAGGATGCAGCTGATCGTGTGTGAATGGAACCGGCGAGACAGTTCCGGGCCGTTTTCTTTCAGAAAACCGTTGCCATGTACGATTGGACGTTTTTAATTATAGCAACTTTTCAGCCCCTGTCAAGTTAAAAATACGCGCTGCGGGGCAGGCAAAATACGGTGTCACATGGACGCCACGCTTATGAAAAATTTCCCTTTCCATCTTGCATAAATGCCAAAAAGGCGGCGGGGGCCCGGCCGTTAAGGCCCAGTTTTTCTCCGTTAAGACCCTGTTCAGGCCAGGATTTTCCATAGATTGCGCTGTATATTGCAATGACAGCGTCTATCCGGGGCGTCCGCACCCCCGCCCAGTGGCCAATGGCAGACCAGGGCACCAGTCCGTAGGGAACATCCTCCGTAAGGTACCGGTTTTGCAGATCATTGGGGCCCCGGATCACCGTATGGGTGATATTGCCGTGAATGGCCATGTAAAGCTGCTGCCAGGTATAATCCTCCGGGATATTGCCAAAGTCCGCCACGGGCTTGAGGTTTTCATAGCCCAAGGCCCTGGCTATCTGGCAGCGCTCCCGGTCAATCTCCCGGGCCAGTTTGGCGGCGGAAGCGGTAAAGCCATGTTCATATAGGAAAAAATCCACATCCGGCCTTTCTATATTGCTTATATTCAATAAGCATGGCCCGGGGTGGAGGGCCGGATTTACCAGAGAAAGGCCGCAGGCCATTACGTCCCGGGCCATTCCGCCCATGGGGAACAGATCCGCCCGCAGCGCATCCACCAGATCCCGGCCGGCGCAGGCCGGCATAAAGGCCACATCCACTACATTCCGATTGTAGACGGTTACCTGCCCCTCCCCCGTCAAGCGGGCGCCATAGGGCAGGTTGTTGGTCTCCACCATGACCGGATGGGGGCCGGGCCCCCACATCCGCCATAACTCCAGGGACCCAAAGGCCCCCGGGCAAAGGATGAGCACCTGCTTCGGGGTCAATAGCCCCCGCAGCATCTCCCCATAGGTAGCATGGGCATAGGCAGGGGCTACCAGGCAGACATAGTCTGCCCCTTCCACCGCCGCCGCCAGGTCGTCCGTGACCAGTTCCAGCTTAGCCTCGCCTTCTATGGCCCCTGTAGCCCGGATACGCCCGGTTTCAAATACGTTTTTATAGCGCCGGTGGCGGTAAAACATCCGCACCTTATGCCCCCTTAGGGCCAGGTCCGCCGCCAGGCCGTGGGCGCCATTACCGCCCCCCAATACTGCAATGGTTTTCCCCATGGTTATCCTTTCCTCCTCCCTATACTTCCGGCCCGCATACCCTACCTGCGCCCTGGCAGATAAGCCGGTCATCCTGGATTACGGGCCTGCCGTTAATAAATAGCCAGGCTACCCCTTCCGCATAATCCTCGCTACCCCGGGGGGCCAGATAGACATCCAGGTCGATGATGGCTATATTGGCCCTGTATCCCGGCTCCACCAGGCCCATATCCTTCAGCTTCAGCCGCTGGGCAGGCAGGGATGTAATCCGGCGGGCAGCCTCTTCCAGCGTAAAAAGCCGCTTTTCCCGCACATATACCTGGAAAAGCTCCCGCACCCAGCTATAACATGCATCGGACCATTTTACGGAGGCCAGAGGCCCGTCGTTGGCCAGGGCCATGGCGTCGGAAATTACGCCGCAGAATGGCGCTTGGATGAGCAGCTCTGCATCCTTTTCGTTCCGGAGTCGGCCGCTGATCAGGCCGGAGAACATATCCTCCCCTTCTTCTGCGATGACCAGCATAAGGGCGTCGAAGGGG
This sequence comes from uncultured Clostridia bacterium, assembly GCA_944336625.1. Classification (GTDB taxonomy): domain Bacteria; phylum Bacillota; class Clostridia; order Christensenellales; family CAG-138; genus Pelethousia. Next base: position 11,047 of record CALVLF010000132.1, read on the forward strand.
TCCTTTCCCAAGATCTGGCCGATCTCCCGGAAGCTCTTGCCGATCAGCTCCCGCTGGTGGCTGCAATGCTTGAGCTTTACAAAATCCCACTGCTCCTCTACGATCAGCTGCCAGATGCAGTCCTTGCGCCCCCGGAGCCGGTCCCGGACGGCAGGCAGCCGGAGCTGGGCCGCAATCTCCCGGGCAGGCAAGCTAAGGAGCTGGGGTGGCAACACGGCGGTAAGGTTCGTGGGCCCCCATAGGAAGGGGATCACGTCATAGGCTATATCCAGGGAGACGCGGGCCTTCTGGATGGTTTCCAAGATCCATTGGGCACCCTCTTCCGGCACCCCGTATTTGGGGATCGCATGGGAGATCTGCAGCCGCACATCCGTAGCCCGGGCCATATCGATCGCTTCCTGATAGCCCTGCTGGTAAAACCTGTCCCGGTTGCGGACATGGGTAGCGTATAGCCGGCCGTTCTGCGCCGTGACCCTGCACAGGGCCAGCAGCTCCTCCCGGGTTGCGGCGCTGCCTGGGAAATACTCCAGGCCCGTGCTGAAGCCAGCTGCCCCCTGGTCAAAGCACTGCTGCAAAAGCTGGCACATTTCTTGGATTTCCGCCTCCGTGGCGGGGCGGTTGGCATAGCCCATGACGCAGCTGCGCAAAGCCCCATGGCCCACCAAAGCGGTTACGTTATAAGCTAGCCCTGGCCCCGCTGCCAGCGCCTGGAAATAATCCGCCATGGAGCCCCAGGTAACGGCCCTGTCCGTAGGGGTATAGCAGAATACGTTCTTCGCAAGCTGCCCCTCCCCCTTAAGGGGCGCGGAAGAAAGGCCGCAGTTGCCTATATTATCCAATACAATCCCCTGCCGCAAAAAGGACATGCCCCGTCCATCCAGAAACAGGGTATGATCCGAATGGGTATGTAAATCCATAAAACCGGGAAAAACATACTTTCCCTTTGCATCGATGATCTCCCGGGCAGGGCAGTCTTCCCCAGCCTGGCCCACATAGGCGATCTGCCCATCCTGTATCCCGATGGTGGCCCAGCGCTTCTCCCGGCCGCTGCCATCCACCAGCAGGGCGTTTACGATTCCATAATCCAGCACCTGTATCTCCTTAAAATCCCCTTTGTCATGGTGCCCGGCCGGGTTCTGCCGCCTGGCCGGGCTATTTTATAAAAAATCCAGCGGTGCGCCGCTGGATTTTTTATGCAACATGGTAACCGATTACTGCTTGTCCCGCAGGGCAGGGATATCCGCGCCTTTTTCCAGCAGGAACTCATCCAGGATGGTGGCAGCGCCCAGGATAACCTGATAGCAGCCGTCTACAGGATTCCTGTACAGCTCCTTGAGGCGGCTGCAGTCGCAGCGGTAGCACTCCATATGATCCACAAAGCGCTTTACGAACTCGATGAGCAGGGGCTTGATGATATAGTTGCCCTCGTTGGCATGGTCCTTTACGAAGAAATGGCTGATGACCGCCACGCTGGAGGTAATCGCACCGCACATTTCGCCTACGCCCATGCCGCCGCCCATGCCGGCAAACAGCTTCAGGGTTTCCTTATCAAAGCCCAGGCCATATGCCTGATTGGCGCCATAGATGATCTTTTCCGCGCAATTGTAATTTTCCTCGTTGCCAAAGCCGCTTTCGATTAACTCTTTGAGCATAGATAGATCCTCCTACATGATTGTTTATTATAGGGCACGCACCCAATAATCCTAAAATCTTTTTATTTTCATCCCATCTATTTTCTTCTTCAGCCATGCCTGTGGGCGATCTTTCCATGATGCTGGCTGCCTTTGCCGGCAAAGGCAAAGTTCAGCACGATCCCTGCCATGCAAAGGACCATCCCCAGGTAATAGACCGGCTTGATCTGCTCGCCCAGCAGCCAGGCGCTCAGAAAAGCGGAGACAAAGGCCTGTATCGGGAAAAACAGGGAGCAGGTGCTGGCCTCCAACCGGGCCAGGCTCTGGTTCCATAGAAGCATGGTAAAGGCTGTCCCTGCCACGCCCATATAAAGCAGGCTCAATGCCATAGGCACATCCAGGGCCAGGTCGTTGAAAAAGAGCTGATCCACCGCAAAAGTAGGGATGTGAAGGAGCATGCTGTACAGCATGCCATAAAAGGTGAGAATCAGGGCATCATAGCGGCGGGCCACCATGCGCATAAATACGGAGGCGAAGCTCCAGCACACGATGGAACACAGGATAAGAAGCACACCCACCAAAGCCCCGCTTTCATAAGCATAAGACTGTGTCGTTACCAGAACACCTGCCATGGCCAGGAAAATACACAGCATCTTTCTCCAGGTTAGCCGCTCTTTGAGAATCAGCGCTGCAAGGATGCTAATGGTAAAGGGATTGATGATGGTTACAAAGCTGCTCAGGGTAGCCCCGGCATACTTCACCCCCGCCATATTGAACACGGTATTGAAGTAATAGCCTAAAAAGCCGATTGCAATGAAATACTTCCGGTCGCCCTTTTGGATGGGAACCCAAGATTTATGCCGGTATAGCAGGATCAGATATAGAGCCACACAGGCAATCAGAGAGCGAAAAAACGCCAGCGTCGCAATGGACAGCTGCCCGGATGTATATTTGGTAACTACAAATAATGAGCCCCAGAGCACATAAGCGCTGATGGGGTAAAGCACATCGGTCAGCTTGCTCGTTCTATCCATAAGAACCTCTTCGCAGTCCGTTCAGGCCGGATATTGGGAAGGCATATAAGCCGCTTTCCTTGTTGAATTATGCAGATGCGTAAATAAGTACGTTGTATATTTTAGGGCGTTTGCCGGGTTAAGTCAATAGCAAGGTCATGGATTTCTTGAACTGCCTTCGTATCTTTTCCCCCATAAGGCGGCTTAAGATGGGTTCGTTTTTCCTCTTTTTTTCATTTCTTATGCCTCTGTATTTCGTTTTTATGCCTGTTGGTCTACGGCTAAATCTACATATTATAATATACATTCTATGGATGCGGAGAGAATTTACAATGCATTCTGTTTTACAAAAAAGTGGAATGTTTTTTCCGCCTTTGCTATAATAGCGAAAACAGCTTTGAAAGGAGCCTGCCCATGGCTACCATTCCCCTTCCCTTTTCCCTTGCCAAGGTTCAGGAAATCATCCGCCAATACCCTACGCCGTTTTATCTTTACGATGCCGCCGGTATCATCCGCTGCGTCCAGGGGCTCCAGGCTGCCTTTGCCTGGAACGAAGGCTTCCGGGAATACTTCGCGGTGAAAGCGGCCCCCACCCCTGGTATTCTTTCCCTGCTCAGCAGTCTGGGCTGCGGCATGGACTGCGCCTCCATGACGGAGCTTATGCTCTGTGAGCGCCTGGGGATCACTGGGGACCGCATCATGTTCAGCTCCAATGATACGCCGGGGCCGGAGTATGAATACGCTCGCCGCCTGGGGGCCATTATCAACCTGGATGACCTGACCCACGTAGATTTCCTGGAGGCCCACGGCGGCATACCAGATACGGTTTGCTGCCGCTATAACCCTGGCCGTTTTTCCCTGGATAAGAACGCGATCATGGGAAATTTGCAGGACTCCAAATTCGGTATGCCCAGGGAACAGCTGCTGGAAGCCTTCCGGCGGCTCAAGGCTAAGGGCGCCCGCCATTTTGGTATTCATGCCATGCTCATTAGCTGCTCTTTGGATGCGGCCTATTTCCCCACCTTGCTGGAAGATCTTCTATCGCTGGCCCTGGAAGCAAAGGAAAAAGCCGGGGTGGAGGTGGAATTTATCGACCTTTCCGGCGGCATCGGCATTCCCTACCGGCCGGAGGAATCCCCCGTGGATATCCAGGCCATTGGCCAGGCTGTCCGCCAGATCTATGCGCAGCTGGCCCTGGCCAACGGCCTTCATCCTCGGCTTTATACCGAACTGGGCCGCTATATTACCGGCCCTTACGGCTACCTGATCACCACGGCCCTTCATGAAAAAAGGACCTATAAACATTACCTGGGGGTGGATGCTTCCGCCTGCGATCTGATGCGTCCTGCCATTTACGGCGCCTACCACCATATCTCCGTGCTGGGAAAGGAGAATGCCCCTGCGGACCATCTCTATGACGTTACCGGCGCCCTTTGCGAAAACAATGATAAGTTTGCCGTAGACCGGCTTCTGCCTCAGGTCGCTATGGGGGATATTCTGGTCATCCATGACGCCGGGGCCCACGGCCGCTCCATGGGCTATAATTATAACGGCAAGCTCCGTTGCGGCGAACTATTGCTGGAGCCGGATGGAAGCCTGCGCCTTCTGCGCCGGGCCGAAACCCCAAAGGACTATTTTGCTACCCTGGATTGCACCGGGCTTTTTGACGACCTTGCCTAGATCCCTTCTTTTCCCAAGGACGGCGGCGCTCCCGCCGTCCTTTTTTTGGTTTTTTTCGTTTGCGCCTCTGTTTGCCTTGCTTTTTCCCGGATATCTTCCTGTGTTTTCTTCTCGTTTTTTATCCAATTTTGTCGAACATATTGCCAATGCTTGCAAATTATAAACTATGCATAATATACTAAATATGCATCTTTCATCAATAATATGTATGAATCCTTTCTCACTCTGCATCTGTTTAAAGGGGGGCTTATTGTGTACGCAAATTTGTTGCCGGCAGATGTGCTTCGGGAGATCGGCATGCAACCGAAATATAAGGGCTATGCCTATGTGCTTTTCATACTGCAGCAGACAGAAGCCCATCCGGAGCTTATGTATAATCTTTCCAAGGGAGTGTATCCAATGACTATGCGGCGCTTCTGCATCAGCCGGCAAAACCTGGAGCGCAATATCCGCTTTGCCATCAAGCGGACCTGGGAAACGGGAAACAAGCGGGCCATTCGGAAGATCTTCGGCCCTTATGCCCTCCAGGATAGGCCCAGCATCACAGAATTCATTACCATCCTGACCGAATGCATGATCTGCAAGCGTACCAAAGTCCGGCGGGCATAGGCACGGGCCCTCCGGCGAACCCTTGCCAAACCCCGGGCCAGCATGTATTATATTACCATGAACGATCGGCTTAACCGGCGGGAGTACCGCACCTATTTCCTGGGGATGCTGGCCCTGATGCTTCTGATCTATGTTCTGCTTCATGATCTGCTGGGCGGCACCCTGTTTTCCCATTGCGCCTGGGATAGCTATACCCTGCAGGCCCTGGCCTGGCGCCGGGGCGCCATGAGCCTGGGCCAAGATTATCCCTATCTGGAGCTGGCCATATTCGAGGGGGACTGGTATGTCTCCTTTCCGCCCCTGCCCTCGGTTTTCATCCTGCCTTTAACCTTTCTTTTCGGGGAAAATACGCCCAACAACCTTTTAATCATGTGCTATGCCATGGCTACGGCAGCCTTGGCATATGCCTGCCTTGTCCGCAGGGGGTTTTCTCCCCAGCGGGCGGCTTTTTTTGCCCTGTTTTATGTGATGGGCTCCAATATGATGTGGATGAGCACCTCTGGCGGGGTCTGGTTCCAGGCCCAGGCCCTGTGCATGCTGCTGCTCACCGGCGCCCTTTGGGCTGCCATGGGAAACAGGCGAATCTTATCCTATGCCCTGGTAGCGCTGGCGGTCGGCTGCCGGCCCTTTTCCATCTGTGCCTTTTTGCCCCTTGCAGCCTTCTTCTATACGGCAGACCGGAAGGCGGGCTACCGCCCCTGGGCCTGCCTGCGCCGGCAGGTTCCCTGCCTGCTCCTGCCTGCCCTCATCGGCGGTGGGTATATGTGGTATAACTATGCACGTTTTGGCAACCCTCTGGAGTTTGGCCATAACTACCTTCCCGAATTTACCCAAGCCACGGATGGTCAGTTCAACCTATCCTACCTGGTGCAGAATCTTGAAAATATTTTTCTTCGCCCGGTGACCATCCAGTCGGATGGCCGGCTTTCCTTCCCCTATTTCGACGGTTTCCTTTTCTATATAGCCAATCCGCTCTACCTGCTGTTTTTTATCCGTTTGGGGTCGGATTTGAAGCGCCGACGTACCAGTTTGGTCCACTGGGCCCTGGTTGCAGCCATCTTTCTGGAGCTGTTTTTCCTCTGCCTCCATAAGACCTTTGGTGGCTGGCAATTCGGAGCCCGGTATACCGTAGATATGCTGCCCATGGTGCTGGCCTATCTGCTGCTTCGCCCGGCCCAGGCGCCCCGTTTTTATGAAACCGTCATAGGCCTGTTCGCCATCGCCTTCAATCTATATGGCGCCCTGGCCATGACCTTCTTATATGCCTGAGCAGTACCCTTCATGTGTAAGGGTACATAAAAAATAAAATAGCCAAAGGAGCGTAAACTATGGTTGTTATCGAAATGGAAAACGGCGGCATCATCAAGCTGGAGCTGGATTCCTCCGCCGCCCCAAATACGGTCAAGAACTTTAAATCCCTGGTTTCCAAGGGCTTTTATGATGGGCTCACCTTCCACCGGGTCATCTCTGGCTTCATGATCCAGGGGGGCTGCCCCCAGGAAACCGGCATGGGCGGCCCGGGCTATCATATCCGGGGAGAATTCCTGGCTAATGGCTTCCCCAACCCCCTGCGCCATGACCGCGGGGTGATCTCCATGGCCCGGGCTGGCCACCCGGATTCCGCCGGCTCCCAGTTTTTCATTATGCACAAGGATGGCAATTTCCTGGATGGGCAATATGCCGCCTTTGGACATGTGGTGGAGGGCATGGATGTAGTGGATGCCATCGCCGCTGTTGCCACCAATGCTGCCGACCGGCCCCTGGAACCCATGCGGATCAAATCCATCACGCTGATAGATGAAGCCAACGAGGGGGAGCCGGAAAAAGTATAAGGATTCCCGCCTCCGCCCATACTAGGCCTATGCGTATGGGTATAGATCAATTAAAAGCCTTTTTAGATGCGCGTCCGGCTCCGCCCGAGGGCGCATCTTATCGTTTTGTCGAGGAGCCCTATTCAGCCTTTTTGCAGGCCATCTCCTTCACAGAGCAGGAATTGGCAGCGCAGCGGGCCCATCCGCCTGCTGCGCTGCCCAGCTTTTCCCTTTGCCTGATAGGCCAGTGGAGTGAAAAGGCCCGGGCATGCCTACTAGCATCTCTGCAGGCTCAGACGTATAGCCGTTTTTCCATTTCGGAAGCAGGCGAAGTGCCCGGGGGAGATTATGTCCTTTATCTTTGGCCCGGAGATACCCTAGCGCCGGATGCCCTTTATGCCTATGCCCAGGGCGTGGAAGCAGGCGGGGATCTGATCTATGGGGATGAGGACCTGCGGGCGGGACCGGGGCCTTTTGACCGATGCTGCCCCTTTTTCAAAAGCGCGCCCAGCTCGATTACCCAGATGAGCTTCGATATGCTCTCCTGCGGCGTAATGGTGGGGATGGACTTATTCCGCCAGGTGGGCCCCATGGCAGGCAGCAGCGCGGAGGCCCGTTATGCTTATAACCTCCGCTGCCTTCTGGCCAGCAGCCGGGCGATGCATATTCCCCGCCCCCTCTATACCCTGGCTCAGGACCGGCGCCCTTCGCCACAGGGTTTTCGGGCCCTGGAGGGCTGCCTTGGCCCGGGGGAAGCGCTGGCAGGGGGGCAGTGGCCGGGAAGCTTCCGGGTGGAAGCTATGGAAAAGTCCAGGCTTTCCGCTGCGCTCATCATCCCCTGCAAAAACCAGGGCCCTGCCCTGCGCCGGCTACTAGAAAGCCTGGAAGCCCGCACCCTGCACCCATATGGGCCCATCATCATCGCCGATCTGGGGAGCGGAGATGCCCAAACTCTGCGTTATTACCGCCTTTTGGAAAAAGCCAAAGCCGCCCATATCCTCTACGGAAAGGCAAAAAGCCTTTCCAGCATTCTCAACCAGGCTGCCCGCGCAACCAGCGCGGATGTGCTGGTATTTTTAAGCCCCCAGTGCGAGGCCCTTTCCCCCACCTGGCTGGATAGCCTGCTGGGGCAGCTCCTGCGCCGGGGTGTAGGGGCTGCCGGCGGTAAGCTGCTGGATGGGCAGGGTCGGCTCTGCTTCTGCGGGGGCGTGGCCGGGCTATATGGCTGGGCTGGCAGCTTTTATGCTGGCGCCCAGGATAACCTGGCCCATCTGCGGCAGAACCGCTTTGCCAATTCCATCCGGGCCGTCTCCTGCCTATCCCTAGCCTGCATGGCAATAAAGGCCTCTGTTTTCTGGAACGCCGGCGGTTTTGATGAAAGCTTCCTGCATACCGGTATGGATACGGCCCTGTGCCTGCAACTGTGCCGCCGGGGGTATTCCTGCGTCTATACCCCCTATGTGCCTTTCCGCCTCCATGGCACTTTGGAAGATTTTTCCAGCGCCTGCCCCCAGGATCAGCGCCGGGGCTATGACGTCCTTCGGGAGCTCCTCCTCTGGGGAGATCCGCACTGCAGCCCGAATTTCGATTTTTCCCAACCCCTTCCCCAGGCGAGCCCTTCCCCCCAGCCCGCCATCCTGCTCAACCCGCTGTATGGGGGCTGAGGCCAGCCACCTTTCCCAGATCGCTCCTGGTGCAAAACCCGGGGCGCATTTTTTATAAAGATTTCATAAGTACGGTTGCTTTTTCAAAAGATATGTGGTATATTTATATCATCAAGAGCGAAATACATCGCATTAGGAGGATATACATATGCTGTGCCGTCGTTATTTGTATGGGTCTATGGGCTTTCTTTCCCTGCTGGGTTTTATCGGCGTCTTTACAGAAGAGCGGATTTTTCTCACTTTCTTCGCCTTTGCTGTGGATTTTGAATACTTTTTCGTCAAGTCGGATGAAATGCTGGAAGAATACATGAACCGGTCCGCTGCCCGGGCCTTCTATTGCGGCATGCTTACCACGGCAGCCGTTGCCCTCGTATATTTCCTAGCTGGGCTCCGGTCGGGAAGGGCGGCGCTGCTGGCCGGCTTTGCCGCTGGCTGGGGGGTATCCGTAGCCGTATACGCCCTTTCCACCGCCTACTATGGTTTTCGGGAGAAGTGGGGGCTGGAAAAATGATTCAGAACCGAATCAGGGAATTCCGTGCCCGGCATGACATGAAGCAGGAGGAGCTGGCCAGGCTGGTGGGAGTTCGCCGGGAGACCATCGGGAACCTGGAAAAGGGGAAATACAATCCTTCCCTGGTTCTGGCCTGGAATATCGCAAAGGTCTTTGGCGTTTCCATTGAAGAGATTTTTACCGTAACCGAATAGGGAAGGGCTGGCCGGGAGTTCCCCCGGCCAGCCCTTCGTTGCCTTTCCCAGGCTTGCAGCTTCGCCGCAATAAATTCCCGGTTTATTTCCCGGGAAAAGCCAGCAGTTTTTAGAAGTAGCTTACGTTCACCCGCTTGCCCATGGTTTCCAGGAGCTTGGAAAGCCGCTCCGCAATCTGCATCTTTACGTTGAAGGTGATGGGCAGGCCCTCCTTCTGATGGGCTTCGTTTACAGCCCGGCCTACGTAAAAATTCACATCCGTAGCATCTTCAAAAAGCATCCGGGCGATCTGGGAAGCCCCGTCTTTTTTGATGCTCCAGTCCATATAAAGCCGGTTTTCATGGACGTAATCCTCCGCATAATCCAGCACCCGGGCCATGGTAATGACCCCCTCCGTTACCAGATCCACCCCTTCCAGCTTGGAAGTGGGAGGGATTTCCGGGTCCAGATACAGGGGCATGGAGGTATCCAGCGGTTTGCCCAGGAACTGGGCGGCCAGCTCGCTGGTGGTGCCGCCGCACACGATGCGCTTTCCCTCCTTGGCGAAATAGAGGGAGAGCATTTTATTGGTATCCTCCCGGTTCTGGGGCGGGCCAAAGAGCAGGTTCACCACTTCCCGCCGCCGCAGCCGCAATACGCAGGCAGAGGTGTCATCCCCCGCCTGGCCTCCATAGAGCCGCTCGCACTCACCCACCAGCATAGCCGCCCAGGTTTTTGCCGTCAGGCTGTCGTTATACATGGTTTCCAGGAAGTCGATGATGGCTGCCCTGTCCCAGCTCAGGTCCAGAAGCTGGCCTTGGCTGGCGTTTAGGGCGCCGTCGCTCATGGCAATGAATACGTCCCCCTCCCGTACGGGAATACGGGATTTGTAGATGTTTTTCCCATCGATGGTTTCGCATATCTCCGGATAATCCACATGCTTCCCCCGGCGCAAAAGGATGGTATGGGGGTTATCATACTGGATGAGCTCCGCCTCTGCATTATCCGTAATGCGCAGGATGGTAAAAGTGGAATAGGCTACCTGCCGCTGGGAGCAAACGGGCAGGGTAGCCGCAATGGTAGATACGCAATCTTCCAAAGTCAGGCCATTGGCGATCATGGTGGAGATGATCTTGCTGGTCAGGGTGGAAAGGATGCTGGCCTTCACCCCGCTGCCCAGGCCATCCGCCAGCACAACCACTACGGAGCCATCCGCCTGTTGTACCTGCTCCACATGGTCCCCGCAGAGCAGCTCGCCCTTTTTATTGATGGATACATAGCCGATATCCGTGCAAAGCTCATGCATTTTCCAGGGACTCCTTCAGTTTTGTCAGGGCTACTTTGGTCTCCGCCGTGGTTTCGCCCAGCAGGGAGGCGATTTCCTGCACGGCCCGCATCTGCTTCTCAATAACTTTATCGGTGATCTCTATGGTAGTGCGGCTCAGCTCGGCTTTTTGCTCCTGGGTTTTGGTATCCTCCGTCACATCCCGCATGATGCCGATGAGGATGTGGTAACTCTTCACGTACATGACGTTGATATCCACGTATTTTTTATAATCCGCCAGATATACTCCCTTCTGGGAGATGTTTTTCTCCTGGGTATAGGCCTGGATGAAGGGCATGGGATCCAGGATATGCACCACCTGATCCCCCAGCACATTCCGTGGATCGCCGATATTCATCAGCTTACAGGCGGCGGCGTTGATCTGCTGCACCTCCATGGATTCATTGACCGCCAGGATAGCGTTGGGCGTATTGCGGATGATGGTATCGGAGAAGGACTCGGCCTTGCCCAGCAAGAAGGGCAGGCACATATTCATATCCGCTTTGCCAGAAAGGACGGCAATGGCCTTTTCCCGGCAGGTATTATAGCCGCAGCAGCCGCAGTTGAGCTCATCCTCAGGCTTAGTTTTACCGATCTTGGCCAATACCTCCCGGATGGCGGTTTCGCCCGGATTGAAGGTTTTGCGCTTCAGGCTGGTATATTCCGCATGCAAGGCCTCGAGAGCAGGCTGCGCAATATTAAAATCCACAGGGCGGGTATAATGATCCACCGCCTTATAATCCCGCAGCAGCAGGGCATGCCGCTTATCCAAAATAGGCCCGGCAATGCAGCTGCCTGCGCAGGCGGACATCTCTACAAAGGCCCCTTTGCCGCCGCCTTTTATAATATCGTCCAAGACCCGCATACAGTTTTCAATGCCATCCACAGCAAAGTAGGTATAAGCAGGGTTCTTCCTATCCATGGAGCGGAGGATGCCGCCGCAGGTAGGGAAGGAACGGGCCCGGCCTTCCTGGTCTTCTGCCTGCCCTTGCTCGATGGTAATGCCTTCCTCCGCAAGCCAGGCAGACAGCTCCTCAAAGGTGAGAACGCAATCCACCAGCCCGGGTATATCGTCTGCCTCAGCCTTTTTGGATATGCATGGCCCAATAAAGACGGTCTTCGCCTCCGGATGCCGGGCTTTTATATCCGTGCTGTGGGCCTGCATGGGGGTTTTGACCTGGGCCAGATAGGGCAGGGCTTCGGGATAATATTTGCGGATGAGCAGGTTAACGGTGGTGCAGCAGGAAGTGATAATGGTGGGCAGCTCCTCTGCCTCCACCATGCGGTCATACTCCCGCTTGACCTGGGTGGCGCCCAGGGCCGTTTCCTCCGCGGCAGTAAAGCCCAGGCGCTGCAAAGCCCGCTCCATGGTCTGGATGGTTGCCCCTTCATAATTGGCTACGAAGCTGGGAGCAATGCTGGCATAGACCGGGGCATCCCCCTGAACCAGGGCCTTTGCTCTGGGCAAATCATCCCGGATCTGCTTCGCATTTTGCGGACAAACGACAAAGCAATGGCCGCAAAGGATGCAGTCATCCTCCAGGATATGCGCCTGGTCATCGGAAAAGCGGATGGATTTCACAGGGCAGTGCCGTATGCACTTGTAACAATTTTTACAGTTTGACCGTTTTAAGTTGAGGTAACTACCCATGATATACGCTCCTTAGTTTGTTCACAAAATATCGATATTTTTATTGTAAGCCCTGCCCCTATCCCTGTCAAGGCGAATGGTTTAGGGCTTTTCTTACCCTTCTATAAAAAGCAGCCTTTTGGCTGTTTTGCTGGTTTCTACCTATTAAATAATGGTTAAACAATGGCTAAATAATGACATTTTATTTTTCACATATGATTTTACACAACCTTGATACACTTCGAATGCGGTTATGACGCTGCCCGTTTATGATATGCCCGTAACAAAGAAGTTTGAAACACAAGGAGGAAATACATCATGAAAAACATTCGCAAACTCGCTGCCATGCTTATGGTAGCCCTTATGCTCTTCGCCGCCAGCGCTTGCGCCAGCGAGCCCGCGGCCACTGAAACCCCTGCCGCCACCGAGGCCCCCGCTGCCACCGAAGCCGCAGCAACGGAAGCCCCCGCCGCGACCGAAGCCCCTGCTGAAGAGACGGCCAGCGACTTTGATACCAGCGAGCTCATTACCGTCGTTTCCCGTGAAGAGGGCAGCGGCACCCGGAGCGCCTTCGTAGAGCTCTTCGGCGTTGAGCAGGAAGATGCGGACGGCAATACCGTGGACATGACCACAGTGGAAGCCAACATCAGCAACAGCACCTCCGTCGTTATGACCACCGTGGCCGGCAATGAATATGCCATCGGCTACATCTCCCTGGGTTCTCTGAACGATACCGTTAAGGCCATCCAGATCGAGGGCGTAGACGCTACCGTAGACAACATCAAGAACGGCACCTACAGCGTTTCTCGTCCCTTCAACATCGCCACCGGCGCAGAGCTGAGCGAAGTTGCCGCTGACTTCATCGCCTACATTATGAGCGCAGAAGGCCAGGCCATCGTGGCGGAGAATGGCTATATCACCGTGGACGAAGCCGCCGAACCCTATGCTGGCAGCGCGCCCGCAGGCACCGTTGTGGTCGCCGGTTCCTCCTCCGTAACCCCCGTTATGGAAAAGCTGGCGGAAGCCTATCAGGCTGTGAACACCAATGCCACCATTGAAATTCAGCAGAGCGACTCCTCTACCGGTATGAACATGGCCCTGGAGGGCACCTGTGACATCGGCATGGCTTCCCGGGCTCTGAAGGATAGCGAGCTGGAAGGCGGCCTTACTTCCACCACCATCGCTATGGACGGCATCGCCGTGATCGTAAACAACGCCAGCCCCGTTGAGAACCTTACCGTTGAGCAGGTACGGAGCATCTTCACCGGTGAGGTCACCGAGTGGAGCGAGGTTATCGGCTAAAACTATAACGGCAGATAAAAAGAGGGGCGGCTTGCGGGCCGTCCCCATCTGTGTGTAAAGCGCCGCTTAAAAGGAGAGAACCATGCATTCCTTGAAAGAAACCCTGGCAAAATATATTTTCCTGCTGGTAGCCTGCGTATCCATCCTGGCTGTGGCTCTCATCTGCATTTTCCTGTTCGCAAATGGCATCCCGGCCATGGCGGAAATTGGCCTAGGGGATTTTCTCCTGGGCACAACCTGGCGCCCTAGCAATGACCTGTATGGTATCTTCCCCATGATCCTGGGCAGCATTTATGTTACGGCCGGCGCCATTATCCTGGGAGTACCTATCGGTATTCTGACCGCCATGTATATGTCCTTTTTCGCCAGCAAGCGCGTCCTTAAGTTTATGCAGCCGGCTGTAGAGCTGTTGGCAGGCATTCCCTCCGTAGTATACGGTTTTTTCGGCCTGGTGGTAATTGTTCCTCTAGTAGATCAGCTGCCCCGCAGCAATGGCAGCTGCATCCTAACGGCATCCATTTTGTTGGGTATCATGATTCTGCCCACCATCATTACTGTGAGCAAATCCTCCCTGGATGCTGTTCCTGAAAGCTACTACGAAGGCTCCCTGGCCCTAGGGGCTACCCATGAGCGCAGCGCCTTTTCCATCATGTTCCCCGCCGCAAAAAGTGGCGTATTGGCCGGGGTGATCCTGGGTATTGGCCGAGCCATCGGCGAAACCATGGCCGTCATCATGGTAGCCGGCAACCAGCCCCGCATTCCGGACAGCATCCTGAAGGGCGTCCGTACTCTGACGGCTAATATCGTCATCGAAATGGGCTATGCGGCAGACCTGCACCGGGAAGCCCTTATTGCCACGGCGGTAGTGCTCTTCGTCTTCGTTCTTATCATCAATGTCAGCTTCTCGCTGCTGAAAAGGAGGAATACCCTATGAAGGCCCTGGCAAAAAAGCCTTCCCGTCTCTTTGCGAAAATCGGGGCTGGTCTAAGCCGCCTTCTCCGCATCCTGCGGGATCAGCGTACTACCTCCCGGTTGCAGCGTTATCTTGTGCGCTTTGCGGCCTTCCTGACCTGTGCCGTGCTGCTATTCCTGGTGGGTTATATCCTGGTGATGGGCATCCCGAATCTTTCCCCGGATCTTTTCGCCTGGGAATATACCAGTGAAAACGTTTCCCTCATGCCCGCCCTGATCAATACCATCCTGATGATCCTCCTGGCTCTGCTGGTAAGCCTGCCCCTAGGCATCGGCGCAGCCATTTACCTGACGGAGTATACCGGCCGGGGCAATAAGCTGGTATCCCTCATCCGCATCACGGCGGAAACCCTCTCCGGCATTCCTTCCATCGTATATGGCCTGTTTGGAATGCTGTTCTTCGTAACGGCCCTCAAGCTCAAGCTGAGCCTCATCTCCGGTGCTTTAACCCTGTCCATCATGGTGCTACCCACCATTCTGCGCACCACGGAAGAGGCCATTCTGGCCGTGCCGGAGAGCTACCGGGAGGGTAGCTTTGGCCTGGGCGCCGGACGGCTACGCACCGTTTGGAAAATCGTCCTCCCCTCGGCCCTGCCGGGCATCTTCGCCGGCGTCATCCTGGCCATGGGCAGGATTGTTGGGGAAAGCGCCGCCCTCATCTATACCGCGGGAACCGTTGCAAAGGTTCCTGACAGCCTTTTCAGCTCCACCCGAACTCTGGCGGTCCATATGTATGCTCTTTCCAGCGAGGGCCTGTATATTGACCAGACCTATGCTACGGCAGTGGTCCTGCTGCTGATCGTAGTAGGCATCAATGCGCTTTCCAGCAAGCTGGCCCGACGCATAACGAAAGGATAAAAAGATGGATAAATTCACAATTACGGATCTAAATCTGTATTATGGAGATTTTCACGCCCTGAAGGACGTCAACCTCCACCTGGGCGCCGGGGAGATTACAGCCTTTATCGGCCCCTCCGGCTGCGGAAAATCCACCCTGTTAAAAACCCTGAACCGGATGAACGACCTGGTGGAAGGCTGCCGCATTACCGGCGATGTCCTCCTGGATGAGGAGAATATTTACGGCAACATGGATGTAAACCATCTGCGCAAGCGGGTAGGTATGGTATTCCAGAAGCCCAACCCCTTCCCCATGAGCGTTTATGATAATATCGCCTATGGCCCCCGCACCCACGGCATCCGATCCAAAATGAAGCTGGACGACATCGTGGAGGAAGCTCTGCGCAACGCCGCCATCTGGGATGAGCTGAAGGACCGGCTGAAAAAAAGCGCCCTGGGTCTTTCCGGCGGCCAGCAGCAGCGGTTGTGCATCGCCCGGGCCCTGGCGGTGCAGCCGGAGGTGCTTCTCATGGATGAGCCTACCAGCGCCCTGGACCCGATTTCCACTTCTAAAATAGAGGACTTGGCAGTAGAGCTGAAGAAGGATTATACTATTATTATCGTAACGCATAATATGCAGCAGGCAGCCCGTATATCTGATAAAACAGCCTTCTTCCTTTTAGGGGAGGTCATCGAATACGGGGAAACCGATCAACTCTTCTCCGTGCCCAAAGATAAGCGCACGGAGGATTATATCACGGGGAGGTTTGGATAATGCGTAAGGGTTTCGATGCACAATTGCAGGCCTTGAATACGGAGCTTATTGAAATGGGCGCCCTGATTGAGCACGCCATACAGAGCAGCGTGGAATCCCTCATCGAACAGGATGCCAAGAAAGCCCGCCGGGCCATCGCTTTTGACAGGGAAGTAGATCAGAAGGAGAAGGATATCGAATCCCTCTGCCTCAAGCTTCTCCTGCAGCAGCAGCCCGTGGCTCGAGACCTGCGCCTGATCTCCGCCGTTTTAAAGATGATCACCGACATGGAGCGGATCGGTGACCAAAGCGCTGATATTTCCGAAATCGTCATTTTCCTCTCTGAGTCCCCTTATATCGCTCCCCTAGACCTGCTGCCCAAAATGGCCGAGGCCACCGTCAGCATGGTTACGAAGAGCATCGATGCCTTTGTTAAGCGGGATCTGGCGCTGGCCCAGTCCGTGATCCAAGCGGACGATGTGGTGGATCAGCTTTTCAGCGCCGTCCGGCAAGAGCTCATCGACCTGATTCGCCAGGATCCGGCCAACGGCTCCCAAGCCCTGGATTTCCTTATGATCGCCAAGTATTTCGAGCGGATCGGGGATCATGCGGTGAACATCGCGGAGTGGGTGGTCTATGCCATCACCGGCGTGCATAAGAGCAATGAGGAGGGCAGGGCGGATACATGATCTACTATGTAGAGGACGATACCAATATCCGGGAGCTTGTAGTCTATACCCTGGAGAAAAGTGGCCTGCCTGCCCAGGGCTTTTCCAATGGGGAAGATTTCTATAAGGCTCTGCGGGAACAGCTGCCGGATCTGGTGCTGCTGGATATCATGCTGCCCGGGGAGGATGGCCTGGAGCTGCTTAGAAAGCTCCGCCAGAATTCCCTGACGGCCAGCCTGCCCATCATGATGATCACGGCCAAGGGCTCTGAATATGATAAGGTGAAGGGCCTGGACAGCGGCGCGGATGACTATCTTTCCAAACCCTTTGGCATGATGGAGCTGGTATCCCGGGTGCGGGCGCTGCTGCGGCGGGCCGCCCCTTCCCGTGAAGATTCCAAGCTTATTACCTGCGGCCCTCTTACCCTGGACGACGGGCGGCACCAGGTGAGCGTAAACGGCCAGCCCGTCAACCTTACTCTGAAAGAATACGACCTGCTCCATTTCCTGCTGCGGAACCGGGGCATGGTCTTTTCCCGGGAAAAACTCCTGAGCGACGTATGGGGCTATGACTACGAGGGCGGCACCCGGACCGTAGACGTCCATGTGCAGACCCTACGCCAGAAGTTGGGCGTAGCTGCCAGCATTATCGAAACGGTTCGAGGGGTGGGCTACCGTGCCGGGGAGGGCCAACTATGACAAGCCGGATTTTTCGTACCATCCTTTCCGTAGTTCTACTGGTGCTGGTTCTATGCATGGGGCTGACCACCTGGATTCTGTATACCTCCTTTGAAGATAACCTGGTGACGGAGCTCAAATCCGAGCTTGCCTATATTTCCCAGGGCATTCTCCTGGGGGGAACGGATTATCTTTCTGCTCTGCCTGCTTCCAGCAGCCGTATTACCTGGGTAGCAGCAGATGGTACCGTGCTTTTCGACAGCCAGGCCGATGCCAGCCTCCTGGAAAACCACAGCGGCCGGGAAGAGATTGCGGAAGCCCTTTCCGGATATGAGGGGGAAAGCTACCGCTATTCCGAAACCCTCAGCGAAAAGACCATCTATTATGCCAAGCGGCTCAGTGACGGGACCGTTCTGCGGGTATCCGGCACCCAGGCTTCGGTTTTAAGCCTGCTGTGGCAGCTATTGCAGCCTCTGCTCATCGTCGCCCTGGGGGCAGCCCTGCTTTCCGGAGTCTTGGCTTCCAAGCTTTCCCGCCGCATTGTAGCCCCCATCAATAATTTAGACCTGGAGCATCCGGAAGCCTGTGAATCCTACGATGAGCTGGCGCCCCTGTTTCATAAGCTGCAGCACCAGCAAAAAGAGATCCAGGACCGTATCACAGCCCTGCGCCATAGCCAGAACGAGCTGAGCGCCATTACGGAAAACATGAATGAGGGCCTTATCCTCCTCGGTTCGGATGAGACCGTCATCTCTTTGAACGCCAGCGCCGCCCGGGTATTTTTAGCGGATCAGGATAAGATCCGGGGCCAGAACCTCATCGCCCTCAATCGCAGCGAGCAGCTCTCCCTGGTGGCGGAGCAGGCCCTGGCGGGTAAGCCTGCCAGCTCCATCCTAAATATGCGGGGCCGGAGCTATGCCCTGTACGCAAGCCCCGTACCGGAGCAGCGGGCCGCCGTTCTGCTGGTGCTGGATGTAACGGAAAAGCAGCAGGCGGAGGAATTGCGCAGAGAGTTTTCCGCCAATGTTTCTCATGAGCTGAAGACCCCGCTTACCTCTATCTCGGGCTATGCGGAGATCATCCGGGATGGGCTGGTGGACCCGGCCGACGTGCCGGAATTTGCCGGCCGTATTTATGCTGAGGCCAACCGTCTCCTGGCCCTGATCCGGGATATCATCCGCCTTTCCAGCCTGGATGAGGGGGCCATCGGCAACCAGAAGGAGCCGGTAGACCTCCTCTCCCTCTGCGCCGGCGTATGCAGCCGTATGCAGGAAACGGCGGAAAAGGCTAACGTCACCCTTCGGGTAGAGGGCAGCACGGCCAACCTCTTCGGGGTGCGGGCCATTCTGGATGAAATGGTCTTTAACCTTTGTGATAATGCCATCAAGTATAATAAGCCCGGCGGCTCCGTGACCGTTTCTGTCCGTCCTCTGGAGGATGCGGTATTGCTGCGGGTGGTAGATACGGGCATCGGCATCCCGCCAGAGCTGCGGGAAAAGGTATTCGAGCGTTTCTATCGGGTGGATAAGAGCCATTCCAAGCAAACGGGCGGCACGGGCCTGGGCCTTTCCATCGTCAAACACGGAGCGGCCTACCATAAGGCCAGCATCACCGTCACTGATGGGCCAGAGGGCGGCACCTGCATAGAGATTCGCTTTCCCAAATAAAACAGCTGCAAGCCGGATAATCCGGCTAAAATCCAGGCCGGAGGAATCGGAAGGATTTCCCTCCGGCCTATTTTTATTTATATAATTTTCCGAGCTTTAAAAATATCCCCTTGACAAGAGCAGAAAAAGCAGTTACACTATGTTTAGAGATAAGTTAGATATAACTAACTAATCTCCGCCATATAGCTGGGCGTTTCCAGCCGCGGCAGGGCACACCCGCGGCCTGGAGGCGAGACTGGGGCCACCAGGAAGGAAGCCTTCTATCCTCCCGTCGCCGGGGTTTCCCGGTGAAGGCTTCCCCCAATTACCGGATTTCCGAAAGGAGCGTTTCCTATGCTTACCTTCCTGCAAAATAACTGGGCCAACCTTCTGATTGGCGGCATTGTACTGGTTGTGTTTATCATCGCGGTGCGTTCCATCATCCTGCGCCATAAAAAGGGCGGCTGCGGCGATAGTTGCGGCGGTTGCCCATATTGCGGCCAATGCCATCAAAAATGAACCCTGCCCCCCTCGCCCATCCATGGCATGTGGCACATCTTTCCTTGATTGCCCTTCCTGCAAATCCATGGCTGAGATATCCTCCTAAAAGCCGCAGCCATGGATGGGCAACTATTATAAAGCAAAAAGGGCGCAACCGCGCCCTTTTTGCTTTTAAAAACCCTTTTTTACTTGCGGCTGATGGCGCCGAACTTACAGACCTCCATGCAGGAGCCGCACTTGACGCACTTGTCGTTGTCGATGACATGGGCCTCACGGACCTTGCCAGTGATAGCGCCGGCAGGGCACTGGCGGGCGCACATGGTGCAGCCTTTGCACTTTTCAGGGTCTATGGTGTAGCTGAGCAGGGCCTTGCACACGCCGGCCGGGCAGCGCTTTTCGTTGATATGGGCCTCATACTCATCCCGGAAATAGCGGATAGTGGAAAGGACGGGGTTGGGCGCCGTCTGGCCCAGGCCGCACAGGGCAGATGCCTTGATGTTCTTGCCCAGGGTTTCCAGCTTTTCGATATCGCCGGGCTCGCCCTTGCCCTCGGTAATGCGCTCCAGAATCTCCAGCATCCGGCGGGTACCGATGCGGCAGGGGGGGCATTTACCGCAGCTCTCATCCACGGTGAACTCCAGGAAGAACTTGGCGATATTCACCATGCAGTTATCTTCGTCCATGACGATCATGCCGCCGGAGCCCATCATGGAACCGATGGAGATCAGGTTATCATAATCGATGGGGATATCCAGGTGTTCCGCCGGGATGCAGCCGCCGGAGGGGCCGCCGGTCTGGGCCGCCTTGAACTTCTTCCCATTGGGAATGCCGCCGCCAATATCGTAAATGACCTCCCGCAGGGTAGTGCCCATAGGGATCTCCACAAGGCCGGTGTTGTTGATCTTTCCGCCCAGCGCGAAGACCTTGGTGCCCTTGCTCTTTTCCGTGCCCATGGAAGCAAACCATTCGGGCCCATTGAGGATGATCTGGCAGATGTTGGCATAGGTTTCTACGTTATTGAGCAGGGTGGGCTTGCCCCAGAGGCCCTTTACCGCCGGGAAAGGAGGCCGGGTACGGGGCTCGCCCCGCTTGCCCTCGATGGAGGCCAGAAGGGCCGTCTCCTCGCCGCAGACGAAGGCGCCGCTGCCCAGGCGCAGGTCGATATCGAACTTGAAGCCCGTGCCCAGGATATTATCGCCCAAAAGGCCATAGTCCCGCGCCTGGTCGATGGCAATGCGCAGGCGCTTTACGGCGATGGGGTATTCTGCACGGACGTAAATATAGCCCTGCTGCGCGCCGATGCAGTAGCCGGCGATGGTCATGGCTTCCAGCACGGAGTGGGGGTCGCCTTCCAGAACGGAGCGGTCCATAAAGGCGCCCGGATCGCCCTCATCCGCGTTGCAGCAAACGTATTTTCCGTCGCTTTCCGGGGCTTTGGCAAATTTCCACTTCAGGCCCGTGGGGAAGCCGCCGCCGCCACGGCCCCGAAGGCCGCTGGCCAGCACGATATCCACCACATCGTCCCGGGAAAGCTCCGTCAAGCACTTTGCAAGGGCTTTATAGCCGTCAAAGGCGATATATTCATCGATATTTTCCGGGTCGATCATACCGCAGTTGCGCAGGGCAATGCGGTGCTGCTTTTTATAGAAGTCGGATTCATTCAGGGTGGTGTTGATACCCCGCTCATCCGTTTCTTTATAAATAAGGCGCTGGACGGGACGGCCCTTGATGAGGTGCTCATTGACGATCTCTTCCACGTCTTCTGGCTTTACATGGCTGTAATATACGCCTTCCGGATAAACCACCACGATGGGGCCTGCCGCGCAAAGGCCAAAGCAACCCGTGCGAATGACCTGGATTTCCTTATCATAGCCCTTTTCGGCCAGGAGCTGATTGAAATTTTCGATGATCTGCAAAGAATTCGAGGACGTGCAGCCAGTTCCTGCGCAGACCAGTACATGAGAATGATAAAGCATCTTCCGTTCTCCTTCAATTCCTTCGATTTGGGGTATTTATTATTCGTAGCTGCCGATGGTATATTCCACCACAGGATTTCCGTTTACAATATGCTCGGAAACGATGCGGGCAACCTGCTCGGGCTTTACCTTGCAGTAGGTGACCTTTTCCTGGCCAGGGGTGTAAACCTCCACAATGGGCTCCAGCCGGCAAAGCCCAATACAGCCGGTCTGGGAAACGGTCACGTTGTCGAGGTGGCGCTTATTGATCTCATCGACAAAGGCCGCCATAACCGGACGGGCACCAGCAGCAATACCACAAGTTGCCAACCCTACGACGACGCGAACGCCGTCCTCCCGGTTTTTGCGCAGGTTTAACTCATGGATGGTTTTTTGCCGGATGGCTTCCAGTTCTTGCAGGGTTTTCATTGATTATTTACCTCCATATAGTTCAGATTCGTTATTTGAAAGGAAATCCTTGATAAAGGCCGTAATCTCCGGGGCGTCCAGAGGGGCGCCGTCCAATATGCGCAGGAGCTCCGCCGTATCCAGCTCGTATTCCTGCCCATCCACCCGGTGAGAGTAGTGGATGCGGAGCTGGGGGTTGCCGGTGATGAGCAGCAACACCGTATCCGCAATATTGCCCAGGGGCGGCCGGTCGATATGGCTCTGGCGGTAGGTGCCCTGCACGCGGGTCCCCTTCCCCTCCGGGCTTTCCAAGGAAAAGCTACCCTCGCAGGCTTCGCAGCCCGCTTTAAACAGGGGGATCCCCAGGCCCACCTTCCGGGTGGTACGGGTGGTGACGAAGGGGCTGCTCACCGCCTTTGTCATTTCCGGGGACATACCGCAGCCATCATCCTGAATGATGACGGTGAAGGTATCCGCACGGGTATCCTCCTCGACCCGCAGCTGGATGTTCTTAGCCCCGGCCCGGATGGAGTTTTGCATAAGGTCCAGAATGTGCAGGGATATCTCTTTCACGGGCCGCTCCTTTCCAGGCGTTCCTGCAGGCCTTCCCCCGCCATTAGGGCGTCTACAATCCCCTGGGGGCTCAGGCTTTCGCAGTGGAGGATATGCCCTTCCTCCAGGATATCCATAAGCTGATGGGCATCGCTGGATATAAGGCACAGCTTACCCAGGGCGCTGTGGGGCCGCATGCGGTAAATCTCCACGGTGGGCATAGGCGGCTCTTCCGGCCAGAAGCCCAAAATCGGCAGCAGGCTGTTGGCCCCCTTGTTGATATGGGCCGGGACCATAATGCCCCCCAGCTGCCGGGCCGTTTGGGCCACCTCCCGGATATCCAGGCTGCAGGCCGTAATGAGCAGCCGCTCTACCTCCCCGGCCACCTCGTCGTTTTCATCCATCCATCGCTGGGTGCCAAAGACGGAGGGCTTGTTTTTTATCTTCGTCTGCTTCTTTTCCAGGAGCTCCCCCATTTCCAGGGCTTGCTCCACCTGCGGAAAATAACAAAGCAGGTGGATATCCTCCTGGCTGGTCACCTCCAGCCCCGGCACAACGCACACCCCATATTCCTGCCCTGCCTTGATGGCTGCCGGCAGGTTCAGCGCAGCGTTATGGTCACAGATGGCGATAGCATCCAGCCCTTTGAGCTTTGCCATGCCTACAATATTCCAGGGAGTCATATCCTCTTCTGCGCAGGGGGAAAGGCAGGAGTGGATATGCAGATCGACCCGGATCCGCATTTTCCCTACGCGATGCCCAGCCCATACAGCTGCCCGGCCAGCTTATAGCTGGAATGGGGGCTGCGCAGAACCGGGATGCCCTCTTCCTGGGCTTTTGCCAGGGTTTCTTCTTCCACAGCGGCGCCGCCGGATACGATCACACAGGAAAAATCATGCAGGCTGGCCACCGCAATAACGTTCAGATGGGTCTGGACGGTGATCCAGGCCATGCCTCCCTCTCCTTCCGCCATCACCACGCTCAGCAAATCGCATACGCAGCCGCCGGTAATTTCCCGGCTTACATCCGTCTGCGGCGTGAGCAGTTCCAGCTCCATGGCTTGGATTATTTGGGCAACCGTCATGGCTACGCCTCCTTTTTCGGCATGAAATGCTTAGAAATCTTATAGGTTGGTCAGATCCACCATCTGGCGGGCAAGCTGCTCAACCTTTTCTTTAAGTTTGAATACGCAGTCCAGCTCATTGGCCCTGCCCTGAACGATATCCTCCGCCAATGCCCGGCAAGTGGGGCTGCCGCAGGAGCCGCAATCCAAGCCCTTAAAGGTTTTTGTAAGGGCCTCAATCCGCTCCATCTTGGCGATGGCTTCCGCAATATTATCGCTCAGCTTGATCCCCGGCAGCGGTTCCAGAGGCGCGCGAAGATGAATATCATCCCGAGGCTCCACCGGGGGCAGGGGATGCGTTTTTTCATCTTCTTTCATATGCTCCGTGAGCTTGCGCAGGGAATTCTTGGCCACGAAAGCATTTTCGAAAACCAGCGGCCCTCCTACGCAGCCTCCTACGCAGGAGGAACCTTCGAAGAAATCCAGATCGTTGAGCCGTCCGTTTTCAATCTCTTCCAGTACGTAAATGACATTGTGGATGCCATCTACGGAAAGCACGTTGTTATTATCCAGAGCCGCCCCTTCGCCGCCGTAATTAGCCCAGTTGACGCCCTGCCAGGTAGCATGGCGCTTGCGCTTGA
This sequence comes from uncultured Clostridia bacterium, assembly GCA_944336625.1. GTDB lineage: Bacteria > Bacillota > Clostridia > Christensenellales > CAG-138 > Pelethousia. The sequence continues at coordinate 35,069 of CALVLF010000132.1, forward strand.
TCTCTTCGGATATAGGCTGCTTCATCTGGGCGCTCAGAAGGCCATAAATATCCTGTATGGCAATGACGCCATCTACATAGCTTCCACGGTCGGAATGAATGCTGGCCATTTTTGCCGGGCACGGGGTAATGAAGAAGGCGCCGATCTCTTCGATAGGAACGCCATGTGCCTTGGAATATTCCTCCTTGGCCATGCGGCCCGCCAGCTCCTTGGGGGAGAGCACATCTGCAACATGGGGCAAAAGCTCCGGAAAGCGCAGGCGAATGAGGGTAACCACCGCCGGACAGGCTGAAGAGATAAGCGGCCGTACCTTCTGGGTTTTCAGCATCTCCCGCACCGTAGCGGAAACGATATCCGCTGCCCGAGCAACCTCGAATACATCGCTGAACCCCAGGCCCAGAAGGGCGTTGAGAACGGTATCCACGCTGGTTAAGTTGCGAAATTGTGCATATAAGGTAGGGGCAGGCAGAGCAATACGGTGTTTGAAACGATAGATGCTGTTGATAGGGTCTGTTTGGGCTACTTTGGCATGGTGAGGGCAGTTCTGTATGCACACGCCGCAGTCGATGCAAAGCTCGTAGAGAATCCTTGCTTTTCCATTTCGAACGCGGATACACTCCATGGGGCATTTTTTCAGGCAGGTTGTACAGCCCACGCAGCGATCCCGTTCCAGCTTAACGCTATGGTATATTCTCTTTGCAGTCATGGCAGTTCCTCCCCTTTCTCAGGCTAAAGGTTAAAGTCCATGCTGATGGAAGTGCCTTTTCCCAGGACAGATTCAATTTTGAATGCATCGGCGCAGCGCTTCATATTGGGCATGCCCATGCCTGCGCCAAATCCCAGCATGCGCACCTCTTCCGAGGCGGTGGAGTAGCCCTCCTGCATGGCCAGGTCGATATTTTCAATGCCTGGTCCTACATCATCCACCAGAAGTCGCACACGGTCTGGGTAGATGATCAGCCGCATGGTGCCGCCCCAGGAATGAATCGCTAGATTGATTTCCGCCTCATAAGAGGCAATGGCGATCCGCCGGATCACCGGGGAGGCTACGCCCAGTTTTTTCAGGGTGTTTTTAAAAGACGCGGCGATCTGTCCGGCGGTAGCAAAGTCGCCCTGCTCCACCTGACGGGTCTCCTGAAACGTTACCTGTTCGCCGTGTTCATTGCTCATCGACCCGCCGCCTTCCTCGCAAACCGTGCTTATACAGTTCGCCGCAAGCGGCGAACATGGTAAATCCCGTGCGCAGGATAGAAATGTCGTTTTCCCGGGCCGCTTCAATCATTTCCGCAGTAGGGACTTTATTCCGTACGAATATGACGGCTTTCAGGTCCAATATCTGTGCCGTAAGCACGGTATGAATCGTGCAAAGGCCCGATATCAGCACCCGGTCGCACTCCGTAGAAACCAACACATCGCTCATCATATCGCTGGCGACTGCAAGGGGTATGTCTAAATGTAAATTCTCTTGTCCGCAAATCACTTCGGCCTCGAGGATCTCAGCCATGCGCCCTAGTTCCATCCTGGCTCCTTTCTATGCTCTGGATCGGTAAAAATTAACCCAGCTGCCGGTATTTTTCGATGATACCAGGAATATCCTCAGGCACCAGGCGGCCATAAACCTCGCCGTTGATCATCATGGCAGGGGCAAGGCCGCAGCAGCCGATGCAGCGGGTAGCATCCAGGGTAAACATACCATCCGAGGTGGTTTTGCCAACTTCAACGCCGCCCAGAATTTTCTGCACCTCATCCAGGACAAGCTGCGCGCCCTTTACATAGCAAGCCGTTCCCAGGCAGAGGCCGATGGCGTATTTGCCCTTGGGCTCCAGGGAAAACAGGGAATAAAAGGTAGCGATGCCATAAATTTCAGCCACGGGCACATTCATCGCGTCGGAAATATACTGCTGTACTTCCGCATCGACGCAGCCAATGATGTCCTGCGCTTGCTGCATAACCGGCAAAAGTCCGCCCGGCTTATCTTTCCACTGGCGGATCACTTCGTCGAGCTGCTTATAGCCCTCTGTGCGTGCGCTTTTCTCGTTTGCCATGAATAACTATATCCTCCTTGATTGTTTGGCGCTAAAGATTCGCACCGAAAGATTTGTTTACACTATACTTTGTCTAGTTTATCACACAAATCGGCCATTGAAAAGCCTTTGAGCAGAAATTGCCCAAAGGCTTAAAATTATAATAGACCCTTTTTATATATTCATATTATTTATCCATAAAGCATAAAAGTTTGAAATCCCTTATGCAGTTTTTCCCTTGGAAAAAGGCGGTTTTTCTGTATTTTCTCTAGCAAAAGGAGGGAAACGTCCCATTAGGCCTGCATATCCTGCATATTTATTTTTCCTCTACGATATTATTAATCCATATATCACTGCGGACAAAGGCATAGCCCAGGATGCCCTTAAGCAGGTCAAGAGACTGAACGATCAGATAAAAGGTGCGGATAGGAAGCTCCGTGAACCGGGAAAGAACCAGGGCCGTCGGAATAGAAAGAATCCATAGAAGGCCGCTATCGAAGATGAACGTAATGGTGGTTTTCCCGCCGGAACGCAGGGTAAAATACGAGGCATTCAGGAAAGCATGCAGCGGCAGGAAGGCAGCCGTGATCACGATCAAATCCCGGGCCAGCAGGCGAACCTCCTGGGTGGTATTATATAAGTAGGGAATTACCGGAGCCGCTGCCATCATCACTAGGCATACCGCCGTACAGCACAGCACGGAACACACGATGAGCCGCACATCCGTACGGCGGGCCTCTTCCATCTTTCCGGCGCCCAGCAGGTTTCCTATAATAATGCCGATGGCGTTTCCCATGGAGATAACGGCCACATTAAATAGATTTGTCACTGTGGAAGAGATGTTATAAGCCGCTACCGTAGCAAGGCCCCGGGTGGAATAGCACTGGGCCAGGATTGTCAGCCCCATGGACCAGAACAGCTCGTTTACCAGCAGGGGCATCCCTTTGCGAATGATCTGCCGGACCAGGTCCAGGGGAATGCGGAAGCTCTTGTACAGGCCGCAAGAAAAAGGGCAGTATTCCTGGTGCGCATGGGTCCACCAGATCACGGCCCCCGCCTCTGCAAAGCGGGAGATCACCGTAGCCAGGGCGGCGCCCCGAACCCCCATGGCGGGGAAGCCGAATTTCCCATAGATGAGCAGATAGTTCAGCACCAGGTTGATGCCCACAGCCAAAAGGGCAGCGTTCATGGGCACTACGGCCTGGCGGGTTTCCCGCAGTGTGCTGGCATATGCCTGGGAAACTGCAAAGGGCAGCAACCCCCAGGCCATGATCTTCAGATAATCCCGGGCAGCCGTTAGAGTCGCCTGGATGTTTCCAGTCTGGCTGCCTTCATGGAGGAAAAGGGAAATGATCTGCATATCCCACAGGCGGAGGACGAGCAGAGCCAGGGCCAGGATCAGCCCGGCGCAGATCAGTTTAAACCGGAAGGTATGCCGCAGCCCCTCCTGATCCTGGCGGCCAAAGAACTGGGCGCCAAAGATTCCGGCGCCGGATACGCCGCCGAAAATGCTCATGTTGAAAACAAATAAAAGCTGGTTCACGATGGCCACGCCGCTCATGGGGTCGGTCCCCAGGCGGCCTACCATTACGTTATCCAGCAGGCTTACCAGGTTTGTTATGGCGTTTTGAACCAGGATGGGAAAAGCGATGGCCGCCACCATCCTGTAGAATGCCCGGTCTCCAAAGAATCGCTCCCTTAACCGCAACCTACAATTCCTCCTTTAATTTTTTCACCTTCCCGGCAAAAACAAATCCTAGTATAGCATTTCCCCCACCTTGCCGCAATGCCTTTCCCGAAAATTCTTGCCTTATACCATAAGAAGGGCTATTCTATATCTATCTGGACGATTTTGTCCCCTTTGCGAAAAATATATTTGAAATATAGGAGGCACCCCATGAAATATCTCTTGGTCATTGGCGATGGCATGGCAGAAACGCCTCTGGAGGAATTGGGCGGCAAAACGCCCATGGAAGCCGCTCGCAAGCCCTGCATGGACAGCCTATGCGCCCGGGGCCTGCAGGGCACCGTCCGCACCATTCCTCTGGGTATTGCCCCGGGCAGCGACCCCGGCATCCTTTCCATTTTCAGCTATGACCCCCGCAAGTACTTCCATGGCCGCTCCCCCCTGGAGGCAGCAGGCTGCCAGGTCTTCCTCCAGCAGGGAGAAATTTCCTTCCGCTGCAATATGATCACCCTGTCCCCCGGGGAGGATTTCCCCAGCCGCAAAATCCTTTCCCACAGCGCCGGCTCCATCGATGGGGACACCTCCATCGCCCTGCTCCAGTACCTGCTGGATAATCCGGAATTCGCCCAGGCGGCCCAGGCCTGTGGCTTCCGCTTCCATCCCACCCCCTCCTTCCGGCACATCATGGTCAAGGCCGGCGGGGATATACAGGGGTTCCACGCCACGCCTCCCCACGACATCTTAGGGAAGGAGATCGGCCCTTATTTGCCCAAGGGCCCCGGCGCAGTGGAGTTGACAAAGCTTATGGCCCTTTCCGCAAAAATTCTGGAGGATGCGCCCCAAAACCAGGCCCGCCAGGCCCAGGGGCGTATGCCTGCCAACTGCATCTGGCCCTGGGCAGAGGGTACGGCTACCATCCTCCCCTCTTTCCAGGAAAAATTCGGCAAGCAGGGCCTGGTGGTTTCCGCCGTTCCCCTGGTCCAGGGCATTGCCCGGCTGGCAGGGCTGGAAGCGCCCACCATCCCCGGCGCCACTGGGGAGCTGGATACCAACTATGCAGGCAAAGCTCAGGCTGCCATAGAAGCCCTGGGGAAATACGATTTCGTAGCGGTTCACCTGGAAGCGCCGGATGAATGTACCCATTGCGGCGACCTTCCCGGCAAGATCCAGGCCATCGAAAATTTGGATAGCCAAATCCTTCAGCCAATCCTTTCTCATCTGGAAGCCAGCAGAGAGGATTACCGCATCCTGGCCATGCCCGATCACCAAACCCTCATGACCACCCGCACCCATGGGGCAGATCCCATCCCCTATTTCATTTTCGACAGCCGGCATCCCCAGGGCTGCGGCAAGCCTTTCTGCGAAAAATGGGCCGCAGCGGGCGGCCTGGTAGACCCGGGGGCGGATCTGATGGGCATCTTCTTGGAAACCAGCCATTAAGGATATGGCCTGCCGGCTTTGGCCCATCTGCCTGCAAAAGAAAGCAGGGGCAGCCCGCCTTTGTGCCCGTTCTTTCTGAGGCCCATGCCGCAGGGAGCAAATAAACTTCCTAATCAATCTGCTTTGGCCGTCTAGCTACCCTTGAACCTTAAGGGTAGCTTTTTACAGTTTTGCGGCTTCCGGTATTTTTCCGGAAGCCGCCTTTCTTTTTCTTGTTCATTTAAAAGGTAATGTGTATGGTATGGGTCTTTCCATCATCCAGCAAAGGGATGCGGAGGGGGCCTTTTTTCTCCCCCCGTTTAAATTGGAGGATATAGACGGCCCGGCCAAAGCGGTAGGTTACCTGGAAGCTGTCGAAGGGTACGCAGGGCTTCAAAAGGAGTTCCTCGCCCCGGCGCTGGATTCCCAGCATATCCTCCAGGCCGATTTTATACAGCCAGGCAGCCGCCCCCGTATACCAGCTCCAGCCGCCCTGGCCCCCGTTGGGCGGGCCGTAGACATCCCCGGCAATGGCATAAGGCTCCGCCATGTACCGGGCAGCGCCCGTCCAGGTTCGGGTATGTTCCAGGGGATTGAGCAGTTCGAACAGGCGGAAGGCTTCTTCCGGCCGGTTTAATGCGCAATAGCCCAGCACGGCCCAGGCCGCCCCGTGGGTATACTGTCCGCCGTTTTCCCGCACGCCGGGGAGATAGGCCGTGATATACCCTACCGGGTTTCCCTGCTCCTGCGGCCCGTGGAAGGAGGGAGCCAGCAGCCTTAGAACGCCCCGCTGGGTATCCAGCAGGGTCCCGGCCATAGCCTCCATGGCCTCCGCCCCCCGTTTGCCGCCGCAGATCGCCGCCCAGGCCTGGCAGATGCAGTCCATGCGGCAGGCTTCATTCTGGGCTGAGCCCAGGGGCTTCCCATCCCCGAAATAGGCCCGCCGGTACCAGGCTCCGTCCCAGGCTTCTTCCAGCGCCGCTTCCAGCTGGCGGCAAGCCGCTTCGTACCGAAGCGCGTCCTCCTTTTCCCCCATCTTTTCCGCCACCGGGATAAAGCGCCGCAGGGTATCCAGCAGGAACCAGCCCAGCCATACGCTCTCGCCTCCCTTCTGGCCTACCAGATCCATGCCGTCGTTCCAGTCTCCGCCCGCCATAAGGGGCAGGCCATGCTGCCCCCAGCTTAGGCTGCTATCCAGAGCCCGCCGGCAATGGGCATAAAGGGATTCCGCCAGCTCCCCAGGCTCCATGGCATCATACAGATCCCGCTTCCCAGGGGGGATTTCCCGCTCCTTAAGATAGGGAACCTGCTCCTGTAAAATGGACCAATCTTCGGAAGTATCCAGATAATGGCAGAGGACATAAGGCAAAAACAGACGGTCATCTGCGATGCGGGTCCGCACCCCCTGCAGGGGCATATGCCACCAGTGGAGCACATCCCCCTGGGGGAACTGCCGAGCGGCGCAAAGGAGCAGATGCGCCCGCACCCGCTGCGGGTCCGTCTGCATCAGGGCCAGCATATCCTGCAGCTGATCCCGGAAGCCATAAGCACCGCCGCATTGATAATAACCCGTCCGGGCCAGCAGCCGGGCAGCATATACCTGATAGAGCAGCCGCCCATTCATCAGCCCATCAAAGGATTCCATGGGCGTATGGACAGTAATGGCGCTCAGCCTTTCCCGCCATAGGTCCTTTACCCCCTCTAGCTCTGCCCGGGCTTTCTGGGGGTTGGTTGCCCTTACCCGATCCAGAGCAGCAACTTCCTCCTCCTGGCCCAGAAGGAATACCAGGGACAGGCGCCCCCGGGGCGGCACCGCCGCCTGAACGCGCAGGCCGCTCATGGCTCCGCCCCAAAGCCGAACCTCTTCTGGCAGGGGATCTATAAGCCAGCCTCCCTCCAGAAGGGCCTTTCTATCCTGGCATACCTGCGTTTCCCATCCAGGGCAGGCCAGGTAAGCCGGCGGCATTTCCGGCCGCCGCAGGTTTCGGGCAAAGGCTACGCCGTCCCGGGCTTCCAATTCCAGTGCCTCAGGATGGGGCCGATCGCCCAGTACCCACTCTGCGCCATAGGTCGCCTGGATCCTCCGGCTATGCTGGCCGGGGTTTTCCAGGGTGAGCAAAGTATATTTTACCGGCGCTTCCCGGTGGACAAACTGGGTCATTTCATAGCGCAGGCCCTGGGCTGCCCCCTGAAAGACCGTGTAGCCGTAACCGTGGCGGATGCGCACTTCCCCGCCCTGAAGCCGCCCCGCTTCCGGGGTAAAGGGCCGGTGGGCCTCGTTTCCGTCCCAAAGGATCAGCACTTCCCCCCGCTGATCCTCCACCGGCTCGTTATACCAGGGGGTCAGCTTATCCTGCCGGCTGTTTTTCCCGAAGGTATAGCCGCCCCCTGATTCGCTCACCAGGGCTCCGAAATTGGGGTTGGCCAGAATGTTGCACCAGGGCAGGGGCGTCTTTTTCCCTAGGGATAGGGTGATGATATATTCCCCGGACTCCATATGGAGGCCGCCCAGGCCATTTTCAAAGGAAAGGGGCGGCAGAGGCGGCAGAGCCGTCGCCTCCGGAGCCGGGCAGGCGCCTGGCGCGCCGGCGGCCATGGCCGTCCACTGGGGCGGCTCCGCCGGAGCGAACTGCTTATCCAGGCTATAGCCCGGCTTGCCGGATACTACTACCATAGCCATATCCTGCAAAAGCTGCCGCTTTTCCAGGGGCAGGGCGTAGCCATGGAGCAGATGGGCCCCCGGGAACCTGCCGCAAAGCTCCGAAAGCCGGGATTGCAGCTCCCCTCGGTATGCATTGGGGTAACAGCCCACCAGCACCACGTCCACCCGGCACTGCCGGCCGGCCAGGTAGTTTCCCAGCTCCAACAAGGTTCGGGCCATGCGCAGCCCCTGCAGGCTTTCCACTTCCATCAGAAGGATGGGCAGGTCGCCGGAAATGCCCAGCTCCCACAGTCCTCCCAATCCGGGGCCTAGCTCTGCACGGGCAGGGCGGCGGCTCTTTTGCGGAATGCCCAGCAGAAGCCTGGCCCCTATGCGCTCAAAGAGCTCCGCCTTTCCCTCGGAAAGCCCGGCCATCCTTAGGGCGCTTTGGGCATGGGCCCAGGCCAGCTCCTCCCAAAGGGCCATGCCTTCCCGCAGCTCTCCGGCCTGGGCAATGGCCCGGGCCCGGTCCGGCGCATAGCCCAGGATGAATCGCAGCTCTTCATGTTGCCCTGCTTCCAGCCGGATACGGGTGCGGGCGGCGATACAGGGCTCTACGGGCATCTCCTGCGGTTCGCTGCCAAAGGGCCGGGCCATAGCTTCCCCCAGGGTATTGCCCCGCCCTTGGGCTTCCAGCCTATCCCGGCTGTAATGGGTTTTCCCCGGCCCATACAGCTGGGCGTAGAGATAGCCTTCCGGCTTTCCTTCCGCCCCTGGCCGGCGATGGAAAAGGAGCATGTCCTCCGTTTCTTCCGATTCGATGGCCAGGCGGACAAAGGCGGGGTGGGCCGCTTCTTCCTCCTGCACCGCCAGGCAGATCTCCGCAAAAACGCCCAGCTCTACCTCCAGGGCTTCCGTTCCATGGTTTTGCAGGGAGATCACCCGGATCTCCCCATCCTGCTGGGGGCATACATAAGCTTCTACCTGGGTGGATAGCTGTCCCCGCCGGCCCTGATAGGTCACCTTATGGGGCCGGAGGATGGTTTCCACCCCCTCCGTCAACGCCCATACCGTATCTCCCAGCCGGGCCAGGATATGCACGCCCCCCTTCCCCCGCAGGGGATCTGGCCGCCAGCGGGTCAGCATCACATCCCCGCACTTGGAAAAACCCAGGCCAGCATCCGTCAAAAAAAGGGTATAGTGGCCGTTGGAGAGGAGTTGGGTTTCGGGCACGGCCCGGGGTTCCCGCACGCATCGGGGGCGGTGGGGCTTGCGGCCCTGGGCTTTTCGCTGGGCAGCAGCGCTCTGAAACTCCCGCAGGGGAATCCCATGGGCCGGCACCTTTTCCTCCAAAAGGATTTCTACCGCCCGCAGTTCCGGCAGGGAGAGGAAGCGCCGGCTGATGCTTCCGCCGCACAGGCAGTTGGTGATGGCGCAAAGCCCCATGCCCTGATGATGGGCCATATAGCTCTGCACCAGCTCCCGTTTTTTCCCTGCCGCCACTCTGCCCTCTGTATAATCTAGGGCCTCAAACAGTCCATATTTCCCCAAGGCCCCTTCCTCCAGCAGAGCCTGCAGGTTTTTAACCGCTGCCTCTTCAAAACCGGGAACGGACAGGGCCAGAAGGGTAGAGTAGGGGGATATTACCCGGTTTTCCTCTTTCTGGGCCATCATCCCCAGGCCGGGTGTTCCAAAGGCCCGGTATTGATAATACATAGCCCGGTCGAAAGCATAATAGCCCGATTCGGAAATGCCCCAGGGCAGGCCCTCCCGCTCGCCGTAGCGAAGCTGGGTTTTCAGGGCGTTGGCGCAGCTCTCATGCAAAAGCGTGTCCGGCGTCAGGCCGGTAAAGAGCAAGGGCATTAAATATTCAAACATGGTACCGCTCCAGGAAAGGAGGGTACGCCCCCCGGCGGCAGGCACCAATAGGCGGCTGAGGCTGAACCAATGGTTTTCCTCCACCTGGCCCAGGGCAATGGCCACCAGGCTGGTAAGGCGGGCTTCGCTGGCCATCAGGTCATACCAGGAGCGGGAAAGGCGGCCCTCGCTTTCGTCAAAGCCGATGTGAAACAGCCGCCGTTCCCCGTCATAAAGGGCAGTAAAGTCCATATCCTCCGCCAGGGCGCGGCACCGCCGGGCTGCCTCCCGTCCTTCCGCTTCCCCAAGTTCCAGCAGAGCCGCTTCTGCCGTTAAAAGGCAGGCAGCCAGGTTCCCGCTGTCTACTGTGGAAACATACCGGGGCCGCAGCACGGAAAGATCCGCCGTTTCATACCAGTTGTACAGGTGTCCCTGCCATTTTTCCATCCGCTCCAGAGTATCCAGCATAGCGCAAATGCCCGCCACCATCTCCCGGCCGCTGATGAACCCCAGGTCCCAGGCGCAGACGTGGGCCATAAGGCCCATGCCGATATTCGTGGGGGAAGTATGGGAAACCGGCGGCTTCCAGGGGGATTGCTGGAAGTTATCCGGCGGCAGGCCATTGTTTTTGCTGCCGGCAAAATCCTGGAAATAAGCCCAGGTTCGTTTTGCAATATCCAGAAGCAGCTCCCGTTCCCCAGCCCCCAGCCGGCTTCTTTGGGCAGGCTGATCCAGCCGGGCGATCAGCAGGGGCGCCCCCAGCCACATAATTCCCAGCAGCAGCCCGGCAGCTGGGGCCAGCCCAAAGGCAGCGCCCAAGGCCATCCATCCTGCCGCTGCCGTCTGCTGCCATAGAGCGCCATAGTATTCTCCCAGGCTTTTGGGCCGGGATTTGACCTGGGCCGCCGTCTGCCACTGCAGCATGTTCCGATGGGAAACGCTTACCCGATACAGGGTGCGCAGCAGCGCATCCGCTATGCGCCAGGCGCCATAGGGCAAGGTGGCCAGCTCCAGCGCGCAGCGGGCCCAGTCCCGCCGCCCATCCCACAGCACCCCCAAGGGCCGGATCCGCCGGGGAGACAGAAGCGCCCGGAATGGCAAAGCCAGCAAAGATAAGAGGGGCCCCGAAAAGAAGGACAGCAAAGCTACGGCCCCATACCAACCCCAGCCCAAAAAGGGCAGGGCCAGAAGGCAGGCAAGGCTTCCAATGGGCGTAAGGCTCCGGCGCATATTATCCCAGATCTTATAGCGGGAAAGGCTGGAAAGGGGGTTATCCCGCAGTATGCCCGCCCTGTCTCGAAGGCCCCCTGCCAGGAAAGGCAAAAGCTGCCAATCCCCCCGGAGCCACCGGTGTTGCCGTTTCCACCAGGGGATGAAGGCAGTAGGCTCGCTGTCATACAGAACCACATCCTCCAGGAGCCCCGCCCCTAACAGGCAGCCTTCCAACAGATCATGGCTCAGAACGGTATTATCCGGAATCCATTCCTCCGTTGCCCGGCCAAAAACCTTTACATCAAAAATCCCCTTGCCACCAAAGATCCCCCGGCCGAAAACATCCTGATAAAACTCGGCGCATAGAGGGAAGTAACTATCCAGCCCGCTTTCCCCGGAAGCGATAAAGGCAAAGGGGCTCTGGGCGGCGCCGCCTGGCAGGGAAACCATACGGGGCGCCAGGATTCCATATCCTTTTTCCACCAGGCCCTGGGAATTGCACAGGGGCTGGTTCAGGGGATGGGCCATGGCCCCTACCATTTTGCAAAGGGCCCCAGGGGGCAGTACCGTATCCGCGTCCAGGGTCAAGCAATAGCGGATAGCGGCCGGCAAAGGGTAACTAATATAGGTAAAGGCGTTGCAGCGGCCTTTTTCCAGCAGCTCTACCAGGTGGCCAATGGCTCCCCGCTTCCTCTCCCGTCCCATATAAAGGCCATCGGCTTTATTCAGCTCTCGCCTCCGGTGTAAATAGTAGAACAGGGGTTCTGCCGCCGGATATTTGGCGTTCAGCTCCTCCGTAAGCTTCCCCGCCAGCTCCAGCAGTGCCCGTTCCCCGGGCCGCCAGGGCTCCTTTCCATCGTGAAAATCCCCCAACACGCCATAGTAGCAGTTGGGCTGCCGGGTAGCCAGCATATGGGTCTCTATCTGTTCCAAAGCCCCTCGCAGGCTTCCTTCATCCGTGACGAGCACAGGAATGATCACCAGGGTCTTGCAATCCGCAGGAATTCCCTGGGAAAAATCCAATCGTGGGATCATCCGGGGCCCTTTTCGGGCCAGGAACAGCCGGGTAGAAAGGAGGCTGGCAATGCTCCAGGCGGGAAGCAGGGCCAATAGGGCCCTATACCAGCCTGTCAGCCCACAAAGGAACAGAAGCGCTGCCAGGAACAGTCCCTGTAAGGCCAGGTACCGGCCCAGGGTCTTGCCTTCCCCCGGCAACTTACAGCGCTTATCCGGCCGCAGGGCAGCATACAGCTCCCGTTGTCCTTCCTCCAGCAGATAATAGCCCGCCTGTGCCGGGCGCCCTCCCTCCTCCTGCCGGCCTGCTGCCAGGGATACAGCCTGGCGGGCCACCACCGTTTCTGCCACCCCTAGCCGGGCCGCCAGGATCTCCACGCGGCGCCGGTACCAGGCCCGGCTTTTCCCATCCATGGCCGGATAGGTTGCATCCCGCCGAAGGGCGGCATCCACCTTGGAAAAGGCTTCATACAGAGATTCCCAGTCCATGGCTTCCAGAGTACGCAGGCTCTTTATGGCCTGGCGCAGCCGGCGGGCGCCAGCGGCATCCGTTTGCTGTGCCGCGGCGAATACAGCCTCCATATTCTGATCTGCCCGGGCAAAGTGCCGGGTTAGCTGGTCGCAGGCCTCCTGCTCCCCCGCCTCTGCCAGCAGGCTAAAGAGGCGGGCGGCCATTCCAGGTTTATGGATGATCTCCTCCCTTTCCCATCCTCCGGCGCGCCGGGGAGCTTGGGCTACCAGGGCTTCCGCCTGGCCATATTGGCGCATAGTTTCCTGGCCGTCAGCACAAGCCAGGCGAATGGCCTTCACCAGGGCAAGGCGCAGCATGGCCGGCAGGGCACAAAGCTCTCGCAGGGTAAGGGGTGCCGTCCCTTGGTAGGCCTCCAGAAATCTGGACAGGGTTCCTTCCTCCAGCCTGCATTCCCGGTGCCCCACCAGGCATGCAGCAATATCATAAACCCGCGGCAGCCCCAGCCTTTCTCCCTGGGCCATGGTAGGAAGGCCCCTCCATAGGCCCGGAAGCTCTTCCCGCAGGGCAGCTATGGCCTTTTCTACCACATAAATTTCCTCCAGAAGGCAGCCCATGGCCCCTGGTACCTCTAGGGCCTGGGCATTACGCTCCCGGGCCTGCCGGTAGGCGCCCAGAATAACCCGCTGATCCTCCTGCACATGAAGGGCGCCCCGGCCGTTTCGGCCGGAGATGCGGCGGCGGGATATGGCGGAAGCAGACCGCTGCCGCGCTTCTTCCCACAGCTCCTCCCCTTCCAGGTATACATCTGCCAGCCCTAGATAGGCTCTGTTTGCCAGCATAAGCAAATCCCCCTAACGCTTCACATAATCCCTCCTAGTATGGCCCAAGTGGCAGCTTTTCACCCCTCCGGCCTTTTTATAAGGCATCTTTCAGGGCGGAAAAGATTTTCTCGTTCCGGCGCGCGCTAAGCGCGCGGGTGCTACGCGCACGGCGATAGCGCGCACAGAGGTTAGCTGGAAACCTGCCACAGTGCCCGCGCCCTTCCTTGAGAGCCGCCCGGCCCCGTAGATTATGGGGCCGGGCTTTCTCCGGAGGCTGAAAGGAACGTTCGTGGAAATCTGCAAGGGAGGGCGGCGGGTGCGCAAAGCGCACACAAAGGAGGCCGGGGCTACGCCCCGGCCTCCTTTGGTTTGGCGGGCAAAGTCCGGCCAAACACCGCCGCCCCCGGCGGCTTTCCATCGTGCGCGACAAAACGGGCAACGCTAGCGAAAGGCCTCGCGTAGCAAGGGTTCCTTTGCAGCTTTGGCCGGCCGTGCGGCACGAACAAGCCAAAGCTGAATAACCTCGAAAAAGTGGCTATACACAGCCGCTTTTCCGGCGTGCAAAAAGCCCCAGGCAATAGCCTGGGGCTTTAAACTTAGGATTTAATCCTCTGGTAGATTCTTAGGGGGCTCCGGGGATAAGAAGGGACTTTGGGCATTTACCTTTGCCAGCTCCTCCAGAAGCATCCGGTTGCGGATTTCCAGGATCTGTATCTCCTGCTCCATCCGCTCCTGATCCCGCAGGATCTCATCCAAAAAGGCATCTACCTCACCTATATCGTACCCCCGGAAGGAGCGGCTGAACTTGCGCCCGATAATTTCCTGTGCCTGCATGATCCCGTTTCCTCCTGCATCCTGCGAAAAGAATGGGGCCGCCCCTGCGGCCCCGCATCGTGGCCGATCAGATCACGTCCACATATTCGCCGGATTCATCGTTGCCGATGATATCATAGTTGGTGGGCGCAACTACGAAAATCCCGCGGGAGATCTTATAGATGCTTCCGTTGAGCGCATAGATCGCTCCCGCCATGAAGTCCAAAATGCGCTGCGCGCAGTCGATCTCCAGCTCTTCCATGTTGACGATGACCGGTTTGCGGCTCTTGAGATTGTCGATGATGTTCTGCGTATCCTCGTAACTGATGGGATGATACACGATCATTTTCAAGGAAGCCGCTGTGGGAAGGGTTACCACGTTTGAGTTGGTGCCGGCGTTTCCCTGGGCAGAGCGCTGCCGCTTGCTGCGGTTGGCCATATTCAGGACGGAATCCGTCTGTGCCTGAGAATCGTCGTCGAAGTAATCTTCGTCATAGGTTTCGTCGTCGATTTCCGTTTCTTCAATGCCGATGAAATCCATGAGCTTGTTGAGCAAACCTGCCATAACTTTTTCCCCCATTCAAAAAATAAGTGGTGTTCCTATTTGGCGCTTGGAGAAAAAAGAAGTGGTGAAGAAGGCCGGGCAAATCTCTTTCTACGCACCGTCCCCGCGGCTAAACCGTCTGGCGCGGACCAAAGATGGCCGTTCCCACTCGGACCATGGTCGCCCCTTCCAGAATCGCCGCTATATAATCCCCGCTCATGCCCATGGAAAGCACTTCCATCTCTGCCCCCCGGGGGCAATGGGCCCGAAGGCCGTCGAAGAGCTTCCGCATCCTGGAAAAATAGCCCCGGGCTTCCTCCTCGCCCACGTTGGGAGGAATGCACATGAGCCCTTTGACCCGGATGCCGGGCATTGCGGACACTATATCAAGAAATTCTGGGAGCTCCTGCGCGCCGATGCCGCCCTTCTGGGCTTCCTCGCCGATGTTGACCTCGATGAGCACATCCTGCGTCAGCTCCCGCTTCTGGGCCAGGCGGCTGATCTCCTGGGCCAGTTCCAGCCTGTCCAAGGACTGAATTAGGGCCGCCTTGCCTATCACATATTTTACCTTATTTGTTTGCAGTTGTCCAATCAAATGCGCCTGCAGGCCATGCTCCTGGAAAAATTCCCATTTTCCAGCAAATTCCTGGGGGCGGTTCTCCCCCACCTCCTTTGCGCCGGCCGCCACAGCCCGGGCGATGCGCTCCACCTCTACGAACTTCGTAACGGCGACCAGCCGGACCTCTTCCCGCCTGCGGCCGGCCTTCTGGCAGGCCTGCAGGACGTTTTCTTCTACCTGCAGGTAGTTTTCAGCGATACTCATGATATTTTGCCTCGCTTTTTCCTTTATTTCCCATACCGCATGCCCGTCTGAAGGGTACTGCCCTCCTTGGCGGCCACGATGGCCGTGTCTTCGTCCGCGCTGAGGATATCCAGGGGAACCTGCGCCCCCTCCACCTCCAGCACGGGCACGCCATCGCTGAAGCCGATGGCCTCCAGAGGCACCTCCAGCCCGGATGCCTGGGCCGTAAGCGTAGCCTCCATAGTCCGTACGCTCATCAGCTCGCCCATATCCTCAGTGAATTCCAGCAGGTTGACGATGCCATTTTCATTCACCACCGGTTCCAAGGCTGTACCCATGAAGGTACGGTCTGCATAGCCTTCCACCTGTACGGCATAGACCTGGCCCGCGCACAGGCGCAGCGCCTGATTCCGGGGGGTTACAAAAGCGAGATACCAGTGGTTGGGGTTTACCAGCCGGAAAAGGAGGCTGTCCGAGGATGACGTCCCGCCGGAAGCCTCCTCCAGCACCTTATTTACCAGATCTGCATTCACCACATCCAGCTTTTCTGCAGAAAGGACCTGCTCGTATCCGTCGAAGTAAAAGCTTACGACCCCATCTCCTTTGGCAGAAACATTGCTCACATATTCCAGGAGCTGGGCCTGCTTGCTATCCTCTTCCGCATAGAGCTGGTTCAGTTGCTCATCCGCCTGTATGCTTTGGCGCAGAAGGGAAGACCGCTGGGTCAGAAGCTCCTTGAGATCATTTTCCAGCTTCAGCAGGTCCTCTCCCCCTGCCGCCTGGCCTGTCAGATCCGCCTGGGGCGTCTGGGTGGGCAGGGCTGCCGTAGGGGCGGCCGCCGGCGTTTCCTGGGGCTGGCCGGTTTCGGCAGGCTGGGTTGCAGCAGGGTCCTGCGTGGGGGGAACCGGCGTTGGGGTCTCTTCTACAGCCGCAGCAGCCTGGCTGGCCTGGGCCTGGGCCGTACCATACAGCCCTCGGGTCCTCTGGGAAAGATAGGTGCGGATTGCCTCTTTCTTTGCCTGAATCTGGGCATTTAAGTTGGAGAGTTCCGCGCTTTCTACGCTTCCCAGCAGCTCCATCTGCTTTTCATACACCTGCTGCTGGGTCGTCAAAAGGGATTGGGTCATATCGTCCGTATAACCCCATTTATAAACGGTAGCAACGGGCATATCCGCCGTTACCTGGGCGCCCTCCTGCACCTGGTAGGTCACCCGGTCATACCGCTCAACCGAAAGGCAGCTCTCTTCCCGAATCATCACGGCGGAAACCGTAGCCGTCAGGGTTTGCTCTCCAGCGGTAAGGGTGCCGCTCTTGCCGCCGGGCTTGAACAGCAGCACCGCCCCTATCCCCAGGCCCACCACCAGGGCCAGTATTATATAAAACCGTGGGTTCACGCGCACGCGCCTTCTACTTCGTGCCATCCCATCACCTCTTCCCTTTATGATACATGGAGGCTCCGCCTAAATCAGGCCCAGCCTCTGGCCAATTGCTTCACAGACCGCCTTGCGGCCCACCACCGCCCCTACCATGCGGCCCTGATCCAGAACCGTAGGCAAAATGGCGGCTACATCCTCCATGCCCACCTTTTCAATGCGGGCAAGAACCTCTTCCTCCTCCCGGGCATAGCCCTTGGTAAGGCAGCTGCGGCCAATGGCCCCGCAGCGGGCGGAGGTGCTCTCCTGCCCCAGCATATAGCTGCCCTTGAGCTGCTCCTTGGCCCGGAGGAACTCTTCCTCCGTAAGCCCTGCCTCCCGCATGCGGCAAGCCTCCTCCAGCATTAGGCCCGCTACATCCGGGCCCTGCTTTCCCTCCGTGCCTGCATACAGGGTGAAATAGCCGGATCCGCTATAGCCCGTAGGGTAGGAATAGACCGAATAGGCCATGCCCCGCTCCTCCCGGATCTGCTGAAAGAGCCGGCTGCTCATGGAACCGCCCAGGGCATTATTCAGCACCAGCAGGGCAAACTGCTCGTCCGTATCCGTGGCAAAGCCGGGAAAGCCCAGGCAAATATGCGCCTGTTCCACGTCCTTTTCCAGCATATGAAAGGCCGGCTTTTCCACCAAAGCAGAGGGAGGCATAACCGCTTCCGCCCCAGGGTTCCCTTCCTGGGAAAATGCCTGATTCAGCAGCTCCAGCAGCGCTTCCATCTGAAAATGGCCCGCGCAGGCCACCACCATGCGCTCTGGCCGGTAGCAACGGCCCATATAGGCCAGGAGCCTGTCCCGGTCAAAAGCGCGGACGCTTTCCTGGGAGCCGAGGATAGGCCGGGCCAGGGGCGCATCTCCATAGATGGCGCTGCCTAATAGCTCATGCACCATATCCTCCGGATTATCCTCCATCATGAGGATTTCCTCGCAGACGACCCCTTTTTCCCGCTCCAGATCATCGGTACACAGGCGGGCATGCTGAACCAGATCCTGGAGGATGTCCACCGCCCGGTCCAGGTGCTCATCCAGCACCTTCGCATAGAAGCAGGTATTTTCTTTTGCCGTAAAGGCATTCAGATTGCCCCCCAGGCCATCCATCTCTGCAGCGATCTGCTGGGCGCTGCGCCTCTTAGTGCCTTTGAAGAGCATGTGCTCGATCATATGGGATATGCCCGCTTCTCCTGGGCCTTCATAAACGGGGCCAGCGCTGATCCATACCCCGATGGATACGGAGCGAACCCCTTCCATGGGTTCGCCGATCACCCGCATGCCGTTTTTCAGCCGATCCGTAATAATCATGTTTTCTATGGGAGCACCTGCCCAATGGGCACGGGCTCCAATCCTTTCTCCCGTAATGCTGTAAGTACGCCTGTAAGAGCTTCTGCTGCCGCCTCTGTGGGCTGCAGCAGAAGAATTCCGCCGGGTATGATGGCGCTCTCCTCTACCCTAGTTATTATGTCCGCCGCTTCCCCTCTTGCACACAGCAAATCTACGGTGCATAATACCTGCGTCAGGTCCAGCTTCTTAGCCGCCCGGCCGGATACGATGGCGGAGCGGCTGCCCGAATAGTAGAGGGCTGGCCGCACGCCTGCAGCCGCCTGGATGGTTTCCAGGGATGTTTCCAAATCTTCTATAATAAAGCTCAGCTTTCCATCCGCATCCGGGCTCTGGCCCATGGTAGCCAGCTCATGGCCCTCCTGGGCCATGCGCCGGGCCAGCTGGGGGTTGGCAGCTGCCCATTCGCCGCTGAGGGCAAAGGTTACCTGCGTATCCTGGGCCTTGAGGGTATCCAGGATTTCCGGCAACGCCGCTGCATTCCAGCTTACGGCAAATTGTAAGGCTACAGCGTCGCTGGCATGTCCCCTGTATACAGGGGCGCTGGCACTGATAGCCTGGGGCTGGGTCGTTCCCAGATAGAGCCCGGCAATCAGAAGAATGAGAAACAGGTTGGAAATCACGTGACCGGCTTTTGACCGCTGCATGGGCATACCCTCCATATCATATATAAATATGGATATGCGGCAAAGACCGGCTTTAATCCTCCTTACCCGCTGCGTAGCGAAACCGCTCCAGGGGATGCAGGAAAAAATTACTGTAAAAAGTCCGCCAGCAATGCTGGAATGGCCCGGGGCATATTGGGCAGGATTTGCAGCAAATCTGGCGTACTTTACATGCTTATATCGCCATCCTTGCACCAGGCTTATCCAGCGGACAAAAATTCCACCCGGTTTAAAAGCCTCCGCGCAGGGAAACCCTTTTCTGCCTTTTGCAGCGGCCGGCCTCCCGGGGCAGGAAAAGGGGAAATTCATCCCTTTTTTAAAGCCCGGCGCTAAGGCCGGGCATTAATTTTCAGGCGGAAAGGGGCCCGGCTTCCCAAGCCCCCCGCCGCCTGGTAATGATTCGATATTATTTTTTTGCGTCGGGCAGCAATTCCTTCCGGGTCAGGTCAATCTTGCCATCGGGCTTGATGGCGATAACCCGCACCAGAATTTCGTCCCCAATCTGAACCTCATCCTCCACCTTTTCCACCCGGTGGTTGGCCAAGCGGCTGATGTGCACCAAGCCCTTCTTGCCGGGCTTAAGCTCTACCTGGGCGCCAATGGGCAGGATGTTGACCACCTTCCCCAGGAATACCTCCCCTACCTCGATATCGTGGCAGATGGTGTCGATGATGCTCTTGGCCTTTTCTGCCGCCTGCATATCCGGAGAGGCGATGAACACCCGGCCATCATCCTCAATATCGATCTTGACGCCGGTTTCAGCGATGATGCTGTTGATGGTCTTGCCACCGCTGCCGATAACCTCCCGGATCTTATCCGGATGGATGGTGAACTGGAGGATGCGGGGGGCGTAAGGGCTCAGCTCCGCTCTGGGCGCAGGAATGGTGGCCAGCATTTTATCCAGGATGAAAAGCCGGCCCTGCCGTGCCTGCTCCAGGGCCCGGGTAAGGATCTCCTTATCGATGCCCTTGATCTTGATATCCATCTGGATGGCGGTAATACCGTCCTTGGTTCCGGCCACTTTGAAGTCCATATCCCCCAGGAAGTCCTCCAGGCCCTGGATATCGGTAAGGACGGCGATATTGCCGTTGCTCTCATCTTTAATCAGGCCCATGGCCACGCCGGCCACCGGCTTTTTGATGGGCACGCCCGCGTCCATAAGGGCCATGGTGCTGGCGCAAATGGAAGCCTGGGAGGTGGAGCCATTGGAACTGACCACCTCAGATACCAGGCGGATGGCATAAGGGAACTCCTCCTCAGAGGGGATCATGGGCAGCAGGGCCCGCTCCGCCAGGGCGCCGTGGCCGATTTCCCGCCGTCCGGGGCTGCGGACGGGGCGGGTCTCACCCACGGAGTAAGGGGGCATATTATAGTGGTGGATATAGCGCTTGAAATCTTCCTCACCGATGCCGTCCAGCGTCTGGCCATCGCCGATGCAGCCCAGGGTCGCAATGGTCATAACCTGGGTCTGGCCCCGGGTAAATACGGCGCTGCCATGGGTGCGGGGCAGCAGGCCCGTTTCGCACCAGATGGGCCGCACCTCATCCTGCCGGCGGCCATCGGGGCGGATATGGCGGTTGATGATCTTATCCCGAACGATTTCCTTGGTGAGGGTATAGAGGATGCTGTCGATATCGGCAGCGCTTTCTGGGAAATTCTCGGCAAAGTGCTCGATGGTCTCTTCCTTTACCTGCTGGCTCCGGGCTTCCCGCTCATAGCGGTCGAAGGTATCCAGGCTCCACTCCACCTTATCCCGGGCATATTCCCGAACAAGCGCTGCGAATTCCGGATCCGGCTGGTATACATTGACCTCCATCTTGGGCTTGCCCACCTGGGCCTGAATATCCTCGATGAAAGCGACGATCTTTTTGATCTCCTCATGGGCGAAGAGGATGGCATCCAGCATTTCCTTTTCCGTAAGCTCGTTTGCCCCGGCTTCCACCATCATCACCGCATCCTTGGTGCCGGCCACCGTCAAGGTAAGGCGGCTTTTCGCCCGCTGTTCGCTATTGGGGTTGATGATGTACTTCCCATCCACCATGCCTACGGCTACGGCGCCGGTAGGGCCCATGAAGGGGGCTTCGCTGATGGATAGGGCAACAGAGCTGCCCAGCATAGCCAGGATATCCGGCTGGGCGTCCTGATCCACGGAAAGGACCGTAGCGATCACCTGAATGTCGTTATAAAATCCCTTGGGGAACAGGGGCCGCAGAGGCCGGTCGATGAGCCGGTCCGTCAGAATGGCCTTCTCGCTGGGGCGGCCCTCCCGCTTGATAAATCCGCCGGGGATTTTCCCCACGGAATACATTTTCTCTTCGAATTCGATGCTCAGGGGCAGAAAATCCACCCCGTCCCGCGGGGCCTTTGCCACCGTAGCGCAAACGAGGACCACCGTATCCCCATAGCGCATCAGGGCGCTGCCCCCCGCCTGCTCCGCATACTTCCCTGTCACGACGGACAGTGTGCGGCCCGCCAGCTCCATAGAAAAATTCCCTTGCATGTGTTACTCCTTTTGTATTTCCTTCAAATCTTCATTATCCTTCATATTATACAATACCCCATAGAAAAAAGCACGAGTTTTTTTGGCCGGTCTTTAGAGGCTTCCGCCCTTTTAAGCAGGAAAAGTCCTTCGCCTAAAAGGGCTCCCCCTTCGGGAGCCCCTGCATCTCACCCTTGCCGGTAATAGGCGCTGGCCTGTTCATTGTAAAAGCATTCCCAGAACATCCGGCCTTCCCGCAGCTGGTCCTGGGGAAGCTCGCACATTTCCGGCGTCATCATGGGCAGCAGATAGGCCTGTCCCTCATAATCCAGCAGCACATTCCCCCGCTCATCGGAGCCTCTTCCGCCATGGGCAAACGCTGTCGTCATGCCCAATGTAAGGACGAGTACACAAACAAGAATACCTGCCAAAATCTTTTTCATTTTGATACGCCTCCAGATTTTCTTCTGCCGCTCTTTGCGGCTCTATATTCCATACGATTCAAACCGGAAAATCCATTTACTTTTTCAAAAAAATTTTTTAAATATTTTGCGCAGGCCCATCTCTTTGCATCGGTCCGAAAGCCGGGCGCCTAAAGCAGGCACAGCACCGCCAGAAATACTACATTGCAAACGGTAAAGGTGAGAAGATAGGGGCGCCGGAGCTGGGGATAGGGCCCGGTGAGCCGCTTATAGGAGATGAGGCTGGCCATAGAGGCGATCAGGGTACCCAATCCGCCCAGGTTGGTGCCTACAATCAGCTCCCGGATGTTATCGGTATAGCTGGAAAGCAGCATGGCCGCCGGAACGTTGCTGATAATCTGGCTAATGCCAATGGCAGCCAGCCGCTCTCGCCCGGAAAGCAGGCTGCGGAGCAGGGCCGGAAGGCCCTCTAGGCTATTCAGGTTGCCCACAAAAATGAAGAAGAACACAAAGGTCAGCAGCAGCCCATAATCCACCCGCCGGAAAAGCTGCCTATCCTGCCACAGGACCCCCAGGGTTACCAGGGCGGCCATGAGAACCCGGGAAAGCAGCCCCGCTACTCCCAGCAGGCATAGAAGAAAGAGCCCCAGATAAAACCCCACCCTGGGCCAGTCCAGGGGCGCAGGGGCTTCCAACTCTACCGTCCGTTTTTCCCCCTTAAACCAGAGGAGAGCGGCCCCTGCCAGCAGCAGGGCAGCCAGAGCCGTATAGGGCAGCATCAGCAAGAGGAATTCCCCTATCCCCATTCCCGACAAGCCGTAAAGATATAAATTCTGGGGGTTGCCCATGGGTGTAAGCATGCTGCCCAGGTTCCCCGCAATGGTCATGAGGGTGACGAGGCGGCAAAGCCCCCCGGTCATCCCTGCCATTTCCAGCACCATGATTCCAAAGGGCACAAAGGTGATCAGCGCCACATCATTCGTAATGAACATACTGCTTAGAAAGCAGAGGAAAATCAGGGTCAGGGCAAGGTCCCGGGCCGTGCCTACCCGGCCCAGGACGCCCTGGCCAATCCGTTGGAAAAAGCGCAGCTGCCGCAGCCCTTCGATGAGCAACATCAGGCAGAAAAGCAGCAGCAGCGTGTCCCAGTCGATATAGGAAAGATACCCGGGGCTGGGCGGGACCAGCAGGCAGGACGCCGCCGCCAGCACCAGGGACGCCGTTAAAACCACATCATCCTTAAAAAACCGGACCACCTTTTGCAGCCCCATATATCGTTTCCTCCTGAAAGGATATTGCGGAGAAATCCACAGGGGATTATACCAGATTCTCCCGCGCCTGCGGCGAAAAACCGCAAAAAATTCCGGATGGAATCCATCCGGAATGATTTTTTGAAACGAACCGAGGCTATTGCCCCCCCGTACAGCCCAGGCCCTGCTCCCGGGGAAGCTCCTCCCCCTTGCGCAGGCACTGGCGGATGAAGCGAAGGGTTTCCGCCTCCCCCCGCTCCGCCAGCATCCGCATAAGGTAGAGGGTCTTTTCCATGGTATCCGGGTGCATGAGCTGGGTCTCCCTGGCCAGCTCCATATAAGTCAGCGGGTCCCGGTCGGTATAGGCCTTGCCGTTATACGTTTTGCTGGCGGCGATCCGGTCCATGCACATCTCCACCAGGTATTTGGTGGGCATGGGTACCGGAAGGTACTGCCGGGTGCTGGGCCGCAGATCCGTCCAATATTCGAAGTGATGCCGGTTGCGGCCTTTATGGTGCATCCAGGCCAGGGAATAGCCGTTTTGCTCCCGCTCCGCCGCATTCGGGCTCCGGTTGCCTTGATAATAGCGAACGCCAGCCAGAAATTCCGTGGGGGAATACTTGGACAGGTCATGGGTCAGGCCCTGCCAGTAGAGCCCCACCTTGAAGCAAAGGACCATAACCAGGGTTCGATGCTTGGTGATGGTTTTAAAATGTTTCCAAAGGTTTCCCATGCCCTGCCTCCTTTCGTAAAATTGGCGTGTTTTACTATTATACCTTAAGCCTTTTTCCCGCGCAACCGGTAAACCGCAGCGCCGGAGGACAAAGCACGAGAGGCCTTAGGCCCTAAAGCGGCCGTAGGCCTCCAGCAGCAGGGAAACGCAGCCCTCTATCCCCAGTACGCCGCTATCCAGGGCGATATGGTAATTTTCGGCATTGCCCCATTTCATATCGGTATAGAACTCATAATAGGCGGCCCGCCGCTTATCCTTATCCTTCAGGCGTTTTTCCGGGGCTTCCTCACGCTGGCCATAGACACGGACGATCCGTTCCGCCCGGCTGGCCATGTCCGCATGAATAAATACCTTCAGGCAGTCTGCCGTATCCCGCAGAACATAATGGGCGCACCGGCCCACAATGACACAGGGTCCCTCCTGGGCAAGGTCCAGGATTACCTTGCCCTGGATGAGCCAGAGTCGGTCCTGCAGGGAAACGCCGTTGGTTCCCCGGTTTGCAAAGGCATTGGCAAACCAGTTTCCGGATGCAGCCTGCTCCCCCTTTTCCTGGATAAATTCCTTGGTAAAGCCGCTTTTTTCCGCGATTTTCTCGATGATCTCCTGATCATAGCAGGGAATTTGAAGGGCTTCCGCTACCTTTCTGCCAATCGTCCGCCCGCCGCTTCCGAATTCCCGGCTGATGGTAATGACCTTGTTTCTCATGTTTTCAGGCCTTCCTTTTCATATATTTATATTTGCTTCCAGTATACCACATCCTGGAAAAAATAGCATGGCGCCAGTCCGCCCTTTTTGCCGGCCATCCGGCGGATGGCTCTTGGGGCGCTTTTGTATTTTTTCAGTGGGAGGGTAGGTATTTTCTAGTATGCAGCGAGGGAAAATCCGGCAGGATCTGTCGAATTGGTAAAGGTTTTGTCTTGGCAAATGTGCTGAAGCTATTTTATAATAAGGACGATTCTTTTTTTGCAGATTTTTCACTAACGGAGGCTCCTATGCGCAATGGTTTCCCGCGCTGTCTGGCGCTGCTTCTGGCACTGCTTTGTTTCCTGCCTGCCACAGCCTTTGCACTGGATACGCTGAAGAACACAGACCCGGAAAAATACTATATTGAGCTGGATACCCGCAACCAGGTGGTCACCGTTTATGAAAAGGATGACCAGGGGGAATATACCCGCATCGTCCGGCGCATGGTATGTACCTCGGGCAAAACGGAGCCCCAGGGGGACGAGCCTGCCTCCCCTACCCCTTCCGGCCGCTGGAAGATGGGCGCCCGGGAGCGCTTTGGCAAGTTTGCCGCCTTCCAGGCGGAATACGCCCGCTACTGGACCCAGGTGGTGGGCGGCATCTACTTCCATTCCATCATGTTTTCCCAGCGGGATGCTACAACCCTGAAGAAAAGCCCCTATAACAACCTGGGCCGTACTGGTTCCCATGGCTGCATCCGCCTATATGTGGAGGATGCCAAGTGGCTCTATTACCATGCCTGCCCGGGAACTACCGTCAATGTGATCTCCCGCAAGGCGGACAGGGAGCTGACCGCTTCCCTGAAAAGCCAGCTGTCCTTTGAAGAATACCTGGAATTCCAGCAAAATATTTACGATGTGGAGCCCCTGCCGGACCGGGAAGCCTGGGTCGTGGTGGATAGGGCCCAAATGCGCACAGGCAACGGCACCAACGATAAACTCATCCGCAGGCTGCCCCAGGGCACCCAGGTTACCGTACTCCAGGAGGGGGACCCCTGGGTGAAGATTCGGGTGCAGGACCGGGAAGGCTACATGAAGCGCTGCTATATCACCCATGAAGCGGTCGTGACGCAGGCCCATCCTGCGGGGAATTA
>CALVLF010000133.1 GCA_944336625.1 uncultured Clostridia bacterium
TAAAGGGCGGGCAGCCGGGTTTCCATGCCGGGCATGCCATTCGGCGTGGCCGTGAAATCATTGTTGCCCAGGGCCTTATTTGCCAGCGTAAAGCCGCAGTGATCCGAACTTACTACGCCGATGCGCCCCTCCCGTATGCCCTGCCACAGGGCATCCACATCCGCCTTGCTGCGCAGGGGCGGGCTACAGATAAAGTTGGCCCCGTCATCCCGGTCATATTGGGACATATCCATAGTCAGGTAGTGGATGCAGGTTTCCGCATATACGTGGACGCCCGCATCCTGTGCCTGCCGGATGATATCCAGGCTTTCCCGGCAGGTAAGGTGGAAAATATACAGGTTGCCACCTGTGGCCTTGGCCAGGTAGACGGCCCGGTTTACCGCCTCGGCTTCCACCAGGTTGTGCTTGCACAGGGGGAAGTAATGGGGGCTGGTCTTGCCTGCCGCTTTATAAGCATCGGCATAATAGTTGCACATGGCGTCGTTTTCCGCGTGAACCCCTACGATACCCCCCTGCTGGGCGGTGATCCGCAGGGCCTCATACAGGGCTACGTCGTCCGACGTGCGCCCCTGGCGGGAGTAGGTCATATACAGCTTAGCAGAGGGAACGCCCCCGGCAATGAGGCCGGGCAGTTCACCGATGGTCTCTGCATCTGAGCGGGTCAGGCAGGCATGGAAGGCATAGTCCGTGATGGAATGGCCTGCAAATTGAGATTTGCGCAGGGCGCAGGTATCGGTCAAAGACTTGGATTTATCCCACTGGATGGCAAAATCGCATACCGTGGTTACCCCTCCGAAGGCGGCGGAGCGAGTGGCAGAGTCGAAATCGTCCCCGGCAAAGCTGCCCTTAAAGGGATGGTGAATATGCACATGGGGGTCGATGAGGCCGGGCAGCACCATCTTGCCGCTTGCATCCACGGTTTCCTTTGCTTCGCCCAGGGTGCCGTGGAGCCCAATGGAGGCTACCTTGCCATCCTGAATGGATACGTCATAGGGATAGACCCCATCGGCCAGGACTACCGTTCCATTTTGTACTAACAGATCGAACATGGCGCTCCCTCCTGTCAGGCGCCTTTGGCCTGAATGCAGCCTTCCACAGCGGAAAGCACCGTGGGGATCATTTCAGGCAGCAGATCCCGGTGGCAAATCATCCGCACATAGGCGGGGCCCACGGGCTTGGCTTTTACGCCGAAGTTTTCCAGGCCCCCGCAGAATTCCAGGGCCGTCATACCCACGGTGGAAACGTCCAGCCGCACCACGTTGGTCTGTACCTGCGCCATATCGATGCCGATCCCCAGCTTTTGCAAGCCTTTTGCCAGGGTCTGGGCCTTTTCATGATCTAGGGCCAGGTCCTTATAATGGTTCAGGCCTACGATGCCCGCTGCCGCTACAATACCGCCCTGGCGCCAGCCGCCGCCCAGCATTTGCCGCATAACCCGGGCACGCTCGATGATATCCTTAGGCCCCATGAGAATGGAGCCGATGGGGCAGGAAAGGCCTTTACTCAGGCAGAGGGATACCACATCCACCTTTTCACACAGGACTGCCGGATCCATATCCAGGCTTATGGCTGCATTCAGCACCCGGGCGCCATCTAGATAGACGGGAATCCCATTTTTGTGCGCAATATCGCATACAGCATCTATGTGGGCCTTATCCACCACCAGGCCCTGGTTTAGGTCGAAGGTATTTTCCAGGCATATCAGGGTAGTGGGGGCGTTTTGAATAGCGGGCTTGATGATGTTGGCTTCCAGCTGCTCCAGGTCGTAATGTCCGCCGGGGGCAGGGAGGGCACGTGCCTGCACGCCGCAGATCTGGGCCAAGGCTGCCACTTCCAGGTTGTACATATGGGATTTATCGTGCACGATAATCTGCTCACACTTATTCGTAAGGGACAGCACGGCCGCCTGATTGCTCATGGTGCCAGAGGTGGTGATCAGGCAGGCTTCCTTTCCAAATAGGGCGGCGCCCATCTCCTGCAGCTTTAAAACGGTAGGATCGTCCCCGATTACATCATCGCCTACCTCTGCCCGGTACATAGCCTGGCGCATTTCCTCCGTAGGATGGGTTACGGTATCGCTTCGCACATCAATATATTTCATGGTTTACATTCTCCTCTCTTGCTTGTGCGGCCCCTCCCTCCAGGTCCATGAGGATAAGGGCCATGCGTAAATTAAATGCATCCTGGAATTTCAGCGGCGATAGGCCGGACCATTCCTGGATTTTGTTGAGCCGCATATTCAGGGTATTCCGATGGATAAAGAGGGCTTCCGCCGTCTTTTGCACGTTCCTGTCGTGTTGAAAATAGGTGCGCAGCGTATTCAGCAGCATCTCCCGCTGTTTGGGCTTGCCGGTGTACAGCTTTCCTAACGCCGCCTGAATAAAGCGCTGGCGTTCCTCCTCCGAAATATGCAAAAGCGTATATTCCGTCAGATAGTCGGCGGAATATACTACCCCTTCTTTTTGATTATAGCGGCAGACGATGTCCAGCGTGCCCTTTGCCTGGGCAAAGGCAGCGGGGATATCCTTCCAGCTTACACATACGCCATCGATGGCAATCAGCACCTGATCGCCAGTAACCGCCTGCAGGCGGTTATGGAGCTCCTGCACGCTCTCGTCCAGGGCTTCCGGGCTACAAGCTTTATGGCCCGCAGGCACCAGCAGGGCCAGCCGGGACTGGATGAAGCAGCCGGTCAATGCCGCGCCGCAGATCCGGCAATCGGATAATACATCGGTGAGCTGATCCTTCATCTGCTGGCAGCGTATCATATCCGCCTGGTTTTCCAGGGCGTTTAGCCGCACAGCAATGACTCTATGGGGCCGGTCCAGCTGGTAGTGCAGGCCTGCAAGCCTTTGCAGGAAAAAATCCGCATCCTCTAGGCAGCGGCCGGTAAACAGGTCCAGCAGAACGCTTTCCCGCACTCTCTGCTCCTGAAAAACCCGTTGCTTCATATTCTCCTGCTCAATAAACAGGAGGGCATATAGGGCGCCCAGCTCTACGAATTTGTCCACATATTCCGGCGCTCCCGTCATCCCCAGCGCGCCGATGACATTCCCCTTGTAGACGATGGGGTAGGTGGCGCCCGGCTCTACATTGTCCATTGTAGCTGCTTCCTGGGCGGATACGGCTTTCTTCTGCCCTGTGGCGATTACCTCCGCCGCGGCGCAGTGAAAAGTGCCGATCCGGGATTTATCGCCGGCAGCGATTACCGTCCCGTTCGCATCCATAATATTGACGTTTACATGCAAAACGGACATGGTTATGTCGACGATAGACTGGGCAATGGAAGAATTCAGCATGGGTGCCCTCCTTTAAAAATGAACAGGCAGGCGTATCCACCTGCCTGTCCTTTGGTAGATACAATTACATACCGTATTCTACCGGGATTTTGTCCAGTAGCATGACCATAAGGGCAGCGCGGATGAGCACGCCGTTATAGGTCTGCTTAAAGTATGCGCAGCCGGGATAATCGTCTACGCTGGTGTCCAGCTCCGCAACCCGGGGCAGGTGATGGAGCACCGCCGCGACCTTGGGGGATTTTTCCAGCATATCCCGGGTGAGGCAGTATTTCCCGTTGATGAGTTCGAATTCATCCGCCGGGAACCGCTCCTTCTGAATGCGGCACATATAGACCACATCCGCGCCCATAAGGGCAGACTGCAGATCTTCCGTCTGGGTGTAGGAGCAACCCCGCTCCTTGACCAGGTCCAGAATCCACTGGCTGGTTTCAAAGCCCTTGGGCTGTACAAAGGTGAATTCTACGCCATAGTTGGAAAGGCCCAGCGTCAGGGAGTTGGTGGAACGGGTGTGCTTCAGATCGCCGCACATAACCACCTTCAGGCCTTCCAGGGTGCCGCACTCCCGGCGGATAGTGAGCATATCCAGCAGCGTCTGGGTAGGATGCTCATTGGGGCCATCGCCCGCGTTGATCACCGGCACCCGGGAGATCTTGGCCGCCCGCTCAGCGGCGCCCGCTTCAAAGTGGCGCAGGGCAATTACGTCACAGTAGTTCTCAACGGTGCGGATGGTGTCTTCCAGGGTTTCGCCCTTCCAAACGGAAGAGGTCTTCTGGGCATCTGCCATGGCAATGCAGCTGCCGCCCAGCCGGTTCATGGCAGACTCAAAGGAAAGCCGGGTACGGGTAGAGGGCTCATAGAAGAAGGTGCAAAGGACCTTGTCCTTCAGGGGCCGCAGGCCGGATTCGCCCTGTATGATGGGCTCCAGCTTTTCCGCCAGATCCAGTATATAATCGATGTCCGCCCTGGACAGGTCTTTAATACCGGTGATAGAGGTATACTTGGGTCGCATAGTTAATGGAATCTCCCTTCAAACATTTTACAATTATTTTCTGAAGTTGACCAGAATGCTTTCCTGGTTATACTTCTTAGCACCATAGAAGCGCATCATCAGATAGTAGGACAGGCCGCCGAAGAACATGGCTACCAGGAAGCCCCAATCCGGAATCATCAGGCCGGCTATGGTGCCGATTACATAGGCCACAAAAGCCAGGGGATTCCAGTTCTTTGCGTAGGTATATTCGCCGCCTTCTACGTAAAAGTCCTTGATGTTAAGCTTGCGCTTGCGGAGGAAATAATAGTCCGCAACCATCATTCCGGCCACGCCGCCCAACATGATACCAACCACCAGGTTAGCGGTAACCACCTTATCCATCAGGCTCCAGGGCTGCATCAGGAAAGCAATAACGCCTGCAATTATGCAGCCTTTTGCAAAGGTGATTTTGGGGGCGAATACCGTAGAAAAGATGTTGGCCGGGGGCAGGATGTTGGAGGCAATATTGGTGCTCCACTGTGCGAATACGGAAAGGAGCAGAATGAGCACCAGCAGCCAAACAGGGGCATCCAGGCTGGCAATGTAGACGATGGGGTCCCACTGGCCAGAGGTCAGCATAGCAGCAGCCCCGATGAAGGCGAACAGGGTCATCATGGGGATAATGCCCAGAAGCTGGGGCCAGATGGAGCACCAATTCCGCTTGAACCAGTTGGGTTCATCCGCATTGGATTTCAGGAAGCGGGTCAGGTCCGGGATATTCAGGGCCATGGTTGCCCAGAAGCCGGTCATGGCGGTTACGGCATAGGCGAAGGTATAACGGGTGCCGGTTACTTCGCCAGCGGGCGTGGACAAGATTTCGCCTGCAGTCATGCCGCTCCGGTTGAGCACGAAGTAGAGCAAATACAGAACCACCAGGAACATGAGGGGGGTTACAATGTTTTCAAACTTCTTGATGGCATCGATGCCTTTGGCAGTGGTGAAGCACTGGACAACGAGGAATACTACCACGATGGCCATCAGGTAGCCATTGGTGCCGGGGTAGGAGGGAATCAACTTCATCAGGATCATGTTGATGGCCTCTGCGCCCAGGTAGGTCTGGAATCCAAACCAGAAGCAGGCGGGCAGAGAGCGTACCAAAGAGGGGATGTAGTTGCCGGTATAGCCGAAGATTGCCCGCAAATATACGGGGAAGGATATGCCGTGGGTAATGCCGATATCGCCGGTAAGCGCCAGGGTGACAACCGTAATAAAGTTGCCCAGGATAACAGCAAAGAGGATGGCCTTAATGCTCAGGCTGGGGAACATATTGGCGGCGTTGGTAAACACGGCCAACAGTATGGACATGCCGATCCACATCAGCAGGAATTCAAAGGGGGAAATATGCCGGTCTTTTTTCTCTGTGGGAAGAAGCTCGCTGCTTACAAGCCGAGACTTGGGGAGGCTTTTCAGCTCCTGCATTAACTTCTCGCTGATCATACTGCTTACTATTCCTTTCTTAATTTAACGCACATGGATTCTTTTAATAAGTCCGATCGCTTAGGTTCTGAAAATACCTTAGCTGCACGCGCCACATACCATGGAAATGTCCTCTTCGTAATCTACGACGGCCTTTGCTACGATCTCTACGGCCCGCTTTATGGTTTCAAAGGACATGGTAGGAATCCGCTCTTCCTTTTTGGCAACCATTTCCGGCGTATAGGGCACATGGACAAAGCCAGCCCGGGCTTTTAGCTTATGCTTTGCGATGTAGTTCAGGGAGGCGTACATCGCCATGTTACAACAGAAGTTTCCAGCCGTATTGGATACTTGGGCCGGAATGCCCGCATCCCGCAGTTCAGACACGCAGGCTCGGATGGGCAGAGAACTCAGATAAGCTACGGGGCCCTCCGGATCTAAGGTTTCATTCAGAGCGAGATATCCATCGTTATCCAGGATAGGGAAATCCGCTACGTTTACAGCCACCCGCTCCAGGCTGACGCCAGGCCGGTTATCTGCCAGACCCACGCCGATGATGATGGAAGGATTATGCTCCTCAATGGCAGCGTTTACGCCCGGGATGCAGCCGCGGCGGCTGGGAAGAAACTTGGCGCTGCGGAACACATAATCCTTATAAGTGGTTCCGTTGAGCAGCTTGGCAACTTCGTAGGTTGGATTGGTAAGATCCCCGCCAAAGGGCGCAGAACCGATGATAAGTATGACTTTTTTGTTTTCCTCCACCTTGTGTCCTCCTTAAAAATACCAAATTTAAAGGACGAAATTTGTTTGGTACCAAGGGAATGATCAAGATATGCATATCCTTTTCCCACATTATATGGGAATAGATTTTACAAAACAATTGTTCAGCTGCACAGCAAACACCGGCTAAAACTGTCCTTTTGGGGCGTATTTTTAGGGTACAGCAGGGAGGTTGAACATAATGTTGCAGCCCATCGTTCAAATCGCTACATTGGAATAATATAAAATGAAGGAAATCTTTCTATATTGGCAAAATAATGACATGCGGCCATCCATAAAGTGTTACGCTTTTCGGCAGGGAGCGGTATAGATAGAATCCTGTGCGCATGCACAAAAATGCGAAGCTATAAAATAATGCGATCGAAAAGAAAAAAGCCATAACAAAAGCCAAGAACTGACTTTACAAAAAGCGCGCCCCTTTGGAAAGCTGTGCGCAGGCTCTAAATATAAGGATAAGGACCCAATCCCGGGCCGATTCTGCACCCGGATCAAGAATGGCTGCGCCACAGAAAAAAGCATGGGTAGGTTACCCATGCTTTTGAAAGCAGCCTCTTTAATATAGGCTGCGGATTTATGCTATTGTGAAAAAGGAATTAGCGGGGGCGTACGATATACTCGGTAATCAGGCCGTCCTTTACCGTGGCCATACCCACACAAGGCATGAGGATGCCGCCAAAGTCCACATCGTATTCCATGGAAGCTGGATTCAGCTTAACGATGGTGGCCTTTACTTCGTTCTCTACCAGGATGCCGGAGAATAGGTTCAGAACCGCTTCTTTGCCTTTCAGGTCGATATCCGGGAAGCCGAAGGGACGGCCGCCGCCATCGCTGAATACGCAGTCTTCCGCAAACAGGTCGGCAATACCTTGGGCGTTTTTCGCATTCATATTATTTACATAATCTTCCAGTATCATAGCAAAGCTCCTTTAATTTTTTGGAAGGATACCGGGAGGCGGCTCCCCGCTTCCCGGTATATTTTAGCTTAGATCTTCTGGGCCACACGGTAGGCCTCATAAATGGCCCACTTGGCATCCCTGGCCTTTACGGCATCCCCAACGGTATATACTTCGGGGGCAAGGCCTTGGGCCTCGAAGGGAACGTAGGCCTTGGAACCCAGCGCCAGCACCACATGGTCATAGCCATCCAGGGTGATTTTTTCGCCATTGCATTCGGCGATGATGCCGCCGGGGATAAACTCCAGAACCTTGGTATTGACGTGGATATCCACCTCTTCCTTCTTCAGGCGGTCCATGAGGTCATTGCGCACCGTCAGGTATAGCTTTTCCGCCAGAGCGGGCAGCATTTCTACGATGGATACCTTGGTGCAGTAGTCGGTAGCATATTCGGCAGTTTCCACGCCGACCTCGCCGCCGCCCACGATCAGCACGCTCTGCTTGAGGACAGGGTTGCCCAGGAGCAGGTCATTGGCAAGGACGACGCCCGTATCATGGATGCCTTTGATCTCAGGCACCAAGGGCTGCGCACCGGTGGCCATGATGAGCACGTCGGGGGCCAGCTCCTTGATCAGATCCGGTGTTGCCTCCGTATCGAAACGGAGGTCTACGCCATATTTTTTGCACATATGGAGCTGATAGCGGATGGCGCGGGTCAGACCCTGCTTGAAAGGAGGATAGGCCGCAATGAGGAACTGGCCGCCCACCCGGTTGGCTCCGTTTTTCTCCAGGAGGGTAACACTGTGCCCCCGCTTGGCGGACATGAAAGCCGCCGTCAAGCCCGCAGGGCCTGCGCCTACCACTACGACCTTCTTGGGATTCTCCGTGGGGGTTAGAAGCCGGTCCGCCCTATGGCTGGATTCGGGGTTGAGCATGCAGCCTACGCCCCAGTCGCCGGGCATGAGGTTTTCCGGATAATTGAATTCCATGCAGCGCTGGGTGCAGCCCAGGCAGGGGATGATATCTTCCAGCACGCCGGCATTCATCTTATTGGGGAAGTCCGGATCGCAGATGGACTGGCGGCCCAGGGATACGGCGTCGCAGTCGCCCCGCTTGATGGCTGTTTCAATGGTATAGGGGTCATGGAAAAGGCCTACGGAGAACACGGGGATATCCACCGCTTCCTTCACCCGCCGGGCGGAGCTGAGGTTCCAGCCGGACTGCCAGCTGGAAGGCGGCACGATGGTCTGCCAGGTTTCATATGTGCCTGCGGAGATGTGCAGGGCATCATAGCCATAATCTTCCAGCATCTGGGCAAAGACGATGGTTTCTTCCATTTCTAGGCCGCCGATGCGGTTTTCCTTGGAAGAGAGGCGGGCGGTTACGACGAAGTCCTCACCGCAGGCCTTCTTGATGCCCTCTACCACCAGCTTCATGAAGTAGGCACGGCCTTCAATCCCGCCGCCGAATTCATCTACGCGCTTGTTGGAGCGGGGGGAGAGGAACTGGCCGCCCATATAACCATGGGACGCATGGATCTCAACGCCGTCGAAGCCTGCCTTATGGCAGCGGACTGCAGCATCGATATAATGCTGAATCAGGTCATAGACTTCCTGGGTGGTGAATTCCCGGGGCGTTTCCCGGTTGGTGGGACAGGGGACGCTGGAGGGGGCTACAATCTGCTCGCCCGCCATGGCGGCCACGGTCTCCCGGCCGGCATGGTGGAGCTGAACGATGGTCCGGGCGCCGTTATTCTTGATATGGTTGGCCAGCTTGGTCATGCCGGGTATGCAGTCGTCGCTCCAAACATCGGGCTCACAGGGCATTCCCACGCCCCGGCGCTCTACGGCGGCAATCTCGATGATGATCAGGCCGAAGCCGCCGGCAGCGCGGGCGCCGTAATAATCCAGCGTGGGCTGAATCACATGGCCGTTGGCGTCAAAAACGCCGGAATCCATGGCGGGCATGATGAGCCGGTTTCTGATGAGTACGTTGCCGATTTTGAACGGGGTGAATGTTTTTTCAAAATGCATGATAGATACCTTCCCTTCCTACTTTGTGCGTATTGCATAATAATCAATGTTGTGCTATGATGACAACATGAATTTTGAAAATAAATTGAAATTGCTATGCTTTTTCACCAATTGTTTTTATTTTATCAAGCTACATAACGAATAGGATAGTCTGAATTTATCAAAATATCAGAGGTGACTTGTGCAAAATGACAGCATACACACATGCCGTTGTAAGCACTACGGAAGCTTATCGGGTCTTTTTTCAAGCGCTGCAATTTAATAATCTGGATAGGCTGGTTGAAGTGGCTTACGATTTCTTCAAGCTCCCTGTTCTGGTGACCGATGAGAACTATAAGCTCATCAGCCAGCATCCCCGGCAGAAAATCGGCGTGGATATATGGGATACGCTGCTGGAAAAAAAGGTGCTCCCGCTGGAGACCGTTAAGAGCTACCAGAGGGAATACCTGGATAATTATAAACAGCATTATGAACCCTTTTACGCAGACAGCGGCCTGGTAGGGAATTGCCCCCGCATTTTTGCGGAAGTTTATACGGATGATCAGATCATCGGCCATGCAGCCCTGTTCATGTTTGATCAGCCCTTATATCCGGAGGATTTGGCCTGCGTCAAAATATTTACCGATGCTCTGAAGCTGCTGCTGGTCAGGCGGCGTTCCCGGGAACAGAGCACCTTTTCCGCCTATCTGCGGGATTTGCTTAACCAGGAAAGCCCCTTGGAGCTCCGCCTTTTCGCGGCCAATAGTCTTTCAGAAAGCATTCCCGGCGCCTATTCCATTATGGCTATGCCTATCGGCGAAGGGGCATCCCACCAAGCCTTTGCTACCATGATCCTTTCAGACATCCCCAACATTTACCGCTCTGTAGTCAGTACCATTTGGGATGGCCATTTCGTCGCCCTCTTTGGCCTGATGCGGGGCGATACCTATACGGAGCGGGAGATCGAATTCTTTGGCAGGGTATTCCATTATATCTCGCCTGCCGCCTCGACGGGCGGCATTTCACAGCCTTTTCATGACCTAAATGAGGCGCGGGGCCGCTTTTTGCAGGCTTCGATTACCGCCCGGCTCACCACGCGCCCTTATGACTTTTTCGACCAGCTGTTTCCAACGCAGATCTTTGACTTCGTATGCCAGCAAAATGCCGCAAATTTTTTCATTCATCCTGTTTTGGAAGCGCTACTCTCCTATGATGCCCAGAATGGAACGGACTATTTCCGGACCCTGAAAGTGTATTCCCTATTTATGCATAATAAAGAGATGAGCGCCGCATCTCTTTGTATCCACCGCAATACCCTGCTTTACCGCTTAAACCGTATTCAGGAAATCTTTCACCTCCCCTATGACGAACCGAAAACCGCCCTTGCGCTACTGAACAGCTTTCAGCTTTGGCAGGTAGCACAAAAATACGAAAAGCCCAACAAAGACCTTTAATGGGCATGCCGGAGGAGGTAATATTTTCCCTGTAAACAAGCTCCAGCGGGGAAGGAAACGGCGAAAATGAAACTCGCCGCAAGCTATATTTTGCTTGCAGCGAGCTAGAAGGGGGAATATTTTTTCGTAATCATGATAGCTGATAAAAACAATGGAAAGCCCATGGTGCAAGGCTTTCCGCATACAAGGAGTCCCGCTTTTCAAAAAAATTCGAAAGGCGGGACTTATTCATTATGGTGCGGTCGATGGGACTTGAACCCATACGGTCTCCCATACGCCCCTCAAACGTACGCGTCTGCCTATTCCGCCACGACCGCACACTGCGAAAAATATTATACTTTGGAAAAGCAAATATGTCAAGTCCCCTTTTTCTGCTATGAGTGGGATAAATTATATGAGAATTTCGCAAAATGTCCACAGCATGCCCGGCCGTTTATCGGCAATTATTTCTGAAAGGAAATTGAAATACCAGCAGCAGAAAGGATT
The DNA here is from genome assembly GCA_944336625.1 of uncultured Clostridia bacterium. GTDB lineage: Bacteria > Bacillota > Clostridia > Christensenellales > CAG-138 > Pelethousia. The sequence goes on from CALVLF010000133.1 coordinate 11,371, forward strand.
TATATTTAAGTCTTGAGAAAAGCCGCGTAAACGGTTAAAATAAATAAAAGTTTCCTGGGAGATAATTCTATGTCAATTTGGCTATCCGGCGTGCTGGGGATTGTGATCCTCTTTGCGGCCTTTCTTTGCAGAAATAATAAGCGGTTGCAGAACTTCCGGTCCGCTGCTATCCTTTGTGGATGTCTGTTCCTTCTCAATGCGGTTTTTTCTGCGGTGCGTTTATTGGGACAAGGCTGAAGCGGCATTGCTTTTTTGCGTAGATAGAGTATAATATTATAGGATATCAGCCCGGTGCTGCGCATGATTCTTTTTATAGCGCGGGTTGCGTGTGGTTTCTTTGTGGAGCGGTATCGAAGTGGTCATAACGGGGCTGACTCGAAATCAGTTTGCGGTTTGTCGCCGCACGTGGGTTCGAATCCCACCCGCTCCGCCAGAAAAGAGCGGCGGCTTTGATTTATTCAAAGCCGCCGCTTGTTAAATTTGCATGCAATGGCTGCCTGCTGAGCGGCGGCTTTTTCTTTTTCCGTCGCCCGGCAGATACATTCCTATTATGGCTGCTCTTGCAAAATAATCTGTGCCGCCTCTTCGCTTATGCATACTACAGTTATCGGCTTATGAATTGCCGCTGTATTTTTCCTGAACGGCAGTAGGCAATTCTTCAAACTGCGCTTCTGCCCAGGCGATGACACCGCGAAATGGGGCTACTTTCAAGCTCAGGTAGGCACCGCCTGTAAGAATCCTGCTCGTTTCAAAGGTCAGTTCTTTTTCATCCCCGTTTTCATCGTAAGAGACCAATGTATAGCGGTAGTTCATCGCCCCATGCGGTGCGATTTCTGTTATATAGTCATTGTCGATTTGTGTATAATAGTTTGTGCTTTTCTGTGTGGCCCAAAAGGCAACCGCAATAAATGCTATTGCTAAAATGGATATGACGGCTACGATGCCGGCTTTTTTCTTTACGCGCATAGAAAACTCCTTATTCGATTTCAATGGACACGGTTCCGTTTACGTGGTCGCCCCATACACCGATATAGGTACTTGTGCCATCCACTTCTATAGTGCCAGTGTAATCTCCACTTTCAGAGAGGAGAATGACGGGGGCATCTGCGCCAGAGCGGAAAAAGATCGCGGCATTGCCATTTTTAAGGGAAAGCGAACAGGCAATATTCAGGGTATTGCCGCCTTCGCGTTCCAGAGTGGTGCCGCCGAATAGAAGTTCCGTCCCCGTAAAATCCGTGTAGGTCGCTTCATAGGAACCTGTATAATCATCTGCACCTCTTTCAAGATGGCCCTTCCTTTCTCCTTTCGCCGTTAGTGCGGCGGCACCTGCTTCCTCTATAAGCGCTCCATAGGCTTCTAAAATACGGTCCTTCAATTGGCCATCGTCCGCTTCCACTAAGGAATCGATCATTTGGTTGGTGCCTTCCGTCAATCCGTTCAGCACAATGTCGGTGCCCTTCGCCAATCCGTTCAATATGGCGTCCGTACCATCCGCCAGAGACTGCATGGTCGCCGAGCAGCCGGATAAACTGCAGGCGCAAAGCAGCGCACTGACAAAAGCGTATATTTTCCTGATGGAATTGCTTTTCTGCATGAATCATCTGCCTCCTTAGGCGCACCGCCCTTGGCCGCGCCCTTTCTTTCCTTTTTTCTTTCTATTTCCCGCCTTGCTACTGGGGCGCGAAAGCAACAAAATCACCAGCGTCAGCACAAGGGTTGCCGCCATCCCTGCTAGAGCCAGTAAAGTACTGGGGGCTTGCGTAGCACCATTATAAGCCTGCATGTCAAAACCGGCGAGGACCAGCGCCGCTGAAAACGGATAGGCGGAAAGCAGGAAGCCGCTCTTAAAAAACAAAATGCAATACCCAAGGAAGAACGTCAGAAGCGACCCGCCAAGGTAGGCTCCCCGCATCTGGCCGAAGAGCAAGATCATCGGCAGACAAACCAGACAGGTATTGAAAGCGGCAACAACCACCTGCATGCCCTGCTGTAACAGAACGGCGGTGGAAAGCCCATCCAGACCGGCAAGCGTGCCGGTCAGAACCGTGACGGCTACACTGTATATTCCGAACAACAGGGAAAGAAAGATGGTGACGATCAATTTCCCGCCCAACAGCTTAGGGTAAGATACCGGGACTGTCAGCAGATTTTTCATGGTGTCGTTCGTGTTTTCGCGGTCGATCAGCCATCCGCCGATCATGACAAGGGAAATCGGCAGGAAAATCTGCGTATTTCCCCAGATTACGTTGGCAAACAGGCTGACCAAATTATAGTTGGGGTTCCGAATTTCCGGATTGATAATCAACTGGGTGCCATATTGCACTACGGGGCAAAGAGCCAGCGCCACAATGCCAACCAGCAGGATCTGGCAGCGCCGCAGCTTGCGCCATTCCCCTTTTAGAATGCTCCACATGACGCGCACCTCCTTAACAGCTCTGGCGCTTATAAACCAGCGCGATCAAACTCAGGAACACCGCCGATTCTAAGATGACGACTAAAAACGCCTGGGGCGGTGCCACAAAATAGGGGCTGATCCGTTCCAGCAGTTCCGTCATCTGTGCACTCGCGTTTGACATATCGAGATACTGAAAGAACCAGCGGAAGGCCAGTGGCCCGGGCAACAGCGTACCCAGATTGAACCCGAACGGCTGCATGATGAAATAGTCGCTCGTGCCAAAGATATAGTTGACTGCCGTATAGAAAAAGGTGATGATCACAGAAACGATATAGCTGCGATTTAGAAGCACAACCAGAAGAACGCAGGGCAGCGCCCCAGCCCACATCATGATCCCTTCCCCGATCCCCACAAAAAAGAGCCGCCAGAACCCCACCGGCTCCCATCCGGCGGCCATTACAATCGCCAGGATCACCAGGCTGCCCACCGCCATGAAAGCGATGGAGAATAGAAACAGCAGGGCCATTTTTGCCATCGCTAGGGCGGGTTTGCTTACCGGCACAGCCATGAGGTTTTTTAGGGTGTCGTTGTCCTGCTCCGCAAAGAGCAGATTGGCGGCTAGCACCACCAGGGCGGGCATGAGCAGCAGATAGGCGCTCATTTGGAACAGGGTAGACATCATGCCGTCTACCGCCTGCGCACCGTTGGTGAACTCCTGAAAGTCTGGCAGAAACAGGGCGCATCCCAGCGGGATCAGGGCGGACACAGCGGCGGCCGCGAAGAACAGGGGCTTGCGCCGCAGCTTGGCAAATTCACAGCGCAAAAGTTTAAGCAATCCCCTCACCCCCTGTGACCTGCTTGAAGTAATCCTCCAGGGTGTCCTCGTAAAGATGTGCATCC
>CALVLF010000134.1 GCA_944336625.1 uncultured Clostridia bacterium
GTTTTTCTTATGCAAAAAGAAGGAGGGGTTCGAAGGGAAGGGCCTGCCTATGGCAGGCAAAAAACCATCCAGTGAATGGGTTTTTAGTTCCCCGGGCTGGCGGCGGCACTGCCCCAGTGCCGCCGGGAATCCCTCCTTCTCCGCCAAGAAAACAGATGCCAAGGGGTCTGTTTTTCTTATGCAAAAAGAAGGAGGGGTTCGAAGGGAAGGGCCTGCCTATGGGCATTATGCAGAAATTATGCAGAAAAGCGGCCCATACGTTATGGGCCGCTTGGGTTTTCCGCTTTATTTTTTGCCGGCGGAATGGCAAGCAAGGGAGCGCTTGCTAAGAGCGGAGAAGGAGAAGGCGCCCCGGGCGGAAAGCTCCCCCCACAGGGCGCCGCCAATGATGAGCGCGGCGCCCAGGATCTGGGGGAGGCGGAGGGTTTCTCCCAGGAAGAAAATAGAAAACAGCACCGCGGACAGGGGTTCCAGATAGCCGCAGACCGCCACAGTTTGCACTCGCAGCCTGCCGATGGCGGAAAAATACAGATAACAGCCCAGCCCCGTATTTACCAGGCCCAGCACCAGGGCCGGGGGAAGGCTTTTGGCAAGGCCTGCCGCCTGGAGCTCGGAAAGGATGCCTCCAAACAGGGCGAGGCCTTCCTGCAGCAGGCCCCAAAGGGCTACGGTTAAAAAGGCGGAAGCGATTTGCAGGGCGGAATTTTCCAGGCCGGTAATATCCGGCGCCTTTTTGCTGCAAATGACCATGACCGCATACAGCAGGGCGGAAAGGAGGCCGCAGGCGATGCCCCAGGCATCCAGGCTGGCGCCAGAACAGCCATTGATCAGCGCCACGCCCAGGAGCACAGCCCCAAAGCCCACCAGGGTGCCGGCCGCCAGCCGTTCCCGGAAAAGCAAGGGGGAAAGAGCCATGACCAGCACCGGCCCGCAATAATACAGCAAGGAGGCCAGGCTTACGCCGATGCGCACATAAGCTTCAAACAAAAAGATCCAGCCCGCTCCCAGGGCAGCGCCGGAGGCAGCCAGAAAAAGAAACTGTTTCTTATGCTGCAAGAAGGAAAAGCGCAGCCCGCCCAGCAGGGCCGCTGCCAGCAGGAAAAGGCTGCCGATCAGGGTGCGCAGCAGGACGATATGCAGGCTGGGCAGGGGGATTAGGCTGGCGACCAGGCCGTTGCTGCCAAAAAGCAGAAGGGCAGCGATATATTTATAAAACGGTTTTGCGTGCATGAAATCCCCTCCCTGCTCGGTATAAAATTAGCATACTATAAGGAAAAACATATAAAAAGCGAATGTTTAGAATGAAAATAATCAGTTTGTTTCATGGATGAAGGGGCCCTTACGCTGCCGGGGAAGGGGGCGGCGCTGGAGGTTTTACCCGGCAGGGAGGGAAGGGCCCGGCTGCCCCGCGCCGGGCCGCAAAAACCGCGCATCCCCCTGGGCATTAAGGGCAAGCGAAGCACTGCATTTTAAGATATAAGGCCCTTCGCCATTCCCCGGGCAAGAATAAGGCTGCCTGGGAGCGGACAAAATAAGAAGGCGCGGGCCCGGGCCGGGAGACTGCCAGCCAGGCCCCGCCTGTTAACGAAAAAATAACGGGATACGTCCTGTTCAAGGACGGGCTTTGCGGGTATAATGGAAAAAACAGGAATCTGATAGGGGAGGTTGGGGCCTGATGATCATTGTTGGCATCTGCGGCGCCAGCGGCAGCGGGAAAAGCACCATGGCGCGGGAACTTCGCAATGCCCTGCCCTGTAAAACCCTGGTTCTGGGCATGGACTGCTACTATAAAGACCATTCACATCTGCCCTTTGCACAGCGAACCCATATCAATTACGACGCGCCGGATATATTCGATTATGATGAGCTGCTATCGGACATAACCGCCCTGGAAGGAGGAAAGCCCATCACCCGCAACGCATATGATTATACCAACCACGTGCGGGCAGATACGGAGGAACTGCTCCAGCCCCCGGAGGTGCTCATTCTGGAGGGAATCCACATGTTCCGGGATCCGCGGCTGTGCGCGAAAATGGCGCTGAAGCTCTATATGCAGGTGGACCCGGACGTTTGCCTGCTGCGGCGGGTCAAGCGGGACCTGCGGGCCCGGGGGCGGAGCATCGAAAGCGTTTATGCCCAGTATTTGGAAACCGTTAAGCCCATGTATGACCAATATATAAGCAAATATATTCAAAAGGCGGATTTCGCCGTAATCGGCGGCGGGAAGAACCGCCTGGCCATCGAAGCGGTGCGGGCCTATATCTGCTCCCTGCTTCCGGCCCAATACGCAGCGCCCCCTGCTGGCGCCGCCGGGAAAGGATAGGATAAGCAAGACATGGAAACCCTGTGGAAAAGCACCCGCAAACTTTTGTTCGTGGTAATCGTAGGCATTTTGGTTTACGAATTCTGCGAAAACTTCAAGCCCATCCAAAGGACGGTAGGAAATTTCTTCTCCATTCTCCAGCCTCTGTTCATCGGCATTGCCATCGCCTTTATTGCCAATATGCCCATGCGCTTCCTGGAAAACCGGGTTTTTGCCAAGTGGAAGGACTGCGGCCTCAAGCGCGGGGTTTGCATGGCCCTGGCACTCATCTTCGTAATCAGCATCATTACCGTCATGCTGCTCCTGGTAGTGCCCCGGATTGTAGATAGCCTGGTTTCCATTTTTAATGACTTCGATACCTATACCCGGGAGCTGAGCGTTTGGGCAGCGGACCTGTGGGACCGGCTCAAACTAAACGAACAGGTGGAGCAGATCATCCAAAGGGGGTTCAGCAGCGCCATCGGCCGGCTGGATGATATCCTGCTCACAACCGCCACTACCGTGCTGGAAGGGGCGGTAAGCGTGGCAGGGCTGCTGGCCAACCTGCTCATTGCCTTTATCATGAGCATCTATGCCCTTTACAGCAAGGAAAAGTTCCTGCGCCAATCCCGCAAGCTAGTACGGGCTATTTTTCCGGAGCAGAATGCCCTGCGCATCCTGGAGATCTGCACCCGCACCAATCAGGCCCTCAACAGCTATGTTTACGGCATGATCATTGACTGCTTCATGCTGGGTATCCTCTGCTTCATCGGCATGAGCATCCTGAATTTCCCCCATGCGCTCCTTATCAGCACTATCATCGGCTTCACCCAGATCGTCCCCATCGTAGGGCCCTGGCTGGGAGCCATCATTGGCGCCTTCCTGATCCTTTTCATAGATCCGCCCAAAGCTCTTTGGTTCATTATCATGCTGCTGATCGTTCAGCAGATCGACAATAATCTCATCTATCCCCGGGTAGTGGGCAACGCCGTGGGCCTGAGCGGAATCTGGGTTCTGATCGCTATTCTGCTGGGGGGCGGCCTATGGGGCCTGGGCGGCATTGTGCTGGCCGTGCCCCTGATGGCTGTATGCTATACTACCGTTGGCGAATGGGTAAACAAACGCCTGGAAGAAAAACGGTGCTGAGGCGGCGCCTCGGCTGGCCAAAGTGCGCTTAGCTCCGCTTCTCCTTCTCTACCGCAAAAGGCCGTCGCTGCGCCACCGCTGTGCGCTTGCAAGCGCGCGCACGACGCTCTGGCTTGCTTTGAGCCTTTTGCGGCGGCGGAAGCCCAGTGGAGCAAAGGAGTGCAAGGAAAGCCCTCCGGGCCAACGAAGCGCGACTATTGCGAACTGCGCTGGCGCGGCCTATAGCCGCGACTGAGGGGTTGTAGACGTAGTAACTTTACAAAAACGCTGGCCAGAACTCCAGCCACTACAATCCCTCAGTCAGCAAAGCTGACAGCTCCCTTTACACAAGGGAGCCTTTTGGTAGGGACTCCTAGCCCGCAGCGCTTTACATAGGGACACTTTTTGGTGAAGGAACCTCCGCCTCCACCCATCAACCAAAAACATAAACCACCCAACCAAAATAAGCTGACTTCACAAGGGGGCGGCGCTCGGCTCCGCCCCCAGCCGGATTCCAAAGGCCCGGGGATCAGCCCCCGCAAAAGGCCCAAAGCAAGCCGGAGCGTCGTGCGCGCGCTTGCAAGCGCACAGCGGAGGCGCAGCGACGGCCTTTTGCGGAGAGGAGGAGCAAGGGAGCGACGCGACGGCGGCTTTTTCGCCTGCGGCTAAAAAGCCGCCGGAGTAAAGCGGACTTTGCGACGACGAGGCCCTAGCGGGGAGCGAAAGCAGAAGGTTGCTGCCTTTCTCAAAGGAAAAAGCTCAAGCTTCCAACGTAACTGCCTTTCTCCATACAAATTTTCCTATTAATGAAAAAAGAAGGAAAACAAAAGCCGCTATTTTATGAGGGGAAGGGGCAGATTTTCACGCACAAGGCCGCCTTTACACAAGGGGGCCTTTTGGCATTTTTATGTATGGGGAGGGCTGCTTTTCAAGGCAGCGGTTGGATGGGGCCAGTCTATGCTGCTCCTTCCCGCCCCCTATTTCTCATCGTTTCCCTGAAAGCTTTCCTTTCCCAGGGCAGCGCCCAGAGGACAAAGGGAAAAGGGGGGAGCGCTTCAGCTCCTTTCCCGGAATTCTCGCTTCCTGCAAAAATGGGGTTGACGAAGGGGAATTAAGATTGTATACTTGTATACAGAAATACAAGAATACAGCTCGGAGGTCTCTCATGCACGGCGTCACCTTTAATCCCCGCACAAACCTGCTGGATGAAAACATCTACCAATATCAGCTCCAGGATGTGGAAGAAGGAAATTACTTCCGCTCCATGTTTGAATATACCACCGTTCCCAAGGTGGCCTTCAACAACCGGGTGGTGCCCATGTGCATGCCTTCGGAAATCTGGGTAACGGACACTACCTTCCGGGATGGGCAGCAATCCCGCTCGCCTTTTACCGTGAAGCAGATTGTGGACCTTTATAAGCTCATGAGCAAGCTGGGGGGGCCCAAGGGCCTCATCCGCCAGAGCGAGTTCTTCCCATACACCGAATCCGACCGGGCGGCCATAGAGGAATGCATGGGCCTGGGCCTGAAATTCCCGGAGGTCACCACCTGGATTCGGGCGGCGGAGCAGGATTTTGCCCTGATCAAGGCCATGGGCATCAAGGAAACGGGCATCCTGGTTTCCTGCTCGGACTATCACATTTTCCGCAAGATGAACCTGACCCGGGCCAAGGCCATGGATAAATACCTGGGTGTGGTCAAAGACGCCCTTTCCCTGGGCATCCGGCCCCGGTGCCATTTTGAGGACATAACCCGGGCGGACTATTACGGCTTCGTAGTGCCCTTTGCCAACGAGCTGGTACGCCTTTCCCAGGAAAGCGGCATCGACATTAAGATCCGCCTCTGCGATACCCTGGGCTTTGGGGTCACCTACCCCGGCGTATCCCTGCCCCGGAGCGTACAGGGCATTGTATACGGCATGACCCATCTGGCAGGCGTGCCCAGCGAATGCCTGGAATGGCATGGCCATAACGATTTCTACAAGGTGGTCACCAATGCGGCTACGGCCTGGCTCTATGGCTGCAGCGCCGTCAACGGCACCCTCCTGGGCCTGGGAGAGCGGACGGGCAACTGCCCCATCGAGGCCATGCTCATCGAATATGCCCAGCTGCGGGGCACCTCCGATGGCATCAACTTCCCGGTTATCACCGAGATCGCCGAATATTTTGAGAAGGAGATCGGCTATCCCATCCCCTTCAACACCCCCTTCGTGGGCAATAACTTCAACGCAACCCGGGCGGGCATCCATGCGGACGGCCTGCTGAAGGATGAGGAGATTTACAATATCTTCGATACCAACCACCTGCTGAACCGGCCTGCCACGGTGGTGGTGGATAAATTCAGCGGCCTGGCGGGCATCGCCTACTGGATCAACGCCTATTTCCGGGTGCCCAAGGACATGATTGTGGATAAGCGGGCCCCCATCGTGGCCAAGATGAAGGCCATCATCGACGAGCAGTATGAAAAGGGCCGCAATACGGCCATGGGCCCCCGGGAGCTGCGGGCCATGGTAAAATCCCTGGATCCTGAGCTCTTCGATAAGCTCATCTCCCTCCACCGCAAGGACAAGGAGATCTACTGGTAAGCAGCTGCGCAAAAGGCCCCGAAAGGGGCCTTTTTTATGGGGGGTTATTCCATGCGGGGGGCGGCGGTGTTTTTCCTATTACGGGGCAAACTCTCAGTTTGCAATGGTCGTGCTGCGTCGGGCCAGGGGGCTCTTCCTAGCACTCCCTTGCTCACTGGGCTTCCGCCTCGCTTCTTCCGCCACAGGCGGCGCTCGGCTCCGCCCTCCTCTCCGAGTTTTTACAAGCCCTCCTTAAATCCCTTACGACAAAGCCGGGCGAACCGAACCTTGCCCGGCGGCTCGTCGTCGCAAAGTGGGCTAAGCGGCGTTTTTCCTATTACGGGGCAAACTCTCAGTTCGCAATGGTCGCGCTGCGTCGGGCCAGGGGGCTCTTTGAGGGAGCGCTTCCAGCCCGCAGCATAAACCGCGCAACCAAAATAAGCCGGCTTTGCTAGGCGGCCTTTTGCGCCCGGAAGGAAGGTTTGCAAAAACTCCGGCGGAGGGGGCGGCGGCTCTTGAGGAAGGGCGCGTGCACTGCGGCAGGCTGCCTGCTAACGTCTGCGCGCGAATATCGCCGTGCGCGCAGCACCGCTTAGCACCGGTCGAACCAGCTGCGGCGGTGGCTGGAGATATGGAAAAGCTCCACCAGGGCCTCCTCGTTCCCTTCGTCCACCTGCTGGCGCAGGTTTTGCAGGGCCTGGGAAAAGCGGTCGATCTGGGCGGTGAGGATCTGGCGGTTGTGGAGGAAGAGCTTGCTCCAAAGCCCTGCGTCGATCCGGGCGATCCGGGTCAGATCCCGGAAGGAATCGCCGGTGTATTCTGCCAGGCGCGGGTTGTCATTGGCCAGCATCAGGCTCACGGCAATGGCATGGGTAAGCTGGCTCACATAGCCGATCATCTCATCATGCTCCGCCGGGGAAAGGCGGGCGATATGGGCAAAGCCTAGCTCCCGGGCCAGATCCTCTATGCGGGCGATGGCCTCCGGCGTGTTGCGGGGGGTGGGGGTGATGATGAAGTTGGCCGGGGCGAAAATGGCGCAGTCCGCATTCCATATCCCCAGCCGCTCCCGGCCTGCCATGGGGTGGGCCGGAACGAACTCCACATCGGGCCGCAGGAGGGCCTGGGCTTCCTCGGCGATGCCCAGCTTTACCCCGCATACGTCCGTAATGAGGCAGCCGGGGGAAAGGGCCCCCTGGTTTTCCTGGAGCCAGGGCAGCATATCCCCGGGATATAGGCAGAGGACCACCAGCTCCGCCTCTCTTAAAAGCCCCTGGAAATCCGCCGTGGCCCCGGCCTGGATCCAGCCCTTGTTCAGGCCAAACTCCAGGGCCTCCGGATTTTTATCGATGGCGGTAACCTGGTGCCCTTTTTGGGAAAGGGCCATGGCATAGCTCCCCCCCAGAAGGCCCAGGCCTACGATGCATACTCTGGTCTTACGCATAGCTTCGCTCCAATCTGGCCCCCAGGCTTTCCAGGTCCTCCCAGAAGGCTGGGTAGCTCTTGTTCACCGCCTGGGCATCCTGCAGGGTGATGGGAATGCGGGCGCAAAGCCCGGCGATGGCCAGGGCCATGGCCACCCGGTGATCCCCGTGGCTGTGGAGGGGGCTGCCGGCATGGAGGCAGCTTTCCCGTATACGGATGGTATCCCCCTCCAGGAAAACCTGGCCCCCCAGCTTCCGCAGCTCCTCGGCCATAACGGCCCCCCGGTCGCTCTCCTTGATCCGCAGGCGCCCGCAGTTATACAGCCGAGTCTCTCCCTTGCAAAAAAGGCCCAGCACCATGAGGATGGGGCCCAGATCCGGGCAGTCCCCCAGGTCGGCCGCTACCCCCTGAAGGGGCGCAGCCTGAAAGCGGTAGGCGCCATTATCATAAGCAAAGGCAGCGCCGCAGCGGGAAAGAATATCCAGAATGACCCGGTCCCCCTGGGCGGTATCCGGGGAAAGGCCCGTAAGGCTTATCCCCCCCAGGCAGGCCCCCAGCGTGCAGAAAAAGGCAGCCTGGGAGGCATCCCCCTCCACCACATAGGGCCCTGCCGGGGCCCGGTAGCTTTGCCCGCCGGGAATGGCAAGGGTATAATCCGTTACAAAGGAAGCCTTTACACCGTAGGCGGCCATAGCATCCAGCGTAAGCCCCACATAGGAGCGGCTCTCAAAGGGAGGGCGGATATGGATACAGCTATCCCCTGGCAAAAGGGGCAGGGCAAAGAGCAGGCCGGAGATGAACTGGCTGCTCACGCCCCCATCCAGGGTAAATTCCCCTGCCTGCAAGGGGCCCCGGAAGGAGACGCCCGCCCCATCCTGGGCAAAGGGCAGGCCCCGCTCCTGAAAGAGCTGGGCATAAGGGCCCAGGGGGCGCTGGGGAAGCCGCCCCTGCCCCGTCAGGCGGCTCTCCGCCCCCGTCAGGGCGAAAAGGGGCAGCAGGAAGCGGAGGGTGCTGCCGCTTTCCCCGCAGTCCGCCTGCCGGGGTAGGGGGGCGGGCAGGCCTCCCAGGCCCCGGATATGGGCCACGGGCCCTTCCACTCGGGTCTGGGCCCCTAGGGCCGTAAGGCCCCGGATGGTAGCTTCCATATCTGCCGAGGGGAGAATGCCCGCTACCTGGCTTTCTCCAGGGCTGAGGGCAGCGCAGATCAGGGCCCGGTGGGCGGCGCTTTTGGAAGGCGGCGCCTGCACCTGGCCCCGGATTTGGGAAGGATATAGACGAATCTCCATGGTTCTTTTCTTTCTATAAAATAATGTGCCCGCCAGAAAGCTGCCCCTGCTTTAAAGGGGCAGCAGGGCGGGCCAAAGCCGCAAAATCCCTTCACCTGCCCGGGGCCCGCCTGCATTCGCCTATTGCCCTGGGCATTAGGGCCCGGGGCGCAGCCCCAAGGGCGGAGGGAGGGATTCCTTACATATCCCGGCCGATGACCTGGGCGATGGTGCGGCCCTTTTCGATGATGGTGCGGAAGCGGTCCGGCCGGACGCTCTGGGCCCCGTCGCTCCAGGCGGACTCCGGATGGTCGTGGACCTCGATGATGAGGCCGTCCGCCCCGGCGGCAATGGCTGCCAGGCTCATGCTTTCCACATACCGCCAGTCCCCCGTGGCATGGCTGGGGTCGATGATGACGGGCAGGTGGCTTTTGAGCTTGAGAATGGGCACTACGGAAAGATCCAGGGTATTGCGGGTATATTTTTCGAAGGTGCGGATACCCCGCTCGCAGAAGATCACGTTGGGATTCCCGGCGGACATGATGTATTCCGCGCTCATGATCCACTCCTCTATGGTATTGGCCAGGCCCCGCTTGAGAAGGATGGGCTTGGTCATTCTGCCCACGGCCTTCAGGAGCTGGAAATTCTGCATGTTCCGGGCGCCGATCTGGACCAGGTCCACGCATTCCTCGAATTCGTCGATCTTATCCGCACTCATGAGCTCGCTGACGATGGGCAGGCCTGTAACCCGCCGGGCTTCCACCATATCCAGAATGCCCTCGGTGCCCAGGCCCTGGAAGGCATATGGAGAGGTACGGGGCTTATAGGCGCCCCCCCGGAGCATATGGCCCCCGGCTTCCTTGACCTCCCGGGCCAGGTTGATGATCTGCTCCTTGCCCTCTACGGAGCAGGGGCCGCCGATGACCACCAGCTTCTCCTTCCCGCCTACGGGGATACCTCGGACCGAGACGATGCTATCCTCCTGATGAAAGAGCCGGTTGGCCAGCTTATAGGGCTCGGACACCCGCTGGACCTTATCCACATAAGGGTTGGCCCGGATGCGCTTTTCATCCAGATGGGTCGTATCCCCCACCAGGCCCATGACCGTATAGTCCGTACCGGTGATGACGCTGACCCTTAGGCCCATGGACTGGAAGGACTCCACCATCTTGGTGATTTCAATTTGCGGGGTCCCGTGTTTTGTGCTGATTATCATGGTTGGTTATCCTTTCCTTTCGGCAGCCCTTCCCCTGGAAGGCGGCAGGGCGATTTGGTTGAAACATTCTATGGCGGCCTGGGCTGTTTGGGTAGGGGTGCCCGTGTTGAACACCTGGGCGCTGGCCGCCTGCTGATACAGGGGCATCCGCTCCTGCCACAGCCGGGCCACCGCTTCCTTATCCTGGGAAAGGGGACGGCCCTTTCCATAGGCCAGGGCCTCCAGGGGACGGAGAAGGTGGAGCAGAACCCCATTCTGGCGCAGGGCCAGCACGTTTTCCGGCTTTAGGATGGCCCCGCCGCCGGTGGCGATGACCTGGCCCGTTTCCCGGGCTACCCGGCCGATCGCCCGGGATTCCCGGGCCCGGAAGCCCCCTTCCCCCTCCGCCTGGAAGATGGCGGGGATGGACATGCCCGCTTCCTGGGCGATATAAGCATCCAGATCCACAAAGGGCCGGCCCAGGGCCTTGGCGCAGATGCGGCCCACGCTGGTCTTTCCGCTCCCTGGCATGCCGATGAACACCAGGTTGGCCCGGCTGCGCCAAATTTCCCGGGTAATGCTGCCGATAGCGGATTCCGGCAGGCTATGGTTTAAAAACAGCTCCGCCGCGTATTTCGCCTGGGCTACCAGCATGGCCAGCCCTCCGGCGGCCGGCACCCCTAAGGCCCGGCTCTGCTGGACCAGCTTGGTTTCCAGGGGATTATAGACCGCATCCAGCACCCCCTGGAGCCGGGGGAAGCCGGATAGATCCAGGGGCTGGGCATCTACATTGGGATACATGCCCAGGGGGGTGGTATTCACCACCAGCTCCACATCCTTCCGCCGGGCCGCATCTTCGTAGGAGATGCGATCCGGCCCGCTTTGGCGGCTGGCGGTAAGGACCTGGCCGGCGCCCTGCTCCCGGGCTACGGCCGCCGCCGTATCGTGGGTGCCGCCGCTGCCCAGGATGAGCACCGTCCGCTTTCGGAAGGTGAGGCCCATGGTCCGGGCTAGGTAGAGGAAGCCCATACAGTCCGTATTATAGCCATAGAGCCTGCCCCCCCGGTTGACGATGGTATTCACCGCGCCAATGGCCTTGGCAGCAGGGTCCAGATACTGGCAATAGGGCAGGACTGCCCGCTTATAGGGAATGGTTACATTGATGCCCTTGAAAGCGCGGGCCTGAAAAAAGGCATCCAGCTCCTCCGGGGGCAAGGGGTGGAGGCTGTAAGCATAGCCCCCCAGCTTTTCATGGATGCCCTTGGAGAAGCTATGGCCCAGGGGCATGCCGATCAATCCATATTCCATGGCGCCTCCTCTGGCCAAAGTGCCCCGCCCTGCCAGCTCAGGCCCAGGGCCTGGTTCAAAAGGTCGCAAAGACCCAGGGCGATCAGGCTATCCTGCACCACTGCCGCCCGGTGGGCGATGCAGGGGTCGTGCCGGCCCTCTATGCACAGGGCGGCATTTTCCCGGCGGCAGATATCCACCGTTTCCTGGGGCTTATAGATGCTGGGGGTGGGCTTGACGGCCGTGCGCAGCACAAGGGGCATGCCATTGGTAATGCCGCCGTTGATGCCGCCGTTGTGGTTGGTGCTGGTAACTACCCGGCCCCCCTCCATGCGGAAGGGATCATTGGCCTGGCTGCCTTTCAGGGATGCCATCTGAAAGCCCGCGCCGAACTCCACCCCCTTGACGGCGGGCAGGGCGAAGAGCAGGGCTCCCAGCTGGCTTTCTACCGTGCCGAAAAAGGGCTCCCCCAGCCCCGGGGGCAGGCCCAGCACCTGGGTTTCCAATATGCCCCCCAGGCTATCCCCCTCGGCCCGGACGGCGGCGATAGCCGCTTCCATCTGGGCGGCGGCGCCGGGATTCAGGACGGGGATCTCCCCCTCCCCCAGGGCCTGGAGCTGCCCCTGAAAGGCGCCGGCCTCCTGCGAAAAGGCTTCCGTATCCTCTATGTTCCCTACAGCCCGGAGGCGGGTGCCTATAAACACCCCTTTTTCCCTTAAGAGGAAAAGGAAGATGCTCCCCGCCGCCACGATGGGGGCCGTAAGGCGGCCGCTGAAATGGCCGCCCCCCCGGGGATCGTTATAGCCCATATATTTTACCCGGCCCGTATAATCCCCGTGGCCTGGGCGCAGAAGGCAGGCGGATTTGGCATAATCCCCGCTGCGGGTATCCCCATTGCGGATGCAGAGGCAAAGGGCCGTGCCGGTGCAGCGGCCCTGGTAAGCGCCGCTGAGCAGCTCCACCCCGTCCGCCTCCCGGCGGGCGGTGGAAAGGGCCCGGGGCCCCCGGCGCCGGGCAAGCTGGGCTGCCATGAAATCCATATCCAGAGGCGTGCCCGGACGGAGGCCCTCCACCACGCAGCCGATGGCGGGGCCGTGGCTCTCCCCGAAAAGGGTCAGGCGCAGGGCCTGGCCAAAGGTATCCCGGTTCATTCGATCCCCTCCCCGATGATGGCCGGCAGGTCCGTAAGGGGGACCTTGTCCAGCCGGAACTGGCCCAGGGCCGGCACCCGCACCAGGGTGACAAAGCCTCCGGCGGCCTTTTTATCATGGCATAGGAAGCGGTAAATGGCTTCCCCGTCATAGCGGATGCTTTGGGGCAGGCCCAGCCGGCCATAGACGGCCTTGACCCGCTGCCGCAGGGAAGCATCCTCGATCATGGGCAGCATGCCCAGGGCCACGCACTCCCCATGGTATAAGCCCCCCAGGCCCTCGGCGCTCTCGATGGCATGGCCCAGGGTATGGCCCAGGTTCAGGCAGGCCCTTAGGCCCGCTTCCCGCTCATCCTGCTCTACGATGGCCTTTTTTACCCGGAGGCTCCGGGCCAGGATCTCCTCCAGATTCTGCTGGATATCCCCCTCTTCAAAGAGGCGGAACAGGGCCGGGTCGCCCAAAAGCCCCGCCTTTATCGCCTCCGCCAGGCCCGCGGCGAAATGCCGGGGAGGCAGGGTTTGGAGGGCATCCGGGTCCAGGGCCACCAGAATGGGCTGGTGGAAGGCCCCCACCAGGTTTTTCATGCCCTTAAGGTTTACGGCGGTTTTCCCGCCGATGGAGGAATCCACCTGGGCCAGGGTGGTGGTAGGGCAGTTGATAAAGCCGATGCCCCGCATATAGCAGGCGGCGGCAAAGCCCGCCAGATCCCCCATAACCCCGCCCCCCAGGGCCAATACCTTATCCTTGCGGCTGAAGCCCTTTTCCAGCATATGGGTGAGCAGGGCTTCAAAAGCGGCCAGGCTCTTGCTGCCCTCCCCCTGGGGTAGGATAAGGGGATAGGCCCGGGGGCACTGGGCCAGGACCCCCTCCAGCAGGGAGGGGGGCACCCCCTCATCCGTCACCACCAGGAGCTTGCAGGAAAGGTCCGCCAGGGCGGAAAGGCGGCCCAGGCAGCCCCGCTCCAATATAATCGGATAGGAACGGCTCCCCAAAGCGACCTCAATCCGCATGGCCATTCCCCCTTTCATACCGGCCCAGGAGCCGCAGGGTACTGCAGGGCTCCCTCAGGGCGGAAAGAAGGGCCTCCGTAGGCTCCCCCACCAGCTCCGTATAGAAATAATATTCCCAGGCCGTGCGGGGCAGGGGCCTGCTTTTGATGCATTCCATATTATAGCCCGCCCGGCCGATGGCCTCCACCACCCGGGCCAGGGCCCCTGCCTTATGCTGCACGGTGAAAAGCAGGCTGAAGCGGTTCCCCCGGGCGGGGGCCTCCCGGCTGATGACGATGAAGCGGGTGGTATTATCCCGGGCCTCGCTGATATCCGGGCAGAGGATGGAAAGGCCGTAAAGGGCCGCCGTTTCCACCGAGGCGATGGCCGCCAGGGAAGGATCGTGGGCCCGGGCTACCTCCTGGGCCGCCAGGGCCGTATTGGCCCGGGGCTCTATAAGCACCCCCAGCCGTTCCAAAAAGGGCGCGCACTGGCGCAGGGCCTGGGGATGGGAGATGACCTTGCGAAGGGAGGAGAGGGCCGCCCCCTCTATGCCCAGCAGGTTCTGGGTAACAGGCAGGTCATAGGTACGGACGATATAAATGGAAGGATGGGCCATGCACAGATCCAGCACTTCGGAAACGTCCCCTGCCTGGCTGTTTTCAAAGGGAAGCACCCCGTAGGAAGCCCGGCCCTCCTCCACAGCAGCGAAAACCTGGCTGAAGGTGGGCAGGGAAAGGGGCTGGCCATGGGGGAAAAGGCGCAGGAGGGCAATATGGGAAAAGGCCCCGGGCACCCCCTGGTAGGCCACCTGGTCCCGCCCCAGGCAGCGGGCCTGGTACTGGCGGGAAAGGGCCATATTATGCTGCAAAAAATCCCGGTAATAATCCCGCAGAGGGTGATCTTCCGGCAGGCGGCCCAGGTTGCGGGCCAGCACCGCTTCTTCCCGGGCGCCGTCCAGAATGGGGAGGCCATGGGCCGCCTTATAGGCGGCCACCTTGGCAGCCTCCTCCATACGGGCCACGAAGAGGCGGCCCAGCTCCCCGTCGATCTTATCGATGGCCTGCCGGGCGGCCAGGAGGACGCTTTGGTTCGATTGCTGCTCCATGAAAAGGGTTCCTCTTTTATGCTTCGCCGGCCTGTTTTTCAAGGCCCTGCCGCAGGCGCGGCGGCGCCCCTGCTTCCAAAGGGCCGGCATGTAAAATATTTTAAAATACAATAGGAAAGTCGGGCCCCTACCCCCAGGCGGGAAACGGCCTAGAGTCTCAGGAGGCTCCGGCGGCTTTAGGCGACGGAGCGCGCAACCCAGGCAAGGCAGGGGCTTTCCAAGATAGTTCCCTTAGAAGGTGAGCTTTTCCAGCCGGTCGAAGGCTTCGCCCAGCTTGGAAACATCCAGGGTGCAAGCGATGCGCATATAGCCTTCCCCGGAGGGGCCAAAGCCGGAGCCCGGGAGCATGAGCACATGGGCCTTTTCCAAAAAGACCTTGCAGGCTTCCACGCTGCTCAGGCCCGTGGGCTGGATGCCAGGGAAGAGGTAAAAGCCCCCCTGGGCCGGGCAACCCGTCATATAAGGAACGGCATCGATGCGCTTGCGGGTATACTGGATGCGCTCCTTGAAGATGGGGGCCACCATGGGGCGCAGCTCCGCCCGGTGATCCAGGGCGTAAATGGCGGCGCGCTGGGCCGGGGCAGGGCAGGCGAAGATCAGCTCTTCATTCACCAGGCGCACAGCCTCGGCGATCTCCGGGGGTGCTGCCACCCAGCCGATGCGGAAGCCCGTCATGAAGAAGTTCTTGCTCAGGGTGCCCAGGGAAACGGTCCGATCCAGCATACCGGGCAGGGTCATGATGGGCAGGAAGGGTTCCTCATAGCAGAAGTCCGTATAGATATCATCCGCGATGACCAGCAGATCCTTCTCCTTGGCCAGGTTGGCCAGGGCCTCCAGGGTCTGCCGGCTGTAGCAGGCGCCGGTGGGGTTATTGGGGGTATTGATGAGGATGGCCTTGGTCTTGGGGGTGATATAGGCCGCCGCCCGCTCCGCATTGGGCTGGAAGCCTTCCTCCCCCAGGCAGGGCACCAGCACGGGTACGCCGCCGGCCCCGCGGATCTGGAAATCATAGGGATAGAAATAGGGCTCAAAAACCAGCACCTCATCCCCCGGGTCCAGCACGGCCTGCATGACATTATACATGCCGGAGCTGGCGGCCAGGGTTACCACCAGCCGCTCCACACCCAGCTCCAGGCCGTATTCCGTAGCGAAGAAACGTTGCACGGCGGCAATGAACTCCGGGTCGCCCTTGGAGGGGGTGTATTTGGTATGCCCCTTGAGGCAGTCTTCATACATAGCATCCAGGATGGGCTTGGGGGTGGTGAGATCCGGATCGCCGATGGATAGGTTGATCACATCCGGATATTTTTTCGCATTGGCGAAAAGGGCAGTCATACTATTGGGCTTTTTCCCGGCGAGGCGGCTGGATATCCACTGGCGCATAATAGAACCTCCGTTTTTTCTAAAGTAAATATAAATGATACAAAATTATAGCACATAACATGGAATCCGGTGCTAGTTTTTTATAAATTTTACCGCCGGGGGATAAAAAGCCCCATCCCGGCCCGGAAGGCCCGGCATGGGGCGGCGCAAAAAAACCAGGCTGGCACAGGCGGCGCCGCTTCCGAATAAGCGGCAGCCTAAAAGCCGCCCCAGGGGCGGCCGAAGGGGGAGAAGGCCGGAGGGGCGCTGCCCCCAGGCGCGCAATAGAGCCTGCGGGGAAGCAGCCCCGCAGGCTCTAAAGCATTTCATCGGATGAAACAGGCAGCAAGCTGCCTCTTATCCTTCCCGGCGCAAATACCAAGCGGCGGGGGGTTATTTCAGCTGCTCTTTGAGCATATCGTCCAGGATATCGCAGGCAGCTACGCAATAGGCGGGGCAGTTTTTCAGAATGCCCGCCAGGCCGCCGGCCATGATTTCAGCGGATTCCTCCGGGATGGCGAAGCTCTTGCCGCCCAGCAGGTCTTTGCAGACGATGGAGCCGTTTTTCTCGGTGAAGCGCTTTTCAAACTCCTGCACCTTTTGTACCAGGATGGCGTTCTGGGCGGCGGAATAGGGCTCGTTGAAGCCATAAGCCAAGCCCAGGGAAACCACCGCAGCGGATACCGTGCCGCAAACATCGCCGTGGAAGCAGCCGCCCCCCAGCCCGGCGGAAAGCTTCAGCGCCTGGGCCTTATCCAGGCCGAGGGCCTCTGCCGTATGCCACATTACCACCTGGGAGCAATGAAAGCCCTGGCTTAGCAGCTCTGTTGCCTTTTCGAGTGTCATTTTCTCTGCCATGATAGATTTCCTCCTGTATGTAATATATTTCCTTTTTGATTTGGCTGTATGAACTGGCTGTGTCCGCCCTGCATTTTATGGAGGGCGGCAAATCTTGGCAAAAGGCTGCCTTTTAAGAAAAACGATGCATTTTGTAGGGAAATGATATTTAATATTATAACACGTTCCTATTTAAAAGCAAGAGACGCGCCGCCCCCGCGCCGCCCTGGGCCTTTCCCGCTGCGGGGCCGGGGCGCCGCAAAGGGGGCCCCATTTCAGCAGGCCGGGGGCCGGCGGGCTTCATTTTTCGGAAAGGAACAGAAAAAGGCCCCCTTTCACCCGGGGGCTAAGGAGGGGCCTATGGGGCAGGAAAGGGCCGCACGGGGCCTATTCCAGGATGATGGGCTCCTTGGTGACCTTGTTCAAAGGTTCGCCGCCCTGGGCCGTTACCAGGACCACGTCCTCCACCCGGATGCGCAGCTCCCCGGGGATCATGATGCTGGGCTCCACGGTGAGGGTCATATTCTCCAGGATGGGCTGATCATACCCTTTGTTTAAATAAGGATATTCATGGACGTCTACGCCGATGTTATGGCCCAGCCGGTGGAAAAATTCCTCGAAATAGCCCCCGTCGTTAATGACTTTGCGGGCCACGCCATCCAGCTGGACGCAGGTGATGGCCCCGGGGGCAAGGGCGTCGATGGCTGCCTGCTGGGAGGCCATGACCAGTTTATGAATATCCAGGCATTTCTTGGAGGGCTCCCCCAGGAAGATGGTCCGGCCCGTATCCGAGCAGTAGCCCTGATAAACGCAGCCGAAGTCGAAGGCGATATTGCAGCCCTTTTCCAGCTTTACAAGGCCGCTGCCTCCATCGCAGGGCGCGCCCTTCTTGAGGGCCATGACGTCCGTGGGAAAGGAAACGCATTCCGCTCCCCGCAGGAACATCTCCTTTTCCAGGGCCTGGGCTACCTCCAGCTCCAGCATGCCGGCGTGGATCTGGGGCAGAACGGCCAGGAAGGCTTCATCGGCGATGCGGGAGGCTTCCCGCATGATGGCGATTTCCTCCGGGTCCTTCACCATGCGCATGGGGCAGGTAATGGACTCAATATTGACGAAACTGGCGCCGGAGCAGGCCCGCTTCAGGTTCACCAGGGACTTGGCCATGGCGGCCTTGGGCACGCCGATCACCGGAGCCCTAAGGCCCAGCCGCGTAAGGATATCCGCCGCATAGGCCACATAGTCCCGGCCTTCATCCAGGATGATCACGTCCGTTACCAGGGGATTTTTCTCTCCCTCCTCCCGGGCCCAGGCCCGCTTCATCCAAGGACAGGCCAGAATGGCTTCCTTCTGGGTGAAGAAAAGGCCATCCAGCCAGTCGCCAGAGCGGTGATGGTGGGTAGTACAGGGCCGCTCCGTGGCGATGCCCGTCAGATACTGCCGGTCTCCACAGCTGGGGAGGAAGAGCACATCGATGCCCCGGGCCGCCATCTCCTGGCGCATATGGGCAGAACGCTTTGCATAATCCATAATCTTTCTCCTTACTATCAGGAACAGGCAGGGAAGCCCGGCCTGTTCCTCAGGTTGGTTATTATTAGAAATTCTTTCTGAGTTTGGGGTCCATCAGGTCCCGGATGCTGTCCCCCATGAGGTTGGCCCCTACGGACATGGTCAAAATGGCCAGGCCCGGGAAGGTGGGAATCCACCAGTTGAAGAAATAGTCGATGCCGTCGCTGACCATGGCGCCCCATTCGGGAGCCGGGGGCGGGGCGCCCAGGCCCAGGAAGCTCAGGCCGGCAAAGTTCAGGATGGCATTGCCCAGCTCCAAGGTGGCCATGATCATAACCTGGCCGATGGTATTGGGGATGATTTCCCGCAGGAGGATGCGGGAACGCTTGGTTCCTAGGGCTTTGGCAGCGGCCACATAGTCGTTTTCTTTGATGGTGAGGACCATGCTGCGCACCACCCTGGCGTAATTGGGCCAGGAGACGATCACCAGGGCGAAGAGGGTATTGAAAAGGCTGGAGCCCAGGGCCGAGGTAATGACCATGGCCAGGATGAGCGCCGGGAAGGCAGAAACCATTTCCGCAATGCGCATGAGCACATCATCCACCACGCCCCCGGCATAGCCGGCGATACCGCCATAGATGGTGCCGAAGATGGAAGCCAGGATAACGGTGGTAAAGCCCGCCAGGATAGAGGTGCGGCTGCCCATGACCACCCGGCTGAAGATATCCCGGCCGAAGTTATCCGTGCCGAAAAGATGGGCAGCGCTGGGCTTGGCAAAGCGCTGGGTGAAATCCTGGGCAATGGGGTCATAAGGGGCGATGAGGGGGGCGAAAATTGCCACCAATACCCAGAGGAGGCAGATGGTAAAGCCAATGGCGAAAAGGGCATTATGGGTATAGATGCGGCCAAAGTCCCGCAGGAGCTTTTTGAGCCGGCTTTCTTGCTTCATTTCCAAAACAGCTTCTTTCACTATTGCAACCTCACTCTCGGGTCAATGATGCCATACAGCAGGTCGATGACCAGGTTAATGACAACGTAGATCACGGCGATGAGCAGGGCCACGCCGATGATGGCGGAGAAATCCAGGGAGGTAACGGACTGATAGGCATATTGCCCAACGCCGGGCCAGGCGAAGATGGTTTCCACCAGCACCATGCCTCCCAGCAGGTTTGCAAAGCCCAGGCCGATAACCGTTAAAACGGGAATGAGGGCATTGCCCATGGCGTGGCGCTCAATCAAAAGGCCGCTGCCCACGCCCTTGGCCCGGGCGGTACGGATATAGTCGGTATTGAGAACGTCCAGCAGGCTGGAACGGGTCGTTCGGGATATGAGGCCCAGGGTAAAATAGGCCAGTACAAACCCCGGCAGGAGCAGGTGGGAAAAACAGTCGGCTGCTTTGGCCCAGTCCCCTTCCAGGATGGAATCGATGACGTAAAAGCCGGTTACGTCCGCCGGCGGGGTAAAGGTAGGACTGATACGCCCGGTGCCCGGCGCCCAGCCCAGCTTGAAATAGAACACATACAATCCCAGCAGGGACAGCCAGAAAATAGGCATGGATACGCCAACGATGGAAATGACGCGGGTGATCTTATCCGCCAGGCGGTTTCGCTTCACGGCGGAAATAATGCCGCTGCCCACCCCCAAAATGGCCGCCAGGATAATCGAGAAGGTAGCAAGCTCAAAGGTTGCCGGCCAATACATGGCCAGGTCGGCCGTAACGGCGTTGCCAGTACGGATGGATGTGCCCAGGTCGCCCTGCAGAAGGCCCTGGATATAGCGCCAATATTGGACGTACAAAGGCTGATCCAGGCCCCACTTGGCGCGGAAGGCTGCAACGATTTCCGGGTCGCTCATGGCCCGCTGCCCAAGGTGGGCAACCACGGGGTCGCTGGGAACCAGGTGGGAGATGATGAAAACCATCGTCGCTACCCCCAGCAACATGATCAGAAGGAAGATGACGCGCCGCGTCATATATTTCAAAAAATGCATACTGACAACTCCAATGCCTAATCGCTAGGATGCTCCGGGAAAAGGAAAGGGGTTGGCCGGCCGCTGCCGGCCAACCCGTAATTTTTCGGTGCTATGCTTAGTTCTTGGTAACGTTATAGATATCGATCATATAGGCGTTGCTGTAATCGGCGCCGGAAATGCCGGTGCGCACAGCCGTGACCTTGCCCACCTGGGCCAGGGGCAGCCAGGGGCTGTTATCCTTGATGGTTTCCTGAATCTGTACAAGGAGCTCCTCACGGGCAGTGGGGTCGGTCTCGCCCAGGGCCTGCTTGCCCAGATCCGCTACCTCGGGGTTATCCTCATATTCCCAGTTGGCGCGCAGGCCTACGGTCTCGCCGGGCAGGAAGGCCAGCTGGTTGTTGGAATCCAGGTAATCCGGACCCCAGGCGTTGATGGCAAAGGCCATCTGGCCGCTGCGGTATAGCTCATAGCCTACGGTGGAATCCATGGTTTCGATGTTGGCGGTAATGCCCACCTCGGCCAGGTCTGCGGCTACCTTCTGGGCCACATCCAGCCACTTGATGCCCTCGGTGGAGTTGGTGATGACGCTGAAGGTCACCTCAAACCCATCGGGATAGCCAGCCTCTGCCAGCAGGGCCTTGGCCTTTTCCTTATCGGTATAGTCGGTGGAACGGGCTTCCAGAGCGCCGAAGAAACCTACCTGGATGATGGTCTGAGGGGTAACGGAACCGGGGCCGCAGAGGGCCTGGATGCCGGCATAATCCACAGCATAACGGACAGCCTGCTGTACCTTGGGGTCAGCCATGGGGCCGCCGATGGCGGGATCGTTGTTCATGAGCAGGAAGAGCATGTTCAGGGTGCCGTCATAGTGGAGTTCCACATCGGCATTGCCTTCCAGAGCGGAAACCTGATCCGCATTGAGGCCCAGAGCCACGTCCAGGTCGCCGGAGGCAATCATCATGGCCTGGGTGGTGGCGTCCGGAATATCCAGCAGGGTGACGGTTTTCGCATCCGCAGGGCCGGCCCAGTAATTATCGTTCCGCTCCAGGACAACCTGGGAATCTGGGCTGTAGGAAGCCAGGGTGTAAGGGCCGGAACCGGCGGAGTTGTTGGTGAGCCACTGGCTGGCATTATCGGCGGTAGCGGCGGTCTCGTCGGAAACGCCGCCGTTCTCCATCACTACGGCGCTATCTAGAATGCCGAAGGAATAGGCGCCCAGCTTATAGATGAAAGCGCCATCCGGGTTGCCCAGGGTGACCACAACGGTATAGTCATCCGGCGTTTCCACGCTCTGGATATCCGCAGCCAGGAAGGAGGGGTTCCCTTGGAGGTTCTTAATCCGATCCAGGCTGAACTTTACGTCTGCAGAGGTCATATGGTTTCCGCTGGAGAAATCCACATCCTCCCGCAGCTTGAAGGTATAAACGGTGCCGTCGCCTTCGACGGTATAATCCTCCACCAGCCAGGGCTGGGGCTCGCCCTCTGCATCGAAGCGGAAGAGGGTATCATACAGGGCCATCATAACCGGCGCGGCCCAGCCTTCATAGGCGGCAGCGGGGTCGAAGGTGCTGTAGTCCGGATCTACGCCGATGAGCAAGGTCTTATCGCCTGCAGCGGCATCGCCAGCAGGGGTTTCGGCCTGGGTGCCATCATCGGTGGCAGTTGTACCGGCATCGGTCGCGGCGGGCTCCGTCTGCGCCTCTTGGCTGCTGCAAGCAACAGCGGAAAGGGCGAAGGCGACCACCAGCAGCAAAGCCAGCAATTTCTTCATGGTTTTCTCTCCTTTTTTGGAATATATTTATACCGCAAAACGCGATATGGACGAAAGGCTTGGCCTAGTCGTAAAGATGGCAGGCCACAAAATGGCCGGGCGCGATCTCCTTGAGCTGGGGTTCCTTCCGGCGGCAGCATTCCATGCATTCCCGGCAACGGGTATGGAAGCGGCAGCCAGCAGGAGGATTTACCGGGCTGGGAATATCCCCCTCCAGAATGATCCGGTGGCTTTCGCCCTGGCATTCCGGCTGGGGTATGGCGGAAAGTAGCGCTTTAGTATAGGGATGGGCGGGATTTTTATACAGGCCCTGGTAAGGAGTGATTTCCATCATCCGGCCCAGGTACATGACCCCCACATTATCGCTGATCTGATAGACCACGTTCAGATTATGGGAGATAAAGAGATAGCTCAGGCCCAGCTCCTTCTGCAGATCCACCATCAGGTTGATGATCTGGGCCTGGATGGAAACATCCAGAGCGGATACGGGCTCATCCTGTACGATGAGATCCGGCTTGAGGGCCAGGGTCCGGGCGATGCCCACCCGCTGTTTCTGGCCGCCGGAAAGCTCATGAGGATATTTATTGAGCATATAGCTATCCAGTCCCACCAGCTCCATAAGGCGCTCCACTTCCTTCTTCATCTGGGCCCGGTCGTTTTTATAAAGGCCATGGACGATGAAGGGCTCCGCCAGGATAGCCTCAATGGTATGCCGGGGATTCAGGGATGCGGAGGGATCCTGGAAGACGATCTGGATCTGCCGGCGGTAGGGCGCAAAATCCCGGTTGGAAAGGGCGGCAATATTCACCCCGTTGAGCCATACTTCGCCGGAAGTGGGCTCGTGCAGGCGGATCAGAGCTTTGCCCAGGGTGCTTTTGCCACAGCCACTCTCCCCGACCAGCCCAAAGGTTTCACCCCGCCTGATCTGAAAGCTTACATCATCCACCGCTTTGACGAATTTGTTTCCCCGGGACAGGAAGCCGCCGGAAACGGGATAATATTTCTTCAAGTGCTCTACGCGCAGCACAATATCATTTACAGGTTTTTCCATTTCCATCCCCCTATTCATAAAGGAAGCAACGGACCAGATGCCCGTCCTTTTCCACGGTATTCGGCTTTTGGTGGCGGCATTTTTCCATGGCCCTGGGGCAACGGCTGCAAAATTCACAACCCTCGATGGTATCCAGCGGGTTGGGGACCGTGCCCTCGATGGTAGTCAGGCGGACCTTTTCCTCTGTGATGCGGGGAATGGAGGCCATAAGCCCCTGGGTATAAGGATGCAGAGGGTTCTCAAACAAGGCCTTGGTAGTAGCGCTTTCCACAATATGCCCCAGATACATGACCGCCACCTTATGGCAAACCTCCGCTACCACGCCAAGATCGTGGGTAATGAGGATAATGCCCGTGCCCGTATCCCGGTTGAGCTGGCGCAGCAGCTCCAGCACCTGGGCCTGGATGGTAACATCCAGGGCGGTGGTGGGCTCGTCCGCAATGAGCAGCTCCGGCGCGCAGGCCAGAGCCATGGCGATCATCACCCGCTGGCGCATGCCGCCGGAAATCTGATGGGGATATTCCTTGGCCCGCTGGGCCGGCAGGGGAATACCCACCTGCTCCAGCAGGGCGACGGCCTGCTCTTCGGCCTCTTTTTTCTTCATGCCCTTATGCAGCCGGAGGGATTCCGCTACCTGGCTGCCGCAGGTGAGGATGGGGTTCAGGGAGGTCATGGGCTCCTGGAAGATCATGGCGATCTTATTGCCCCGGATCTGCTGCATCTCCCGC
>CALVLF010000135.1 GCA_944336625.1 uncultured Clostridia bacterium
GTAGCATTGCCAAAGCGGGCGCAGTCCACGGCTTCCCCTATGGTCAGGGCCTGGGGGCTGCGTCCATTTTCCAGGAAGCGATACAGGAAGCCCCCGAAAAAGGCATCCCCTGCGCCGGTGGCATCCACAGCCCGGGCAGGATAGGCAGGGACGAAGCTGGTTTCCTGCCCCGCCAGCACCAGCGCACCCATCTTTCCCAGGGTAACGGCCACCACCGCTACGCCCTGGCGCCGCAGGGCCCAGGCAGCGGCCTGGGGGTCATTTTCCCCGGTGAGCAGGGCCACTTCCTCCTGGGAGAGCTTCAGGATATCCGCCCAGGGGATAAGGGAGACCATGGCCCGGCAGGCTTCCGCCTGGCTGGGCCAGAGGGAGGCACGGTAATTGGGGTCATAGCTGATGATGGCCCCTGCCGCTTTTGCAATGCGGATGGCAGCATAGGTGGCGGAGCGGGCAGGCTCGTCCGTAAGGGAAAGGGAGCCGGTATGGAGGATGCGGGTGCTTTGGAGCAGGGGAATATCCAGCTCCTCCCGGGTCAGGCAGGTATCCGCCCCGGGCTTGCGGGCAAAGGCAAAGCTGCGCTCTCCCTCTGCGGAAAGGGCAACGAAAGCCAAGGTGGTAAAGGCATCCTGGGTTTTGCGCAGGCCCCGGATATCTACCCCCGCTTCCGCCAGGGTTTCCGCCAGAAAGCGGCCCTGCATATCCGCCCCAACCTTGCCGATGAAGGCGGCCTTAGCCCCGCAGCGGGCCGCCGCCACCGCCACATTGGCCACGGCGCCCCCGGGGTTCTGCTCAAAGAGGAGCATACCGTTTTCCGAGCGGCCAACCGCCGTAAAGTCGATCAAAAGCTCCCCCAGGGCGGTAATGTCCATGGATGTTTTCCTCCTATTCATCGTATTTCTAAATGGAGCAGACGGAAGGTAATAAGAACAGCAAAAGAGCCGGGCTATGCTCCGGCTCATTATAAACGAAGATCCGCGTATTTGTAAACAGGGGAAAGAGAAGGGAACTTATTTGCGCAGGAAAAGAACCCCCAGGGTATTCCTGCCGCAGTGGGAAGAGATGGTGCAGCCCGCCCGGGTGCAGAGAATCTCCTCAAAGGGCGCCGTTTCCTTCACCTGGGCTACGCATTGGGCTACGACATCCGCATCACAGCCCGCATGGGTAACGAATACCCGCTTAAGATCCACTTGGGAAGCATCTCCCAGCTGGTCGGCGATATATTTTTTCAGGGTAGCGGCAAATTTTCCCCGGTATTTCTGCCCAACAATCATCTTCCCATCCTGGACGATGATGCAGGGCTTGATTTTGAGCAGATTGGCCCCTAGGGCAGCTAGGGCCGAGCAACGCCCGCCCTTATACAGGAAGGTGAGATCATCGATGACGAAAGAAGCATCCACCTGGGCCGCAAGAGCGGTACAGGCCTGGGCAATTTCCCCGGCGCTTTTGCCTTCCGCCGCCATATCGCAGGCCGCCAATACCAGCAGGCCGCCGCCGGTGGAAAGGTTTCGGGTATCCACCACGTGGACGTCTGCAAAGCTCTCTGCGGCGATGCAGGCATTGCTGTAGGTGGAGGACATTTCGGAGCTGATGGTAAAAAAGACCATGCTCTGGCCTTCTTTAACGTTGGCCTGGAAAAAATCCGTAAACTCGGAAATGGAAATAGCAGAGGTTTTGGGAAGCTCCCCAGTGGTTTCATACTGGCGATAGATAAAATCGGGGTCGATATCCACGCCATCCGTATAAGAATTATCTCCCAGAGCGATGCGTAGCGGCAATATCCGCACCTGGTATCGTTCCAGCAGCTCGGCGCCCAGATCGGTGGTGCTGTCGCTTGCAATGATGACCTGTTGGCTCATATGGTGAATACCTCCTGATTTGCCGTATAATATTCATGGGATGATTCCAAATATAATAAAACATTAGCAGAGGAATTGCAACTGAACGTCAATTCAACCTCAACAATTGTTGAACTTCAATTGAAGGTGAATTGATACTATAATATATAATATTAGAATAGCTTGCAAACGCCCGGGCCTGGGCAGGAGGAAGGGACATGCTTAATATCTTGATCGCGGAAGATGACCGGGAGCTGCGGCAGCTTTTTCAGCACGTGCTGATTAAAAATGGATATACGGTAACGGGGGTTGCCGACGGAAAGGAGGCACTGGCGGCCATGGAGATGGAGCATTATGACCTGCTGATTTCGGATATCATGATGCCCCGGATGGATGGCTATGAGCTGGTCCGTTCCCTGCGGGATGCAGGGGATAATACCCCCGTTATGATGATTACCGCCAAGGATGCCTTTGACGACATGCGCTTGGGCTTTTTATCCGGCACGGATGATTATATGATCAAACCCATCAACGTGAACGAAATGGTGCTGCGTGTGGGGGCCCTGTTGCGCCGGGCCAGGATGATCAGCGAGCGGCGTCAGAATATCGGCAATACGGTGCTGGATTATGATTCCCTCACCGTTATCGCAGACGGCGTCCGCATGACCCTTCCCCAGAAGGAATTCATGCTGCTGTATAAGATGGTATCCTTCCCTGGAAAGATTTTTACCCGCCAGCAGCTTATGGATGAGATCTGGGGCTATGAGAGCGACAGCGATACCCATACGGTGGACGTGCATATTGGCCGCCTCCGGGACAGGTTCCGGGGCAACGAGGATTTTAAAATCGTCACTATGCGGGGCGTGGGCTATAAGGTTGTGAAAGCATGAGAGGCATCATGGATAAGCTTAGCCTGCGCGTGCGCTTGACCCTGCTCGTTATTGCGGCGCTGCTGGTTACCGTGGTGCTGAGCACCCTGGTTTCCGGCTTGGCTCATCTTCTTCTGGGGCAGGATTATGATCTTTCCCGCTTTCTGGAGCTAAGTATCATCGCTTTGGCGGTGGGGGTGGGCATTACCCAGGTTATGGGCAAATGGTTCTTCGAGCCCATTAAAAAGCTGGGGGATGCCATGAACCGGGTGGCAGAGGGGGACTTCAGCGTTCAGCTGGAGGAGCGCAATAGCTCGCCGGAGATTGCAAATATTTACCAGAAATTCAACCTGATGGTGCGGGAGCTTCGGGCTACGGAGGTATTGCAGACGGATTTCGTTTCCAATGTATCCCATGAGTTCAAAACCCCCATCAACGCCATCGAGGGCTACGCCACCCTTTTGCAGGACCGGGAGGGCATGGACGGCGGGGAGCAGTATGTGGATAAGATCCTGCGCAATACCCGCAGGCTTTCCAAGCTGGTGGGCAATATTTTGCTGCTCTCCAAGATCGATAACCAGGCCATCCAGCAGAAGAAGACCACCTTCCGCCTGGATGAGCAGATCCGCCAGGCCATCGTCATGCTGGAGCCGGAATGGATCCGCAAGGATATCGATTTTGATGTGGATATGCAGGATATTACCATCCAGGGTTATGAGAACCTGCTCTTTCACGTCTGGAATAACCTGCTGAGCAATGCCATCAAGTTTAACCCGCCAAAAGGCATGATTCGCATTCTGCTGCGCCAGGAGGGGAAAAAGGTGATTTTCCAGATCGAAGACAGCGGCCCGGGTATATCGGAGGCGGCGCAAAAGCATATATTCGATAAATTCTATCAGGGAGACAGCTCCCATAAGGAAGAGGGGAATGGTCTGGGGCTGGCCCTTGCGAAGAAGATCGTAGCCCTTTCCGGCGGGGAAATATCCGCCGGAAATATACCGGCAGGTGGCTGCCGGTTTACGGTGGTTTTGGCGGCGCAGGAATAAGAAAAAACCACAAAACAAAATTAAAACGAACAGCAGAACGCCTGCGAAAAGATAGGAAAGGAAGAGAAATGACAGGAAAAACACGCGCATCCTATTATGTTTACAGGGCCATCCTCTGGATGGTCCGAACCGTATATCCCCGGATAGAGATAGTGGGGACGGAAAACCTCCCCCAGGAACCTGCGCTTATCGTAGGGAACCATGCCCAGATGAATGGACCCATCGCCAGCCAGCTGTATTTTCCAGGGAAGCAGTATACCTGGTGCGCCGGGCAAATGATGTCCCTTCCGGAGGTGCCGGCCTATGCCTTTGCGGATTTCTGGTCGGAAAAGCCCAGCTATATCCGCTGGCTTTATAAGATCCTCTCTTACCTGATCGCCCCCCTGTCCGTATGCGTATTCAATAATGCGGCTACGATTCCCGTCTACCATGATGCCCGGGCCATCTCTACCTTTAAGGAGACGGTACATAAGCTAGAGGAGGGAGCGAGTGTGGTAATATTTCCGGAGCATGGGGTGGAATATAACAATATTGTCTATGATTTCCAGACGCGCTTTGTGGATGTTGCCAGCTTGTATCATAAACGGACCGGGCAGGAGCTGGCCTTTGTACCCATGTATATCGCCCCGCGGCTGCACAAGATGGTATTCGGCAAACCCATTACCTATTGCAGCACCAATTCAAAGGAGGAGGAGCGGCAGCGGATCTGCAGGTATCTGATGGAGGAGATTACGGCCCTTGCCCGGGCGCTGCCGCCCCATACCGTGGTCCCTTACAAGAACATTGCCAAAAAGGATTATCCAACCAACTATACACCGGAGGCAAATGCAGATGAAAAAACCGGTTGTTGATTACAGGGAATTCCGCCTGTATAAGATCAATGATCCCCAGTTTGCCCATTTAAAGCTGCTGCTGGGCTGGGTGGCATATTTCCTTCTCTATTATCTGACGGAGAATTTTATCCCCGTTGAAGCCTGCCATCCGGTGCACTGCTGGCTGGATGATAAGATCCCTTTTTGTGAGCTGTTTGTCATTCCCTATGTGGGCTGGTACCTTCTGGTATTTGGCTCGCTGCTCTATTACCTGCTCTATGATGTGGAGAATTTCAAAAAGCTCTCGATCTTTATCATCATTACCCAGGTGGTGGCCATGGCAGCGTATATCATTTACCCCACCCGGCAGGATCTGCGGCCGGAGTTTTTCCTGCGGGATAATATCCTGACGCAGATCGTAGGCATACTTTATGCCTTTGATACGAATACGGGGGTATGCCCTTCTCTGCACGTAGCCTATTCCCTGGGGTTGGCCTCCGTATGGTTGAAGGATAAAAACGCTTCCAGAGGCTGGAAATGGTTTATCGGCTTTGCCGTAGTTCTGATTTCCATTTCCACAGCTTTTGTCAAACAGCACTCCGTAGTGGATATCATTGCCGCTCTCCCCGTGGGTCTGCTGGCGGAAATACTGGTATTCGGAAAGAGCTACTGGCTGCCCAAATTGCGGTACAGAAAATCCACCGCAGAAGGGGACCCGGACTAGCCTAAAAAGGAGCCGTTTTACAACGGCTTTTCTTTATGTGATAAGCGGCAAAATAGATGGAAGCAGAGAAGGCGGAAAGCCTTTGCGGAGCGCCGCGGAAATAAAAAAGTGCCCCATGGAAGCTATCCATGGGGCACTTTGGCGTGCCTGACACGATTCGAACGTGCGACCTTCAGAGTCGGAGTCTGACACTCTATCCAGCTGAGCTACAGGCACAAAATGGGATTTGGGACAGGCGGAAAGCCGCCCCGCAAATCCACTGCAAAAACTAGTATAGCACAGATTTATCCGCGAAGCAAGAGGATTGCTTCACGAATATGGGAAACAAAGGTAAATTTTATGCCAGGGATGGCAGGCAGGGGATCCATAGGGGGGAGGATAGCCTGGGAAAAGCCCAGGCGGGCGCATTCCTGCAGGCGCTTTTCCAGGCGGTTGGCCGGGCGGATCTGGCCAGTGAGGGAGATCTCCCCTAAAACTGCGGACTGGGCTGGCAGCG
Organism: uncultured Clostridia bacterium; assembly: GCA_944336625.1. Classification (GTDB taxonomy): domain Bacteria; phylum Bacillota; class Clostridia; order Christensenellales; family CAG-138; genus Pelethousia. The sequence continues at coordinate 5,783 of CALVLF010000135.1, forward strand.
GCAGGTCGGACAGGGCAGAAGCCACGCAAAGCGCAATGGCAAGGTCCGCGCTCCGGTCTTCCAGCCGAAGCCCGCCTACCACGTTGGTATATACATCCTTATCATAGAGTTTCAGGCCGCCCTTCTTTTCCAACACGGCCAGCAAAAGCACGAGCCGGTTGCCATCCATGCCCGTCGCCATACGCCGGGGGTTGCTGAAAGGGGAGGGGCTGATTAGGGCCTGGACTTCTGCCAGCATGGGCCGGGTGCCCTCCAGCGCACAGGTGACGGCGCAGCCTGGTTCATGGGTACCGGTGAGAAACAAGCCGGAAGGATCCGGTACTTCTTCCATGCCTGTGGCCCGCATTTCAAATACGCCGATCTCATCCGTGGAGCCAAAGCGGTTTTTCACGCCCCGGAGCAGGCGCAGGGAACCATGGCGCTCCCCTTCGAAATACAGCACCGTATCCACCATATGCTCCAGCAGCCGGGGCCCGGCGATGGCTCCCTCCTTGGTAACATGGCCTACGATGAAAACGGCACAGCCCCGGCATTTGGCCAGCCGGGTCAAAAGGGAGGTGGCCTCCCGCACCTGGCTAATGCTGCCGGTAGCCCCGGCGCAGGCGGGGCAGTACATGGTCTGGATGGAATCCACAATAAGGAAGGCGGGGTTTACCCGCTCCACCTCCTCCTGAATCCGGTCCAGATCCGTTTCCGCCAAGAGGAGCATTTCGCCCCCCACGCCCAGGCGCTGAGCCCGAAGCTTGAGCTGGGCGGCGCTTTCCTCCCCTGTAACATACAGAACGGTAGCTGTACGGGCTAGGTTGGCCGCAGCCTGCAGCAACAGGGTGGATTTGCCGATGCCCGGGTCTCCGCCCAGGAGGATGGTAGAGCCAGCAACCACGCCCCCTTCTCCGCTGGCAGTGGCGCCCAGCACCCGGTCCAGCTCCCCAATGCCCGTAGAGACGCGTCGGGCCCCCTCTGCGGCTACAGCCCCCAGGGGCAGCGCCCGGGCCTGGGGCCCCAGGATAGCCGGGCTACCGGGCAGGGGCCCCAGGTTCTTCGCCTCTACCATAGTATTCCAGCTTCCGCATGCAGGGCATTTGCCCAGCCACTTGGCGCTTTCATAGCCGCACTCCCCGCAGAAGAACATGGTTTTTGCCTGCTTAGCCATAGGCCCTCCTTCCCAAACGCCGGCATCAGGGTATTTTAATATACTTTACAATATCCCGCTCCCGGCTGGTTACATCCATCCAGATTACATAGTCGCCGCTGACCCCCAGAAGCTGGCCGGATTCATATTCCAGGGTAAGGCGATATATGCTTTCCGTTTCAAACATATATAGAAAGATGGCCTGATTGGCAGGGTCCGTAGAATAATCCGTTCGGGAATAGGCCACAAAATCCGAGCCGATGCCGAAATCCACCACTTCGCTGTCGATGAGGATGGGATCGCCGGAAAGCCCCTTTACCCCATAAAGCTGGGAATTGCTGCTGTGCACATCCGACAGCCAGGCAGTATACTCTCCGCTGGACTTTGGATCATGGACAAAGGTTCCCGGCGTATAAATACCATTGCCGCTGGCGCCCGTGCCGGCCAGGCTCATATAGCGGATGCAGCTCAGGTCCGAGTCCCCCTGGGAAGAGGAGGGCTCTGCCCAGATAAGCTGGCCGCCATTTAGGCTGGGCTTGCTCTGGCCATATACGGTGCCGGAGAACATCTCCACCACGGTGCTCTCCCGGGTAGTCAGGTCGAAAACGAACAGCTTTTCCCGCCGGGTACCCGTCCTGTCCATAAAGGCAACATAATCCCCATCCAGCATAGGCTCGGGCTGGCCTACATAAATATCTTTGATTTTGACCGGCGTTAGGCTGGAGGCGGTCAGGTCTACCGCCATAATAGCGCCGCCCCCATCCAGGTTCGCATACAGATAGACCAGCCAGCGGTCATTAAACTTGGGAAACATGAAATGGGCATTCTGCAAGGGAATCTGCAGGCGCTCAGCCGTACGGCTTTCAATATCGTACCAGTATAAGTGCAGCAGGTGAACCTGGTTATCCGAGGAATCCAGCTGGCCCGCCGCAATGATCATAGTATCGTTGTAAATATAGGGGTCTGCAAACCAGCGGTATTGCTCATACCCATCAAAAACCATTTCCTGAGTATGTTCCACAGGGTCGAAATAGGTAATAGGGTGGGGGGTAGGCGTAGGCCGGGGGGTAGGGGCAGGGGTAGGTTCCGGCATGAAGGGCGCCCGGTAGGAAAAGCCTAGGAGCTCCGATGCAGCGGGCAGGGCTATATACAGAATGCCCCCCAGCAGGGCCAGAACGGCCACCGTCAGGCTTCCTACCAGAAAAAAGGGCCACCACTGCCTTTGCTTGATGCTTCTATGCCGGCGGATCTTCCGCGCCCGCCTATAGGAACGACGTCGCCTCATGGGATACCTCGCAATCTATCATTAAAAGAGAAATCAGCCTAAAAATAACTGCCCTTAAGGTTCAAGGGGATACACGGTTTTGGCGGCCTGGGCCACCAGATAGCATCGTTGTGGCCCCTTGCAATAGGGCCCGCTATGGCTGCGGGGCCACGCCTTGCTCTCCGGCGGCCCAGACCGCCAAAACTCTTTGACCTGAGCAGGCTTGCTTTGTGCCCAGTTCGAGGCGCAGGAGCGATGGACTAGCAGCGCGAATTCCAGCGACTGCAACAAAGAAATGGGCCAAAGCAGGCCTGCTCAGGCGTGCAGCCCCTTGGACCTTAAGGGCAATTTTATTATAACATAGAACAATGTCCCGGGCAATTCTTCCTGCACACAATAATTATAAACAAAAAGTCACGTAATACTTGACTTTTCATAAGAAACGTGATTTAATCATGTAGGCAAGTTTAGAATGCCTAAACACAAGGTTTAGATTTATGGCGCCGGGGCAAACCGCCCGCAAGGAGGGAACACATGATCGATATCGGCGGCAAAATCAAGGGCCTGCGGCTTAAGCTGGGCCTGACCCAGGAGGAGCTGGCAGACCGGACGGAATTGTCCAAGGGATTCATTTCCCAGCTGGAGCGGAACCTGACCTCCCCCAGCATCGCTACCCTGACGGATATTTTAGAAGCCCTGGGTACGGACCTGGCGTCCTTCTTTTCCGAGGCAGCGCCTGCAAAGGTGGTTTTTGCGGCGGAGGATATGTTCGTCAAGGAGGAGCCGGAACGGGCTTTTTCCATTGAGTGGCTGGTACCCAACGCACAGAAAAACCAGCTGGAGCCAATTTTGGTTACCCTCGCGCAGGGCGGCGAAACCTGGCCCCAGGACCCCCATGAAGGAGAGGAATTTGGCTATGTACTCAGCGGCAGCATTTATCTCTTCCTGGGCGAGAAAAAGCTCCGGGTGCGCCGGGGCGAAAGCTTCTGCTTTCAGCCGACGGATTTACACTATATTAAAAACGCGGGCAAGAGCGAGGCCAAGGTCATCTGGGTGGCCACGCCGCCTTCATTCTAAAGCACCTTTGGGAAGGGAGAAGGATTTATGAGCAAGCACTTGATCGATCTTAGGGATCTGCGCAAGGAATATGATGGCGTCGATGTGCTTAAAAACATCAATCTATATATCCGGGATGGAGAGTTTTTGACCCTGCTGGGCCCTTCGGGCTGCGGCAAAACCACCATGCTGCGTCTTATCGCGGGCTTTGCCCTGCCCTCCAGCGGCCAGGTGATTATGGATGGGAAGGATCTGAGCCGGGTACCCCCTTATAAGCGGCGGGTGAATACTGTATTCCAGAAATACGCCCTCTTTCCCCATCTGAACGTTTACGATAATATTGCCTTTGGTTTAAAGATCCAAAAGCTTCCCAAGGAGGAGATCAAAACCCGGGTGGAAGAGATGCTGGAGCTGGTGAACCTCAAGGGCTATGAAAAGCGCTGGATTGAGCAGCTTTCCGGCGGCCAGCAGCAGCGGGTGGCCATCGCCCGGGCCCTGGTGAACCGGCCCAAGGTGCTCCTGCTGGATGAACCCCTAGGAGCTCTAGATCTGAAACTACGCAAAGGGATGCAGATCGAGCTCAAGCGCATGCAGCAAAAGCTGGGCATCACCTTCATTTACGTTACCCATGATCAGGAAGAGGCTCTGACCATGAGCGACACCATCGTGGTGATGAATGAGGGGGTCATCCAGCAGATCGGCACGCCGGCGGATATTTACAACGAGCCCAAGAATATTTTCGTAGCCAAGTTCATCGGCGAGAGCAATATTCTTCCCGGGCGTATGCTGGAGGATTACCGGGTACGCTTTCATGGTATGGATTTCTCCTGCGTGGATGCGGGGTTTGGGAAGGATACCCCGGTGGACGTGGTGGTGCGGCCCGAGGATATCGATCTATATGAGGAGAGCCGTTCCAGCCTTACCGGCGAAGTAAAGAGCGTATTGTTCATGGGTGTCCATTACGAGTTTCGGGTGGATACGGGGGACTTTGTCTGGACCGTGCACTCTACGGATTACATCGAGCCGGGCAGCCGGGTGAGCCTGACCATCCTGCCGGATGCCATCCATATCATGCATAAGAGCCTCAATCCCGATGAGCAGGAAATGCCTACCGAGGATGAGCGCTTTGAAGCTGCCCTGGCAGAGGAGGAGGCAGGGGAATGAAGCGGACGGTTTTCGCCTACCCATACATCGTATGGATGCTGATTTTTATCCTGGCTCCCATGCTGCTGATCATCTGGTATGCCTTTTCCCGGGATGGCGGCTTTACCCTGGCCAATTTGCAGGAGGCCCTGGGCAACCCCATCTATATGCAGGTGCTCCTGCGCTCCATATGGATCGCCTTTAAGGCCACGATTATCTGCCTGCTGCTGGGGTACCCCATCGCCTGGTTCCTTTCCGCCATGCCCAAGCGCCGGGCAGCCATCCTTTACGTGCTGTTCATCGTGCCCATGTGGATGAACTTCCTCCTGCGCACCTATGCCTGGCAGGCTATTCTGGACAGCGCCGGCATCCTGAATGTGATCCTGGAGTTTTTCGGCCTACCTGCGCAGCACCTGCTGTATACGGAGGGCGCCATTATGCTGGGCACGGTTTACAACTTTCTGCCCTTTATGATTTTGCCCATCTATACCGTGCTGGTTAAGCTGGACCGTTCCCTGGTGGAGGCGGCCTATGACCTGGGGGCCAATGGGGTGACTACCTTCCTGAAGGTGATCCTTCCCCAGTCCGTGCCGGGTATCATCAGCGGCATCACCATGGTTTTTATTCCGGCCATTACAGCTTTCGCCATTTCCCGGCTCCTGGGCGGCAGCAAATTCATGCTCTATGGCGACCTGATCGAGAACCAGTTCATCACCTTGGGCCGGGACGCCTGGCCTGTGGGCAGCGCCCTGAGCTTCATTCTGCTGGTGCTGGTGCTCATATCCATGGCCATTATGCGCCGGGCTGAACGGGAATCCGGCGAGGAAGGGGGTATGCTCTGGTGAAAAAAGTTCGTTCCTTTTTCAAAGGTACCTATCTGGGGCTCATGCTCCTGTTCCTGTATGCCCCTATATTGGTGCTGATGGTCTATTCCTTCAATGAAGCTCGTACCATGGGCAACTGGACGGGTTTTTCCCTCAAGTGGTATGAGGCCCTCTTTGCCGATTCCACCATTATGGACGCTTTGTGGGTTACCCTTTCCGTGGCGGTGATCTCTGCTTTTGCAGCTACGGCCATCGGCACCTTTGCGGCCATTGGCCTCCATTCCATGAAAAAGGGCCGCCGGGCCGTGATTGAGAATATCTCCCAGCTGCCTATGGTGAACCCGGACTTGGTGACGGGCATCAGCTTCATGATGCTCTTCTCCATCATGGGCCTGCGGGATGGCTATACCCGCATGCTCATCGCCCATATTACCTTCAATATCCCCTATGTGATCTTTTCCGTGCTACCCAAACTCCGCCAGAGCTCCAACGGCCTTTATGAAGCGGCGCTGGACCTGGGCTGCACCCCCTGGATGGCCCTGAGAAGGGTAGTAATTCCGGATATCATGCCAGGCATTATCTCGGGCTTTATTCTGGCCTTTACCCTGAGCCTGGATGATTTCGTGGTGAGCTGGTTTGCTACCTCAGGCATTCAAAACCTATCCATCTATATTTACTCCATCGCCCGCCGGGGCATCAGCCCCAAGATCAATGCCCTGAGCACCCTGATGTTCGTGGCGGTAATCACCCTGCTGCTCATCGTGAATCTGCGCAGCCTCAAGGAAGAGCGCAAGGCAGAGAAAGCGGCCGTACAACGCCGATAAAGGGCCTGCCCTTTATACTTATATTTTCTTAATTGCAATATAAGGAGGAAAAGAAATGAAGAAGATCGCCTTAGTCCTGGCCATTGTGATGGTATTCGCCCTGTGCGGCTGCTCCGCCCAGGAGGATACCACCCTGTATGTGCTGAATTGGGGGGATTACATCGACGAGGAACTCATCACCCGCTTTGAAGAGGAAACCGGCATTCAGGTGAACTATACTACCATGGCTACCAACGAAGAAATGCTGGTTAAGCTGGAAGAAGAGGACTGCATCTATGATATATGCTTCCCTTCGGACTATATCATCGAGCGGCTGATTGAGAAGGATCTGCTTTATGCCCTGAATAAAGACAATATTCCCAACCTGCAGTATATTGACGAACGGTTCCTGGACCTGGATTTCGACCCGGATAATACCTATTCCGTCCCCTATATGTGGGGCACCGTAGGCATCCTGTACAATACCACCATGGTGGATGATCCTGTGGACAGCTGGGATATCCTCTGGAATGAAAAATATGCCGGCCAGATCCTCATGTATGACAGCATTCGGGATACCATCGGCGTAGCCCTGATGAAGCTGGGCCTCTCCATCAACACTCGGAACGAGGCGGATATCCAGGCGGCGGAGGAAGCCCTGCTGGAGCAGAAGCCTATCGTCCAGGCTTATTTGGGAGACCCGATTAAAGACCGGCTCATTTCCGGCGGCGCTGCCATGGGCATCGTCTACTCCGGTGATGCCATGTGGTGCATCGATGAAAATCCGGATTTGGCCTATGCCGTGCCGGAAACCGGCACTAACCTCTGGTTTGACAATATCGTCATCCCCAAGACCAGCGATAATACCGAGGCTGCTGAAGCATTCATCAATTTCCTCTGCGACCCGGAGGTTGCCGCCCAGAACGCGGAATACATCGGCTATTCCACCCCCAATGCTTCCGCCCTGGAGATCCTGGGGGAGGAGTATATCAACAACCCCACCTATAATCCGCCCCAAGAGCTGCTGGATAAGTGCGAGATCTTCCACGACCTGGGGGACTTCATTACCGTCTATAATGACGCCTGGAACCGGATTAAGGCCCAGTAAGAAAAATACGATCAACGGAAAAGCCCTGCCAATGCAGGGCTTTTTGCTTGCTGAAAAAGTAGCCGATGGCTACTTTCCAGGTTTTACATGCCTGCCTCTATTTCTACGGCGGATGGGCCATGAAAGGCTTTTCCTTCGCGCTGCCCATGCCGCTGCGCACGATGGAAAGCCGCCGGGGGGCGGCGGCGTTTGGCGGGCCGAAGGCCCGCCAAACCAAAGCAAGGGCCGGGGCAAAGCCCCGGCCCTTGCTTTGTGTGCGCTTTGCGCACCCGCCGCCCCCTTGCGTATCTCCACGCAGGTTCCTTTCAGCCGCCGGAGAAAGCCCGGCCCCATGACCTACGGGGCCGGGCGGCTCTCAAGGAAGGGTGCGGGCAGAGACCATCGTTTCCTGCCAACCTCTGTGCGCGCTATCGCCGTGCGCGTAGCACCGGG
>CALVLF010000136.1 GCA_944336625.1 uncultured Clostridia bacterium
GCAGCTGGACGGGGTCCTGGAGCTGATCAACAACAGGCCCAGAAAATGCCTTGGCTTCCTCTCCCCCTATGAATTTATCCGCCGTCTGTTGCTCTTGGCTTGACAACTTGCCGTGCCCTTTGGGGCGTTTTTCCCGCCACAAGCCAACCCCGTAAGTTCGCAATAGTCGCCCTGCATCGGCCCCGATGGCCCTTCCTGGAGCTCCTTTGCTCGCCGGGCTTCCGCTCTAAATAAGGCCTTTCTTTCCCCGGCTTTTCCCGATTAAGAGGAACCCAAGCCCTGCAAGCAGCAAGGGAATGCTGATGAGCTGGGAGGTGGAAAGGCCCCATAAAAAGCCCCGATAGGCATCGCCGCGGAGGAATTCCAGCAGGAAGCGGCCCGCGCTGTATAGGCAGAGGTAAAGGGCCAGCAGCCTGCCCTGGAGCCTGCCCCGGCGAAACAGGCGGAAAAGCAGGAAAAACAGGCCCAGGCAAAACAGGGCCTCCAACAGCTGCACGGGGAAGCGACGAACCCCATTGGCCAGGGCGATGGGGTTCTGGGTATAGACAAAGCCTAGGCTGCACGCAATGCCATAGCAGCAGCCTCCTAGAAAACACCCCACCCGGCCAAAGCAATGGAACAGGGGAATGGCCAGAGCGCCCAGATCCAGAAAGATGGGCGGCAGGGATTTTTTCTTATAATAAATCCCCCCGAAAAGCAGCCCGCCCAGCAGGCCCCCGTAAAAGACCGAGCCCCCGAAGGCGGTGAACAGGCTTCCCAGGAATTCCCGGGAAAGGCCGGCCTGCGCCAGGATTTGGAAGGCTTCTACCACCAGGGGGAAATTCACCAGCCCGTAAAGCAGGGTTCCCCCCAGCAGGGCCCCTACGGCCCCCCACAGCAGGAGGCAAAGCATATGGTTATCATCCAGGCCCTGCTTCTTGGCCTGCCTGCAGGCGAAGATACCGCTGGCAAATGCCCCCAGCAGGGCCAGGATGGGGTAGATGCCAAAGGTTTTACCCAGGAATTCAAAAGGGGGGATCATAGGGACTCCTTTTCATGAAACGGGATGGAAAAAGGGCTATATGCCGGCGGCAAATAGCCCTTTTTTGTTGAAGGGGGTCTATTAGGCTGCGGCGCCAACGGCAGCAACGCCCACAGCGCAAGCAACGCAAAGCACCATGATCACGCTGCAGGCAACGCCGATGATGCCCAGCACCATGCCAGCCGTTGCCATGCCTTTTTTATCATTGCCCTCAGCCTTCCGGCCCTTTACACCGAATACGATGCCCAGGATAGCCAGAACCAGGGTGAAGTAAGATACTACAGGAATGAAAGAACCTACGATGCCCAGAATACCGCATACCAGGGCGGCGATGGAAATGTTTTTAGCGTTCATGTGTGCCTCCAGAGTTTCAATTATTTTCTGCCTGTGCGGCATACATAGTGTAACCTTTTTTTGCTTTCCCGTCAACAATAATAAACCGTATCAAATCAATTTAAGGAAAAAATTAAGGAAAATGCCTGCAAAACCGGCAAATAGCTATTTCGATGGTTTTCTAAATACCTGTTGACAAAGGGCGGGCGGATCGCTATTCTATATTTAGATAAATTTCTAAATGGCGGTGATTTTATGGAAAAGAAGCGGATTTGGCTGTTTATCGCCCTTTCCTTTGGGCTGACCTGGGGGCTCATCCTCCTTTGCACCCAGCTGGGGATGCCCTATGGGAGCCCAGCCAGCAGCCTCTGGCTCATGGGATGCATGCTCCTGCCTGCCATTTCCTCCCTTCTGACCCGGCTGCTGACCAGGGAGGGCTTCCGGAATATGGGATTTGCCCTGGGCTGGCGCCAGGGGGGCTGGAAAGCCTATCTGCTGGCTTATCTGGGCCCCAGCCTCTGTATGCTCTTTGGAGCGGCGGTCTATTTCCTCCTCTTCCCCAGCCGGTTCGACCCGGGGGCTACCCTCCTTATGGATACCCTGGAAGCCCAGGGCTTGCCCCGAGAGATGGCCCTCCTTACCCTGGGTATCCAGATCATAACCGGCCTGCTGCTGGGGCCCCTGGTGAACGTGCCCTTCACCCTGGGGGAGGAGCTGGGCTGGCGGGCCTATCTGCTGCCCAAGCTGGCGGGCCTTTACGGCCGGCGGAAAGCCCTGCTTCTTTCCGGCCTCATCTGGGGCCTGTGGCACGGGCCCATGATCGCCCTGGGCCATAACTACGGCCTGGGTTACTGGGGATATCCGGTAAGCGGCATACTGGCCATGGTGGTATTCTGCCTGTGCGCCGGGGCGGCGGAAGGCTATCTTACCTTCCGGACGGGAAGCGTCTGGCCCGCCGCCATATTCCACAGCGGCATGAACGCCATTGTGGCCCTGCCCGCCTATTTTGCCGCCGGGGAGAACAGCCCCTTCATAGGCCCCATGATGACGGGCATCCTGGGGGGCAGCAGCCTGCTCCTTCTGGGCCTGTGGGCCTTTATCCGGTGCGGAAAGGTTCATAGCCATGCCCCTGAAGGAAACCTTTAAAGCTCTCAGCGACCCGGCCCGGCGGGAGATTCTGGAAATGCTCAAGGATGGCCCCATGCGGGCCGGGGATATTGCCGCCCGCTTTTCCATGCGCCAGGCCACCGTCAGCTACCATCTTTCCCAGCTGAAGGGGGCGGAGCTCATCCGGGAGCGGCGGGAAAAGAACTACATCTACTATGAATTAAACACCTCCGTATTTGAGGAGCTGCTCCTTTGGGCCAGCGCCTTTACAGCGGACCAGGGGGAATATGCCCTGGAAGAGAAGAAAGGGGAACTGCACCATGAAACGTAAAGCCGGCGCCCTGCTGCTTACCGCCCTTCTGTGCCTGCTGCCCATAGGGGCGGGGCTTCTCCTATGGGATAAGCTCCCAGAGCAGGTGCCCAGCCACTGGAACCTGGCAGGGGAGGTGGATGGCTACAGCACCCGGCAGCAAGCCGTATTTTTCATGCCGGCGCTTATGGCCGGAACCCACCTGTTGGTGCAGATCCTGCTCCAGGCAGACCCCCGCCGGGAGAATATGAGCCGGGTGCTTCGGGCTGTACTCCTCTGGCTCCTCCCTCTGATGAGCAACATCCTGTGCGGCATCACCTATATGGTGGCCCTGGGGGTGCCGGTTCGGGTGGAGGCGGTGGTGCCCTTCCTGATAGGGGTGCTGTTCATCGTCATCGGCAATTACCTGCCCAAATGCCAGCAGAATTATACCATGGGCATCCGCACTCCCTGGGCCCTACACGACCCGGAAAACTGGGCTAAGACACACCGGATGGGGGGCTGGTGCTTCTGCGCGGGGGGCGTGCTGCTTCTGCTCTGCGCTCTGCCGGGGCTATCCTGGCTCCTGCTGCCCGCTATTCTTGTGACGGGGCTCCTGCCCTGCCTTTATTCCTATCTGCTTTACCGGAAAAAGAAACGGGCGGGGCTTTAGGGCTTTGCAGGAAGTGGAGCTGTAAAAAAGGATAAAAGGGGGCTATGGGGGTAGACTTCCGGCGGGTTTTCCATAAAATAACGCCTTTTGTTTCCCAGCCTTTTTCAGAAATAGGAAAATATGTATGGGAAAGGCAGTTGCGCTGGAAGCTTGAGGAATTGCCTTTGCAAAAGGCAGCAACCTTCAGCTATCGCTCCCCGCTAGGGCCAAAGGCCCCCGGGCCTTTGGAATCCGGTTGGGGGGCACTCGCCCCCCAGACCCCGGAGATGCAAGCTTCGGAAGCGGTCTTGTTTCGGTCCCCCTGCATCCGTATCGATCAGGAAGTTGCCAGGGGTGCCTTATGCCTCGCCGGTCGTGCTCCCGGCTGACCACAAGGGGCCCCTACCCCTTGTGAAGTCAGCTTATTTTGGTTGGGTGGTTTATGTTGCGGATTGGAGGCGCACATCCCCAAAAGGCGCCCCTGTGTAAGGGGAGCTGTCATGGCCCCAAAGGCCATGACTGAGGGGTTGTAAACGTAACAGATCTATAAAAGCGCTGGTTAAAACCCGCTCGTCTACAATCCCCCAGTCCGCTTCGCGGACAGCCCCCTTTACACAAAGGGGCCTTTTGGCGTTTTTCCCACTTCAAACCAACCCCCAGTTCGCAATGGCCGCGCAGCGTCGAACCGGGAGGCCCTTCCTGGGGCTCCCTAGCGCCCTGGGCTTCCGCCGCCGCAAAAGGCCCAAAGCAAACCGTAGCGTGGCGAGGGCGCTTGCAACCGAGCAGCAGAGGTGCAGCGTCGACGAGGCGGCGGGAGCGCGAAGCGCTCCTGGAGGGGCCCAAATGGGCCCCTCCCCTTCGCAAAAGGGCCCCGGGATGCCAGCATCCCGGGGCCCTGTATGCGAAGCGCCGCCGCCCCCCGCGTATTTCCGCCAGCGTTTCTTTTTGCCTATAGAGAAAGCCCGGCCCCATAATCCACGGGGCCGGGCGGCTTTTAAGGAAGGGCGCGGGCAGGAACTATCGTTTCCCGCCAACCTCTGCGCGCGACTATCGCCGTGCGCGTAGCACCGGCCCCCGGCGGGTTTTAAGGAAAGTCGCGGGCAGGAACCATTTTTTCCCGCTAACCTACGTGCGCGCTATAGCCGCGCGCTTAGCGCCGCGCAGGGCCGGGTCCGTAAGCTGCGGCAGGGCGCCCCCTGCCACGGCCCACAGGTATAGGCTGGCGACGCTGCCATAGGGGGAAAAGCGGCGGCGATAGCGCTCAAACCGCTCCCGGGGGATCTCCCGGTGCCGGTAAACCATCCGCAGCCCCCGCTGGATGGCCAGGTCCCCATAGCTGAGGATATCCGGCCGCTGCAGGCCAAAGAGCAGGATCATCTCCGCCGTCCATATGCCGACGCCCTTCAGGGAAGCCAGGGCCTCTATGGCCTCCCCATCCGGCAGGGACGATACCCGGGCAAGGTCCAATTCCCCCCGCTGGACCTTGCAGGCGAAATCCCGTATGTAGCCTGCCTTGCGAAAGGTCATGCCCAGGGCCTGCAGCTCCTCCTCCTCCGCCGCTGCCAGGGCGGGGGCGTCCAAGGGGTTGAAGCGGTTCTGGAGCCGCTGCCAGATGGTAGCCTGGGCTCTGGTAGAGATCTGCTGGCCTACGATATGGTGGATGACGGAGGAAAACAGGTCCGGATCCACAGGCCTGTGGATATGGCCCAGGGCATCTATCACCCGGGCCAGGGCTTTATCCCGCCCCCGCAGATAGGCGATTTCTTCTTCGCCATAGGGAAAATACATGGCTACTCCTCCCGTTGCTTTTTGATGAAAAAGGGAATATCCCCCGTTCCATTGTAGCATGGCCTTGGGCAAAAGGGCAAAAAAAAGAGCCCTGCGCGAGGGCAGGGCAGGTTGGATAAGTAGTACGATGGACTTACTTGATCTCCATTTCGGCGCCAACTTCCTTGAAGGCGGCAACGATCTTCTCGGCCTCTTCCTTGGAAACGCCTTCCTTGACGGGCTTGGGGGCATTGTCCACCACTTCCTTGGCCTCTTTCAGGCCCAGGCCGGTGAGCTCGCGGACGGTCTTGATGACCTTGATCTTCTCGGGGCCAACAGCCTTGAGGATTACGTCGAACTCGGTCTTCTCCTCAGCAGCCTCAGCGGCGCCGCCGGCAGCAGGAGCGGCCACGGCCACGGCGGTAGCGGCGGCGGATACGCCAAACTCTTCCTCAACGGCCTTTACCAGCTCGGCCAGCTCCAGAACGGTCATGCTCTTGATATCTTCGATGAATTGCTCTTTATTGATAGCCATTGTAATATCCTCCTATGGGTATTTTCGGTTGTAATTAGGCTTCGGCGGCAGCCTCTTGGCCTTCGCCGTTCTTCTTGGCGATCTGGTCCAGCACGATGGCCAGGCCGGAAATGGGGGACATCATGCTGCCCAGCAGGCGGGCGATGAGCACATCCCGGGGGGGCAGGTCGGCCAGGGTATTCATGGCCTCCGCATCGGATACGACGCCATTGATGACGCCGCCCTTGATCTCGCACTTTTTATACTTCTTGATGGCGTCCTTGAGGATCTTGGCCGGGGCCACGGCATCCTCATAGCCGAAGGCAAAAGCGGAGGGGCCTTTTAAATAATCGAAGATCTGGGCATCCAGGCCGGCAGCCTGGGCGGCGCGCTCCACGATGGCGTTCTTGAGAACGACATACTCCACCCCAGCCTTGCGCATATCCACGCGCAGCGCCGTGACTTCCTCAACGGTGAGCCCGCAATAGTCGAAGATGACTACGGATTGGGCTTTCTGGAGCTTTTCCTGTACTTGCGCAACCTGTTGGGCCTTCATCTCGATATTCTTGATGTTTGCCATATTGGTTGTTTCACCTCCTTGCGAAAAATAAACAGCCCCTTGTGCAATAGACAGGGGGCTGGACGCAATCCATATAGGGGAATGCCATACAGCGCCTCGGCAGGATTTACGCCCGGAGGGGCAACCGGCTGTCTAGGGCACAAGCTTGATTCCGGAGGATAGTTTAGCAGACCATTCTCCGGTTTGTCAATGGGTATTTGTTAGAACTTCAGGGCGTTGAACTTAACGCCGGGGCCCATGGTGGTGGAAAGCACCAGGGACTTGATGTAGGTGCCCTTGGCAGCGGCGGGCTTGGCCTTGATGATGGCATCCATGAGGGTGTTGAGGTTCTCTTCCAGCTTATCCACGCCGAAGGATACCTTGCCCACGGGCACGTGGACGATGGAGGTCTTATCCACGCGGTATTCCACCTTACCGGCTTTAATATCGCTGATGGCCTTGGTCACGTCCATGGTAACGGTGCCGCTCTTGGGGTTGGGCATGAGGCCCTTGGGGCCCAATACCCGGGCGATGCGGCCTACCAGGCCCATCATATCCGGGGTGGCTACGGCTACGTCGAAGTCAAACCAGTTCTCGGTCTGGATCTTCTTGATCAGCTCCTCGTCGCCCACATAGTCGGCGCCGGCTTCCTTGGCCTCGGTAGCCTTTTCGCCCTTGGCGAAAACCAGCACCCGCACCTTTTTACCGGTGCCATGGGGCAGGACCACCGCGCCGCGGACCTGTTGGTCTGCATGGCGGGGGTCTACGCCCAGGCGGGCGGAAACCTCGATGGTTTCATCGAACTTGGCCTTGGCCGTGGAAAGGACCACTTCCAGCCCTTCCCGAGGGTCATACAGCTTCTGCTTATCGAAGGATTTTACGCTATCCTGATACTTCTTGCCGTGTTTCATCTTGAATAGCCCTCCTTCTTAGTCTACCACGCTGATACCCATGGAACGGGCGGTACCGGCGATCATGCGCATGGCGGCTTCCACGCTGGCGGCATTCAGGTCGGGCATTTTCAGCTCGGCGATCTCCTGAATCTGGGCCTTGGTGATGCTGGCCACCTTCTGGGTGTTGGGACGGCCGCTGGCGGTCTCGATGCCGCAGGCCTTCTTAATGAGCACGGGGGCCGGCGGGGTCTTGGTGATGAAGGTAAAGGTACGGTCCTGGTAAACGGTGATGACCACCGGGATGACCAGGCCGGCCTGCTTGGCGGTGCGCTCGTTGAATTCCTTGCAGAAGCCCATGATGTTTACGCCGTGCTGGCCCAGGGCCGGGCCCACGGGGGGCGCGGGGGTAGCCTTGCCGGCGGGGATCTGCAGCTTGATGTAGCCTGTGATCTTCTTTGCCATTTTCTATGGTTTCTCCTTTATAAAAGTGGTGCGAGCGGCCCATATAAAAGAACGGACCTCCCACATATATGCAGCAGGGGGACAGCCCCCCGGCGACATACCGTAAAGCGATCGCCCAAAGCCGGGCTTAGATCTTCTGGACCTCGATATAATCCAGCTCCACCGGGGTATCCCGGCCGAACATGGAAACGGTGAGCTTGACCTTCTGGGCCTCTGGGTCCATAGCCTCCACGGTGCCTACGAAGTTTTCCAGGGGGCCGGAGACCACCCGCACCGTTTCGCCCACTTCGATATCCAGCTCGATGGGGATCCGCTCCACGCCCATGGCCGTGACTTCCTCGTCGGAAAGGGGGATGGGTTTGGAGCCCGGGCCTACAAAGCCCGTTACGCCCCGGGTATTGCGCACGACATACCAGGTTTTATCGTTCATGAACATCTTGACCATGACGTACCCCGGGAATACCTTGCGCTGATAGACCTTGCGCTTGCCGTCTTTCATTTCCACCACCTCTTCGGTGGGGTATTTCACCTCCAGGATCATATCCTGCAGGTTGCGGTTTTCCACGGCCTTTTCCAGGTCTTCTTTTACCTTGTTTTCATAACCGGAATAGGTATGGACCACATACCACTTGGCCTCTTCCATGGGGCTGCCCCTTTACAGCCGGGCCAGGAGGGTGAGCCCCTCGCTGAAGGCCAGGTCCAGCACATAGATGACCACCGCCATCAGGGCGATGAAGCCGATGACCGCCAGGGTATAGGAGACCAGATCCTTTTTGGAGGGCCAGGAAAGCTTTTTCAGCTCCCCGATCACTTCCTTGAAGAACTGCTTGATGCGGCCCTTTTTGCGCTCCTTCTTGGGCTTCTTGACCTTTTCTTTCTTTTCTGCCATGGTGAACACCCCGGTTACTTGGCTTCCTTATGCAAGGTGTGCTTGCGGCAGAAGCGGCAGTACTTCTGGAACTCGATCCGGTCCGGATCGTTCTTTTTGTTTTTGAAGGTGTTGTAATTTCTCTGCTTGCACTCGGTGCAGGCCAGGGTGACTTTAACGCGCATGTTTCCTTCCTCCTGAGCATGTATAAGCGGCAGCACCGGCCAGGCGGGAAACCCCGGCAACCGGCGCGACAACGTACCTAAATAAACCCCCTCTCTGGGGGTTACCTGTACTAATCTACCACACAAATCCGCCCCTGTCAATCAAAAAATGCCCGGAATCCAAAGCTTCCGGGCATTTTTTTCTTCCGCTTGTGGCTGGCGGGGGGCGGCGCGGGCATATGTTGTGGTTCAGCGGGAAGGCGGGCCGGGCAGGCGCTGGAGCCGCACCCAGTAGCCGCAGCCATCCGCCCCCTGGAGGAAGCGGCCAAAGCCGGGCTGGGGGCTCACGGGGGACCAGGCCCCCGGCAGGGCAAATACCCGGTAAGGCCCGCCCCGGCCCTGGCCCTCCCCCTGGAGGTAATAGCCCGGCCGCCCCGGGTATTCCACCCGCTGCCAGCGGCTGCGGGGAAAGGTCCTGGGGAAGGGATTGCCGATCTCCCGGGGCCCAGGGTGGGCAGGGGGCGGCTCCTTCTCCGGGGCCGGGGCCCCTCCCCCGCCCGGGCCAAAGAGAGCCTGGGCCCGGGACAGAATCTCCAGCAGGGCCTGGCTCTGGGGCTGGCCCTGCTGGGAGGCGGGAGCAGCAGGGGGCCTTTCCTTTATTATATTTTCATTTCCCCGCGCCTGCACTTCCGCTTCTGGAGGGGAAGCATCCCCGCCGCCGGCAGCGCCTTCCATTGGAGGGACACCCTCCTCCGGGGGCGGGCTGGCTGCCGGCGCAGCATCTTCTGCCGGATGCAGGGCGGCCGCCGGAGGTGGGGCTTCCTCCCCTCCGGCATCCTGCTTTGGGGCCGGGGCTTCTTCCGGGGGCACAGGCTCCGCCGGAGGCGGGGTTCCCTTCGGAAATTCCCTTTCCGCCCCCAGGGCGCTTAGGCGGATGGCGGTCTTGGCCCGCTCCAGGGTTGCGGCTTCCCCCGCAAAGCCTCCAGCCATGGGGAAGGCTTCCCCGTCATAGACCAGGGCCCCCAGGGGCGGGCAGGGCAGCGCCCCCCTGCCCCTGGCCCCATCCTCTAAGGCCAGGGGGAATACCTGGCCCTGGGGCCCCGCCCCATATAGCCGCCCGGCTTCCAGGGGGGGCGAAAGGGTCCATTCCCCCGCCCCCGCTTCCCATCGCAGCCGCAGCAGGGCCCTGGAGCGGCCCTGGAGCGGGATGAGCTGATGATGCATGGCCATAGAAAAATCCCCCCATTCCCTTTAAAATTATGATATAATAGCCCAAAGAATACCTGAAAAAGAAAGGCGAGTGCCCATGGAGGAAATACGAAACAGCAAAGGCCAGACCCTGGAAGAATTCCTGGCGGCTTACGATGTAAATAAATACCCCCGCCCCTCGGTAACGGCGGACACGGCCCTCTTTACCCTGGCGGAGGCGGAAGGGGAGCTTTGCCTGGCCGTGGCCCTGGTGCGCCGGGGCAACCATCCGGACCTGGGGCGCTATGCCCTGCCCGGCGGCTTTTTAAATATGGATGAGCTGGCCCTACAGGGGGCGGCCCGGGAGCTGCAGGAGGAGACGGGGATAACCGGCGTGCCCTTAAGGCAGTTCGGCGTATTCGACGCCTTGGACCGGGACCCTCGCATCCGGGTGATCACCATCGGCCATTTCGGCCTGGCGCCCTATGGGAGCCTCCATCCCCAGGGCGGGGACGACGCGGCGGAGGCGGGGCTTTTCGCCCTGGACGCGGCCCTGGAAAGCTGGAGCCCCCAGGCCGAAACCTACCGCGTTTACCTTACCGGCCTTTCCGGCCAGGGGGAGCTTATGGCCCGGGCCCAGCTCCGGTATGACGAGCTGGGCAGCCATACCGCGTCCCTGCCCAAGGGCCCCATGAGCCTAGCCAGCGACCATGACCACCTGCTCCTTGGCGCCCTCGTAGCCCTGAACGCCCTGCCCCGGCGCCGGGTTGCCCGTCTGCTGACCCGCACGGCCCCCCAGCTGTACCGGCCCGCCCTAGAGGCCCTGGATGAAGCCCTGGGGGCGCTGCCGGGGGAGCCCTAGGATGGGAGCGGGACGGATAAAAGGCCTGGCCTGGGCGGCGGCCCTATGCTGGCTGCTGGCCATCCTGGGCCTGCTGGTAGCTTCCCTGCGGGGCATTATCAACGATAACTCCTATTTCCTGCGGCTGTATCAAAACATGGATATAGAGGCCCAGATCGGCATCAGCCCCCAGGACTGCGCCCGGGCCATGGGGGCCATGGTCGGCTATATGGAGGGCCGGCGGGAGAGCATCCAGCTCACCGTTACCGAATATGGCCAGGAGGTACAGATGTTCAACCAGCAGGAGATCGACCATATGGTGGATGTGCGGGCGCTATACCAGGGCTTCCGCCTTCTGGGCAACATAGGGCTGGTTTTTCTGGCTCTGCTGCTGGTATTCCTGTGGTGCCGGTGGCCCTGGCTGGTAGGCTGCATCCGCCGGGGCTGGTGGATCGCCCTGGGGGTCTTTGGGGTGCTGTTGCTGCTGCTGGGGACCTACGCCCTGGTGGATTTCAATGATTTTTGGACCCGCTTCCACCATGTATTCTTCACCAACGACCTGTGGCTGATGGATTATGCTACCTGCAGGATGATCCGCATATGCCCTCTGGAGCTGTTTTCCGGGCTGATCGGCCGCTTTACCCTGCTGGGGCTGGGGGGCATGGGGGCGGTGAGCCTAGTGGTGGCGCTTTCCAAAAACAGAAAATACAGAAGGGAGCAAAGGAAGGCTTGAGCGCATATGAACTCCGGGCCGGGCAAGGGCTGCGGGCCTATCAGGAAAACCCTCGGGGGCGGATTTTAGCTATAGAAAGCTCCTGCGATGAAACCGCCGCCGCCCTGCTGGAAGGGGGGCGGAAGGTCCTTTCCATGGCCGTCCATACCCAGATCCCCCTGCACCGCCAGTATGGCGGGGTGGTGCCGGAGCTGGCCTCCCGCAGCCATGTGGAGCGGGTGGGCCCCGTGGTAAAGGAAGCCCTGCGCCAGGCCGGGCTGGGCCTTTCCCAGGTGGACGCCCTGGCGGTTACGGCGGGGCCGGGCCTTGTGGGGGCCCTGCTAGTAGGGGTGAGCTATGCAAAGGGCCTGGCCCTGGGCCGGGGCCTGCCCCTTGTGGGGGTGAACCACCTGGCAGGCCATATTGCCGCCAACTACCTTACCTTCCCGGAATTGGAGCCCCCCTTCACCTGCCTGGTGGCCAGCGGGGGCCATAGCCATATTATCGCCGTGGAGGGCTATGAGGATTTCCGCCTGCTGGGCCGCACCCGGGATGACGCCGCCGGGGAGGCCTTTGACAAGGTGGCCCGGGCCCTGGGCCTGCCCTATCCCGGGGGGCCGGAGCTGGAAAAGCTGGCCCTTGGAGGGGATGCATATGCCTACCCCCTGCGGGCGGGCTTTAACGAGGGGCCGGGGCTGGATATGAGCTTTTCCGGCCTGAAGACCGCCGCCGTGAACATCCTGCATAACGCTGCCCAGCGGGGGGAGGAAGTGGACCGGGCGGGCCTGGCGGCCTCCTTCCAGCGGGCTGTGTGCAGGACCCTGACGGATAAGGCCGTATCCGCTGCCCGGCAGCAGGGCTCCAGGGCCCTGGCCCTGGCGGGGGGCGTATCCGCCAACCGCTGCCTCAGGGCTATGCTAAAGGAAGCCTGCCAGGGGGCGGGCCTGGCCTTTTACTGCCCGGACTTCCGCTTCTGCACCGATAACGCCGCCATGATCGGCTGCGCAGGGCATTACGCCCTTATGGCAGGGCGGCGCTCCCCCCTGTCCCTGAATGGATCCCCGGCCCTTTCCCTCTGTCCGGGGGAAAAATAGGGCCTGGGCAGCCGGCCAGCCACAGCATATGGTATACCGGGCCATAGGGGCTGGAAAATTCGGCGGGGATTTGAAAAATGCGGGAAAACAGCCCCCTTTGTGGTTGACAAAAATGCCCCGCTGTACTAGAATAATGGTGCTGTACTCTAAGGAGGTCTGCTGTCGGGCGGCTTCGCTGCCCGGATACGCTGTGGCTACGCGGGTGTAGCTCAGTGGCAGAGCGTCGGCTTCCCAAGCCGATAATGTGGGTTCGATTCCCATCACCCGCTCCAAATGCCAGCCTGTGCTGGCGCCACCCGTTTCCATGCGGGCAGAGGGCAGGTCCCCCGAAAAGACAAGCACAAAACATTTTGGAGGAAGAAGTTTCAATGGCAAAGGCAAAATTTGAACGGACGAAGCCCCATGTAAACATCGGCACGATCGGCCACGTAGACCATGGTAAGACGACGCTGACGGCGGCGATCACCATGGCGCTGAGCCAGCAGGGCCAGGCGGCGGCCATGCGGTATGACGAAATCGACAA
>CALVLF010000137.1 GCA_944336625.1 uncultured Clostridia bacterium
GGCCGGCACAAAGCTCCCAATATGGGCCATGATGGTGATAAGAGCCACCTGGCGCATATAGGTGCTTTTTCCAGCCATATTGGGCCCTGTAAGGATCAGCAGCCGGTTATCCTTTTTATCCAGCAGAGTATTGTTGGGAATAAAGCTTCCCTTCATACTCCGCTCTACGATGGGATGCCGTCCTTCCGTAATCTCCAGCCGGCCTTTGGTCTGCATCTGTGGGCGAGTATAATTATGAAGGAAAGCAGCCTGGGCCAGGCTGCAATAAGCATCCAGGCAGGCTATATATCTGGCGTTATCCTGTAGGCGGCCGATGCATCCTGCAAGAACGCGGCGGATTTCCAAAAAAAGATCGTATTCTAGGGCAACCGCCTTCTCCTCCGCCCCCAGAATGGTATTTTCCAGCTCCTTGAGCTCCGGCGTTATATAGCGCTCGCAGTTGGCAAGGGTCTGCTTTCGCTGATAAGTATAGGGCACCAGGTGTTGGGCGCTCCTGCTTACTTCAATATAATATCCGAATACGCGGTTATAGCCGATCTTTAAATTCTTAATGCCCGTATTCGTTCGCTCCTCGGCTTCCATCTTGGAAAGCCAATCCTTCCCGTTTTGGGAAGCGGAGCGGTACTGATCCAGAGCTTCGTTATATCCATCCCGAATAAATCCGCCTTCCTTAACGCTGATCGGGGGGTCATCATCGATGGCGCTTTGCAGAAGGGCAGCAATATCCTCCATAGGGTCCAGCTTTTCCCCAATCAGGCGCAGCTGAGAGGGCTTGAAGGGTTCCAGAAGAAGCACGAGCTGGGGAATTCGCAAAAGGGATTGCACCAAGGCCTGGCAATCCCGGGCGTTGATGGACCCGTAAGCGATGCGGCTACAGAGCCGCTCGATATCGTATACGGAAGATAAAGCCTTGATCAGGGCTTCTCTGGCAACCGGGTCTTTAAAGAGGGCATCCACTGCGTCCTGCCGGTCTACAATATCGGCAATATTCTGCAGTGGCTGCTCGATCCAGGCTCGAAGCATCCGCCCGCCCATAGCGGTAGCCGTCTGATCCAGCAGGTAAAGGAGGGTATTCTTTTTGCTGCCATCTATTTGCAATGGGGCAGTCAGCTCCAGATTCCGCCGGGATGCGCTATCGATCCGCATGAATTTGCTGGGCACCACCGTTCGTATAGAGCGGATATGAGAGAGGGCGTTCTTTTGCGTTTCCTCCAGATAGGCCATAAGCGCCCCCGCTGCCGGAATGCCATAAGCCATATGCTCGCAGCCAAAGGCTTTAAGATCTGGCATGGCAAAATGCCGCAGCAGCCGGCGGCGGGTTTCCTCCTGGTGAAAGTGCGCATTGTCCAGGCATTGGATATAATAGGCGCTTTGCAGCTGCTTTACCACCAGCTCCTGCATAAAAAGGGCGTCGTTGGCCACGATCTCCGTAGGGCAAATCCGCGCAAGCTCGTCTAAAAGTTCAGATTGCCAGTTTACGCCCTCCATTTCCATAATATAGAAAGCGCCGGTAGAAACATCGCAATAAGCAAGACCTAGGTTTGCTTCCGATAAAAACAGGCAGACGATATAGTTATTCTCCCGCTCGGAAAGCATGCTCTCTTCGATCACCGTGCCTGGCGTAATAACCCGGATGACCTCCCGCTCTACCAAGCCTTTGCTCTCTTTCGGATCCGTCATCTGTTCGCAGATGGCGACCTTATAGCCACGGCTGATCAGCTTATCCACATATATTTCTACCGCGTGATAGGGCACGCCGCACATGGGGGCCCTTTCTGAAAGGCCGCAATCCCGCCCCGTGAGCACGATCTCCAGCTCCTTGGAGGCGGTAACCGCATCCTCAAAAAACATTTCATAAAAGTCTCCCAGGCGATACATCAGTATGCAGTCCGGATATTGCTCCTTCACCTGCATATACTGCTGCATCATGGGGGTTAATTTAGCGGGCATATATGTGCAGATCCTTTTCTCAGTGTTTGCAGCCGGCACAGGCAGTGCAGTCTCCGCTGCATCCCAATTCCCCTGTTTCATCCCCTTCATCCAGGGTATCCATGCCGATGCAGGCAGCAATTTCCTTATTTACCTGCCGCATCAGGCTCTGGAAAGCCTGCTGGGCTTCCAGCATTTCTTGAAAGACGGGATCCCCCATCAAATCACTTTGAATCTGATCCAGCTGCTGGCCGAGCTCCAGCATAGATTCCCGTTCACCCTGGTCATTTTCCATCATTTGCACGATGGTATCCCGCTTGCCATTATAGGCAGACAGGAGGGATTGTACTCGCTGGTTCGCGTCCATAGCCGCCTTGGCATCCAGCAGGCGGTGGAACTCCCTGGATTCGCTCAGGGCCATACCCAACTCCTGGGCTTTCTCTATGATCATCGTCATATTCCTTTCTGTTTATTATAGTTTATATACCGGTTGGTTTTTGGTCCGCTTACAGTAACTCTCCTAGTAGAGAATTGGATTGGGCCGCTGTGATTCGCACCTGCCTCAGCTGTCCGATCAGGGAAGTATCCCCAGGGAAATATACCATCTTAAAGCAGGGCAGCTTTCCAAAGGCCATGATTTCGGGGCCCCGGCCATCACAGCCTTCTATCAATACCTCGCCCTGCTGCCCGATATATTTCTGATTGCTTTCCTGCAAAAGCTGGGCGATCCGCTGGTTCAACCGGAAAAGCCTATCCTTTTTGACGGCTTCATCAATCTGCCCCTCCATCTTGGCTGCCAGAGTGCCCGGCCGCGGGGAATACATGAAGGTATAAGCCGCGCTAAAGCCCACTTCCTCTACCAGTCTGATAGTATCCAGAAAGTCCTCCTCCTGCTCTCCGGGAAAGCCTACGATAATATCCGTGGTAATTTCTATACCCTGTACCTGCCTGCGCAGCGCTTCCACTAGACGCAGATAGTCCATCCGCGTATACTTTCGGTTCATGGCCTGCAGAATCCGGTCGCTACCGGACTGAACCGGCAGATGTATATGATTGCAGACCTTGGGCAGAGAGGCCATGGCTGCGATGAGGCCCGGGGAAAGATCCTTAGGATGGGACGTCATGAAACGGATTCTGGATATACCCGGGACTTCATGGATCCGATGCAGAAGAGTGGGAAAATCCATCTTGCCCCCATCGCCTTTATAGGAGTTTACATTTTGTCCAAGGAGGGTGATCTCCTTATACCCGGCTTTTGCCAGACCCTCCACCTCAGCAAGGATATCCTGGCTGTTGCGGGAGCGCTCCCGTCCCCGAACGTAAGGCACGATGCAATAGGTGCAAAAATTATCGCATCCATACATAATGATTACGTTGGTAGAAAATGGGTTCTCTCGAAGAGCAGGCAGCCCCTCTGCGATTTCACCATCCGTATCCGAATGCACAAATACCCGCTTCCCGGCCAGCGCTTCTTCCAAAAGGAGCGGAAAGCGATGGAGCTCATGGGTACCAAAGATAATATCTACAAAGGGAAAGCGCTTATACAGCCGCTTCGCCACCGCTTCCTGCTGCATCATGCAGCCGCATACTGCGATGCACAGGCTGGGATCCGCTTCTTTTTGTTTTTTCAGGGCACCAATATTTCCAAATACCCTTTTTTCTGCATGCTCCCGTACACAACAGGTATTAAAAAGGATCAGATTGGCTTCTTCTTTATGAGCGGCTTTATGACAGCCCGCTTCCTCCAGCATGCCGGCGAGCTTTTCGCTGTCATGGTCGTTCATCTGACAACCATAGGATTCAATAAAATAGCGGTAATTTTTATCTTGCAAGGCATGCTGAAGCCGCAAAATTGCGGCTTTGCTTTGGTTGATCTCTTCTTGATTTATAAAAACGGGCTCTCGCATAATTGCTCCTTTTGCGCTTGTTTATCCTCGTTTATTATATCGATTTTCCCGTTTTCATGCAAGGTGGCCGGGATATGGAAAACGGGATGCATGCAGAGGAAGGAAAGCCCCC
>CALVLF010000138.1 GCA_944336625.1 uncultured Clostridia bacterium
CGTAACCATCTTGAAAATGCTGCCCGGCGCCAGGCGGGTGGAAATGGCCTTATTGAGGGTAGGGGTGGTCAGCGTGGCTTCATTATCCGGATCATCGCTGTCGCCAAAAAGGGCTGCCGCCTGCTCCGTAGAAAGGCCGCCGGTAAACCAGTTTGGGTCAAAGGTAGGATAACTGGCCATGGCCAGCACCTCCCCGGTATTTACATCCATGACCACGGCGGCGCCGGTCTTGGCCGTATTGATGTTGGATACGTCGTTATCCGGCGCGAGTGCCGCATATCTTTCGTAAGTCTCTGCCCCGGGCTGGAGCCGGGCTTCTTCATTTGCAGCAATTTCCTCGATCAGATCTTGCAGCGCCTGCTCTACGGCCATTTGCAGATTCAGGTCGATGGTAAGCATTACGTCGTTGCCATCCGTAGGCGCCGTATAATCCAGCTCTCGAATGGCGCTGCCGTTCTTGTTAACCTCGACGGTTCTGCTTCCTTTGCGCTCGCTGGTAGAGCCTGTCAGATAGGCTTCCATAGTGCTTTCCACGCCGGATACGCCCACATAGTCATTGATGGAATAGCCGTAGTCCTCTACCATTTCGTCCGTAACCGACCGGCCTAGGTAGCCGATGATATGGGCCGCCGTGGTGCCCCGGGGATAAACCCGGGTCGTGGAACGGGAAACCTGCAACCCGGGCAGTTCATCCGCCCGTAATTTGATCTGGGCCACCACCTCCATGCCCACGTCATAGGCAATGGTGATGGGTTCAAAGGCACGGTAATTATTCAGATTGACCTCCTGGCGGATGGAAATGATCTTATTCGCCTCTTCAAAGGTCAGCTCTTCCGGAATAAACCAGAGGGCGCGAAGCATATTGTAGCTTTCCTCCGCCGTGGGCCAGCTGGAGGTATCCCAGAGGGATTTGTCCTTAATGCTGTCGTCATATTTAATGGTAAAGCCCATGGCCTCACAGAAATTCCGATAGCGGGCCACTTGGTTCGCGCGGCTTTCTACCCGCCAGTCATAATAAATCTCTCCTGTTTCCGGATCCTTTCGAATATATGAAGTATCAATGGTAGTGCCGCCCCCAGCCTCGATGATCTCGATGGCTTTCATAAGGGCCTCCGTATAGACGGCACTGTCGTAATCCGTACGATTATATGCATCCCGCAGGAACTCCACATTATAGCTATCTTCACTATAGGCCAGCACAACACCATTTCTATCCATGATCTTGCCCCGGGTACCCTCTATATCGATGGTAGAGGCAGCCCGGCTTGCTGCCTGGGCAGCATATTCCGATCCTGCTGCCAGCGTTATATTGCTCAGCTGAAAAATCAGGGCTGCCATCAGCCCCAATAGGATGAACGCTAATATAAAATATCTCGCTTTTGCGCGATGCTTCATCGAATACCTCCTGCGTTTCGTTCATAGTGCTTCCGAATCTGGCGCTGGAGCACCGGTTTTAACGCCAGATGGATCAACGCGCAGAACGCACCCGTAACCAGGGCGCAGGGAAGCATATACGTAAAAAACATTTCAAAAAAGCGAAAACGTCCCCCTAAAAGCAATACGGATAGCGCCATAAGATGCTCCTTCGCAAAAGAGCACAGGGCTGCCGTCACTGCCGGGATTACGATATTATCCGCATAAAACTTTTTATAAAAAATACCGCCTGCCGCCCCTGCCAGCATATAGGCAATTGCGCCGAGGCCGATAATCCGGCTATATAGCAAATCTGTAAGGAGCCCGGATAGCAGGCCAATAAACAGGCCTTCCCGCTGCCCTAGCAGCACCCCCAGGGAGACCATAAGCGCCATCATGGCATCCGGGCGGATATCCAGTATATTGAACCGGGCAAAGAGAAAGCTATCCAGATAAATTCCAAATAGGATCGAAATGGCAACAGAGATGCGGTACATTTTATCCCTCCGCTTCCTCTTCTGCCGGCGCAGCCGTAAGGATCATAACCTCTTCCAGGCGCAAAAAGTCTACCGCCGGCTGGACAAGGGCATCCCTATCCTCTGCATCCTCGCTGGTTCTGGATACCTCCACAACGGAACCTACGGTAATTCCGCGGGGAAAGATGCCGTCGATACCGCTGGTTACGATTATATCCCCGGGAACCAGGTCGTTCCCGGTGGGAAGATAATACAGTTCCATCATATCGCCGCTGCTCCCCGCCTCCAGTATGCCCCGAACAAATCCATAGTCCCGCGTACGCTCTACAATAACGCTCACATCGGAGGTGGAATCGATAATGCCGGTCACCTTACAGCTGTTGGCGCTGACGCTGGTCACCATCCCCACAAGGCCAGAGCCATTAATAACCGCCATATTCTCTGCAACGCCCTGATTTCTCCCGGCGCCAACGGAAAACTCATTGAACCAAATCCCCTGGCTCCGGCCGATTACCGGGGCCGTAACAAAGCTGTAGCCCTCTACCGTATCCGTATAATTCAGGAGCTCTCTGAGCCGCTCATTTTCTGCTCTAAGATTTGTGAGTTCATCCTCCATGATTTCATATTGGGCTATACGCACCCGCAGCTGCTCATTTTCCAGATCCGCATCCGTAGTTTTAAATACCTGTTCGAAAAAGTCGATCACGCTATTGGATGCGTTGACGGAGAAACGCTGTATGGGCTGGGCAATGGTATTCACAATGTCTTCTGCCCAGGTAGCGGCTGCCTCGTTTCTCGTCGTAATGAAAGCCAACGCCGCCAGAATCAAAATGATAACCAACAGCAATATGACAAATTTATTTTTAAACAGCTTACCCATGTTTTCTCCCATTTTGTATATACATAGGGTTATTATAAAATGAAAGGCCAGCCAAAGCAAGGTTGGCCAGCCATAAGTCACACAATGTTTACCCTTAAAGTCCAAGGGGATACTTGCCTGAGCAGGCCTGCTTTGGCCCATTTTTGGTTGCAGCCGCTGGAATTCGCGCTGCTAGTCCATCGCTCCTGCGCCGCGAACTGGGCGCAAAGCAAGCCTGCCAAAACCGTGTATTCCCTTGGAACTTAAGGGTAAGGATAGGGCAGGCATGTTCAGGCGTCTGCTGTCATATCCGCATAGAGGGATTCCGGAATCGCATCCCGTTGATTTAATCCCTTCAGAGCGCCCAAAACAACGCAGTCCATCGGCTCTTCCGCCACCCGCACCGGAAGCCCCGTATCCCGCTTGAGCAAGGCGGACATGCCTTTGAGCAAGGCACCGCCTCCGGTCAATATGAGCCCTCGTTCGTAAATATCGCCTGCAAGCTCCGGGGGCGTTTCCGCCAGGGTATCCCGCACGGCGCCGGCAATTTTCCGAAGGGGACCAATGATGGCATGGCCGATTTCCCCCTGGCTCACCGTTAGGGAAGCGGGCAGGCCCGTATCCAGCTTTCTTCCCCGGATTTCACATTGGGCGCCCCCGCCCACCTGCGCCTTGCCCAAAGCGATTTTCAGCTGCTCCGCCGTTCTCATGCCAATCACCAGGCCATACTCCTCGCGAACATATTCGACGATTGCTTCGTCAATATGCGTGCCCCCGACCCGTATGCTTCGGTGGGCCGCGATGCCGCCCAGGGCCAAAACAGCTGCATCCGTCGTGCCGCCGCCAATATCCACTACCATATTTCCGAAGGGATCCTTAGGGGAAATGCCTGCCCCCAAAGCAGCGGCAACGGGCTCCTCCATAAGCAGCACTTCCCGGGCGCCCGCTGCCTTTGCAGCTTCTACCAGCGCCCGCCGCTCAATATCCGTTATGCATAGGGGCAAGCACAGCATTAGCCGCACACCCAAGGGGCCGATCCTTCTGCCCCAAGCCCGGCGGATATAGTGCTTGAGCATAGCTTCACATAGGGGTCCATCGCAAACGACTCCCTCCCGCATGGGGTAGCATACATTCACGCCCCCTGGAGATCTCCCTAAAAGCTCCATCGCCTCTTTGCCAACGGCGAATACTTCATTATGATTATCTGCCTGTACCGAAACCACAGTGGGCTCCCGCAGAACGATGCCGCGCCCCCGAACCGCCACCAGCGTATTTACCGTTCCAAGATCCACGGCCAACCCGCCCCCCAGCGTTCCCATCAATCCATTGGTAAACATATATGGAATACCTCCCCAAAGTTGTCTTCTATTGGGAAGTATGTCCAAGATACCCGTAGTTATACAGGAAAAAATATGCTATACTACCTTCAGCCTTTTTAAATTCCAATGGAATAATTGAGGAGTTCTGCTTTATGGATCTGATCCTGGCCTCTAAATCCCCCCGGCGCCGGGAGCTGTTTGAGCTCATCGGCCTGCCTTTTACGCCTGTTGTTAGCCCCGCTGACGAAGATATCCCTTTTACCGACCCCGGTACCTATGTGGAGCGGCTGGCCCTGCGCAAAGCGGAACCGGTTTTTGCCCAGCATCCCCAAGCCTGTGTGGTGGGCGCGGATACCATCGTATGGTTAGATGATACAATCATTGGCAAGCCCCGGGATGCACAGGATGCGGACCGTATTCTCCATGCTCTAAGCGGGCGCACCCATACGGTCTATACTGGGCTGGCCGTATTGGCGCCAGGTAGCCGCCAGATCCTCCATGATACCACACGGGTGACTTTCCGCAAATTGGAGGATTGGGAGATACGGGCATATATCCATACCGGCGAACCCCTGGATAAGGCAGGGGCCTATGGCATTCAAGGGCTGGGCGCCATCCTGGTTGAGCGGGTGGAGGGCTGCTACTTTACCGTTATCGGCCTGCCCATTCCCCGCCTTTACCAGGCCCTGCTCAAGCTCGGAATCCGGCCTAAGGGAATGTAGTTATGTTCAGTTTATCCCAGTTTTTAACCTATATCGCCATTGTGGACATTACCCCTGGCCCCAATACGGTTACGGCCATGAGCAATGGCATCCGCTTTGGCTTACGCAAAACCCTGCCTTTTATAGCGGGGTTATTTTGCGGTCAATCCATCATCATGACCCTGGTGGGGCTGTTCAGCGAGGCTCTTTTCCTATATTTGCCCAGCATCCGGCCGGTTATGTTGGCCGTTGGCTGTGGATATATGCTGTTTCTCGCCTATAAGCTATGGACCAGCGGCGGCATATCCGCAAAAAAAGCCGCGCCGCCAAAGGCCATGACCTTAGGCGGGGCCCTCCTTTTTCAGTTTATGAACCCCAAACTTCTGCTTTTCGCCCTTACGTCCATGTCCAACTATATCCTGCCCTACTTTCACACCTTCCCGGCCATTGCGGCAAAGGCGGTTCTGATCCCCCTGGGGGGCGTATGCAGCTGTACGCTTTGGGCGGCCTTTGGTTCCATATTCTGTGGATTTTACAATACGCACGCCAAATGGATTAACCGGTTGATGGCTCTGGCTTTGGTCTATTGTGCAATCGCCCTTTTTCTATAAGCGCCCAGATAGAGAGCGGGGCTTAGTTCTGTAAAATGGCAGAATAAGGAGGTTGTTTCATAACATAAAAAGCGCCATCCTTGCAGGGTGGCGAATAAGTTTGGAGGCAGCAGCATAAGCGCCGCCTCCTTTTAGACTTATTGATATGA
The DNA here is from genome assembly GCA_944336625.1 of uncultured Clostridia bacterium. Taxonomy (GTDB): domain Bacteria; phylum Bacillota; class Clostridia; order Christensenellales; family CAG-138; genus Pelethousia. Next base: position 5,529 of record CALVLF010000138.1, read on the forward strand.
AAAGATAGTACCGGACAGGGTTGCAGGCGCCCGAAGCATATCCTGTCCTTAACAGAAATCTCTTTTTTATTTTTCATGCATCCGGCGTGCCAGCTCATAAATCAAGATGCCCGCTGCCACCGAGGCGTTCAGGCTTTCCGCGAAGCCGTACATTGGCAGCCGGTATTTGAAGCAGAGGGCCGCCAGCTCATCTGAGACCCCGCTCCCCTCATTGCCGATGAGAAGCACGCAGCGCTCCCCGGGGCTGGGCAGGGTATCGCCGCCCTTTAAATGGCCGCATATACAGAGGAACCCCTGCTCTGAAAGGCGGGGAATTTCCAGCATCAGGTCGCCCTGCCATACGGGCAGGTGATAGATACTCCCCATGGCCGCCCGCAGGGGCTTGGGCGCATATGGATCGGCACAGCCCGCCCCCAGCAGCAGCCCGCTGGCCCCCATGGCATCCGCCGTACGCAGAATGGTTCCCAAATTTCCTGGGTCCTGCACGCAGTCCAGCGCAACGATCAGGCCTGCGGGATAGAATTCGGGCAGCGGGGTGTTTGGCGTCTTGATGGTGGCGCAGACCCATTGCGGCGTATCCGTAAGGGTCAGGCTCTCCATAACGGCCCGGCTAACCGTATGCACCTCAGCGCCGCTGCCGGATAAAACCGCCGCCATGATATCATGCCCCGCCTCAATGAAGGCATCCTGAAAGGCAGCGCCGGAAACGATTGCTTCCCGAACCAGCTTTTCCCCTTCTATAAAATGGGCTCCCTGCTCCGCCCGGCCTTTTCGGTTTGCGAGGGCTCTAGCCCGTTTTACTTTTTCATTGCGCGTGCTTTCAATCAGCATAGGTGCCTCCCTTTGTCCTTATCCCCACTATTATATCATAAAAAGGCCTGGACGGAACACGAATCCTTGGCACTGCATGAGCGCCTCGGGCTGCCTTTTCGCATATAAAATATAGAAAGCGAGAAAGGGATCCCCCCTTCTCGCCGGGTATACAACAAATCTAGAGGGCTTATGCCAAAGCCTCTTTTGCAGTCTCTGCCAGCTTCTCAAACGCGGGCATGTCGTTAACGGCTAGATCAGCTAATACTTTGCGGTTGACGTCTACGCCAGCCTTCTTCAAGCCGTCGATCATCCGGCTGTAGCTCATGCCGCACATGCGGGCGCCTGCGTTGATACGGGCAATCCAGAGCTGCCGGTACTCCCGCTTTTTGAGTTTACGGCCTACATAGGCATAGGCCATGGAGCGCATGACCTGCTGGGAAGCGCTGCGGTACTGCTTGCTCTTAGCGCCATAATAGCCCTTGGAAAGCTTGAAAACCTTGCGGCGCTTTTTCGCCGCATTTACTGCTCTTTTAATACGTGCCATGGTTCTATACCTCCTTACTTATAGGGAATCAGCTCACGGATCTTCTTAGCTTCACAGTCGGCAATATAGCCGGTCTGGCGAAGGCCGCGAAGGCGCTTGGTGCTCTTCTTTGTAAGGATGTGGCTCTTATAGGCCTTGCCTCTTTTTATCTTACCGGATTTGGTAAGGCTGAAGCGTTTAGCAGCACCCCGGTGGGTTTTGATCTTTGGCATGGGGCATTCCTCCTGTAAAAAGTTTAATTGTTTTTTGGTGTAAGTATCATGAACATATTGCGCCCTTCCTGCTTGGCAGGCCGGTCGATCGCAGCATTGTCCTTGACCATTTCATAGAAGGTGTTCATTACATCCAGGCCGATATCCCCGTGCTTAGCCTGGCGGCCCCGAAACCGGATAGAGACCTTGACCTTATCACCATTGGTAAGGAATTTGGTAGCGCTTTTCGCCTTGACCTCCATATCGTGCAGATCGATGGTAGCGCTCAGCCTGATTTCCTTGAGCTCGATCACCTTTTGGTTTTTGCGTTGTTCTTTTTCGCGTTTACCCTGTTCGAACTTATACTTGCCATAATCCATGACTTTGCAGACGGGGGGCACCGCATTGGGGGCAATCTTCACAAGATCCAGGCCGGCCTCCTCCGCCACATTCATAGCCACCTCCAGGGAAACAATCCCCTGCTGATTCCCTTCCGCGTCTATGAGACGCACTTCCTTGTCGCGTATTTGTTCGTTGATGAACAGCTCATCCTTAGCGATGGTGGACACCTCCATTAAAAAATAAATTAGCGGGCATTCGCAGCCCGCTAATCGAATCGCATACATGCAAAAATAATCGTGCCATAACCGCGCCTGACCAATGCCGGCGGGTGAGAAGCGGGCGGCTCCTGCTTAACTTTAATTATTATATGCACGTGCCGCCTCGCTGTCAAGATTTTTTTACGAATTCCGTAACAATTCCGCTACCGCCGGGAAAACCCCCAGATTCCGCAGGAATATATTGGAAAACTCCGTTTCCGTAAGGGGGGCCGCCCGGGTTCCTACCTCGATGGTGACGGAGGGAATCCCCCGCTTCAGCATAGCCCAGTCCTTATAGCCGCCAAAGCTGTTTCCGCTATCCCCCAGGGGCTCATAGGCGCTCACTTCCTTGATGGCCTCCGCCAAACGCAAGGACTGGGCGTTCAGGGCCGCATCCTCCCCGAATTCCCAGTAAATGGCGCTTCCTGTAGCATGGTAGCTGATGGTTGCATCAAAGTCATACCGGTCCGTATAGGCCATAAGGGCCTGGGTCTCCGGTTCGCTGCCCGGCGCTTCGCCCCGGTAATTCATGAAGGAAGGGCCCTCGGTAGAATCGATGTTTTCCCAAAGGGCGTCGAAGTTCCGGTTCAGATCCACGCCATTGGCATTGGCCTGCCATTGGGAGAGGTATACCGTCCCCGTATCCACGCTTAGTCCCTTTTCCCCATCGCTGGTATAAATCCGCTGCACCTGCTCTGAAAAGGTTTCTCCCTGCTGAATCGTTACCCCATCCGGATTGGACATGGGCAGCATATGGAAGCACACATCCTCTTCCCCTCCCTGCTGCAGCAGCTTTTCCGCCAGGGCTACACAGAGCAGCGCAGACATATGATCCCGGGCATGAATGGCCCCTTGGACGAATACGTGATGGGGCGCCTCCACATTGCCGATTACCAGCAGCCGTAGCTCCCGGCCTTCCACGCTCTCCCCGGCGCTATCCATAGAGCAAAGATCTGTATATCTCTGGGCCAGGGTTTCCGTATCTGCAAGCATTTGTTCATAGGAATACTTTTCCTGCGGCTTTACGATCTCCAGCCCAAACTCGCTATAGTCCTCCAGCCTTAAATAGCCTGCGATCGCATAGCCTACCTGGCCGTTTTTCTCTAACTGTACCCGGGCAAACCGCTGGCTCTGATACCCCAGCACCTTTACACGGTCTCCATTTTGCAGCGTACCAATCTGGGCTGACTTGGAAGATGAGGATTCCCGCAGGTTGACCCCATCCTCACATTCCACTATGAACGTCGCCTCCGTAATATAGGGCGCGGGAGTCCCGGCGGGCATAGGGGAAGGCGCCACAGCCTGGGTCTGACCCGGGATTGCCGTGCGCTGCTGCGTCTGCGCCACATCGATGACCTGAGGCTCCTTCGCGCATCCACCAAGCAGGCACAGAGCCAGCACCAGGGAAAGAACTCCCTTCATTTCTGTAATCCCTCCATTTAAAAATTCAATTCGTTAACCGCGAAAACGCTGCCGGCAATAGGCCAGCATGCTTTCCAGTATCTCCTCCGGCCGGCTGGAGGCCGCGGCAGGGGCACTGCCCTGGGCCAAATCATCCCGGCCGCCGCCACGTCCCCCTGTAAGTCCATTCATGATAAGGCAGAACTCCTTCATGCTCTCCTGCACATCTGCGGACCGTGCCAGCTGATAATGCAGGCTGCCTGCCTGCTGGCTCAGCAGAAGGGCGATAACCCCTTCCTCCCTGCACAGCTTTTCTGCCAAAAGCTTCAGATCTCCCATATCCATATTCTCCAAGGAGGTAGCTGCCAGGCGGACACCGCCAAATTTCTCCGCGGAAGCCAAGAGATCCTTGGCCTGGTATTCCAGTAGAGCCGCAGTGCGACGGCGCATCTCCCGCTTGCACGCGGCTAGGGCATCCCCTTGCCGGTAAACCGCCTCCGGCAGTTCCGCCACTTTTGTAGAGAAACGATGGGCCAGCTTGTCCAGAATGCACTTTTCCTGCAAAGCCGCCTCCACTGCCCGCATTCCACAGGAAAACCAGATCCGTATGCCGCCCTTATATTTCGCGGATGCGTCTATGCGGATAAAACCGATTTCCCCAGCCCGGCTTACATGGGTACCGCAACAAGTGCATGAGTCAACCCCCCCGATGTAAAGCACCCGTACGGTTCCAGTCAGCCCTTTTGCTTTTTTGCGCAGCTCCATTTCATCCAGGGCTTCCGCCTCCACCACTTGTATCCTGGTGGGGACATCGCTTTGTACAGCCTGATTGGCAGCCCGTTGCAGCGCCAGGAGCTGCTCCTCGCTGAGAAATATATCCAAATCCAGGGTGGAATAATCCTCCGCCATATGGAAACCGACATTTTTTGCCCCAAAAAGCCGGCAGGCCAAGCCGGAAAGGATATGTTCCCCGCTATGCTGAACGCTATGATCCCGACGCCTTTCCGCGTCCGCTTTGACGAGCACCTGGGTGTCCGGCAGAATAGGCCGCTCCGACCTGTGCCAAACTTCCTCCCCTTCTTCCCGGGCATGGGTAATCTGGGCCAGAACCGTTTTTTCCGGCAGCTGAAGCAAGCAGCCCGTATCGCTCTTTTGCCCGCCTCCCTCTGGGTATATTACGGTTTGATCCAGGAGAATATCATACCCGCCGCCTTCTACCGGCTGGCAGGCAAGGACCCGGGCTTGGCAATTCAGTTCATCTGTCCCCGTGTCGGGATAGTATAGACGTTTTGTCATATAGATGTGCCCCTCCATTGCTGTTATTTTCACTATAGCACAAGATGCTGTTTATTGCTTATATTTTTATAAAATATTTACATATTTGTAAAAAAATCGATGATTTACAGCATTTTTCCAACCGAATACAGCCGGTAGAAAAACTGCCAAGGAAAAATCCCTTGGCAGCCTATTATCCTGATTGCTTACATAAGGAGAAATCCTTTCTCCTTATAATTATTTACAAGGCTTATTGCAGGCCGATATAACTAACCCGCTTTTCATAGGTCTTAATCTCCACCTGTTCCCGCCATTCTTCCAGCTTGGCATTATAAGCTTCATCCTGCTTCTGGGTGTCGAGGTAGGTTTTGATCTCCTCCACCACATCCTCAAAGGGGATAGGATCGGTGCTGACATCGCCAACCCGGCGGATGATGTGGTAGCCGCTGCTTCCCTTTACAATACCGGAGGTGTCCCCGGTTTCCTTAAGCTCCATAGCAGCCTCATAGAAAGCGTCATCATAAATGGAATCAAACCCTTCGCCGATGATATAACCCTGGGATTTTGTAGGCTCAGATTCCATGCCGGGGTCATCACCATAGGCTTCAATCAGCGTATCAAAATCCTCCCCGGCTTCTACCTTTTCCAGTACCGTATTGGCCAGCTCTTCCGGATCTGTAAAGCTGACAGAATCGGAGGAGGAAAGGGATTCCTCGCCGGAGGAATCGCTGCTGGTATCGCTGTCATCTGAATCATCCCGGATGAGGATATGCTTTACATAGAACAGGCCCTCCGGAGCCACCAGAGGCTGGACTTCGCCGGTATAGGAATAATACTGGCTATCATAATAATAGGCAGTGCTGTCCTCTGCATACTCTTCCCTTTCTGCGGCAAGCTGTTCATCGTACCAGGTCTGTGCCTCCTCGTCTGTGGTTGCCGGGACCTCAGAGCGGATCTGGTCGATGAGCTTATTGCCAAGAGCCTGGTCCAGATAGCTCTGCTCGGTCTCTTCCTTTGCCTGCTCATAGGTTACGCCAGCGGAAGCATAAGCGTCATTGAAGGCTTCGATGGCAGCCTCCATTCGGGCGTCCTCATCGGTGATGGAATCATCCAGATATGTGCTCAGGTAGGATTCCATGTCGGCAGCTGCGTTTTCCAAGGCTTCGGCCTCTTCCTCCTCCGTCAGGGTAAGGCCCTGCTCATGGGCGATGGCCAGGGGCAGCGTACCGTCGATCAGAACATCAAAAACGGTCTGGTGCGCTTCCTCCAGGCCTTCGGCAGTGGAAGTATCCAGCATACCATATGCAGAATAGGTTTCGAACACGTTGTAGAACTGGCTATAGGTGACCTCTACATCTCCTACTGTCGCTACTACTGGATCTGAGATTAATGCACTGCATCCACCCAGCATAAGCACCACTAGGCCCAGAGCGCATACGCGCAGAAGAGTTTTCCGGTTGTTCATATTGATCTGATATCTCCTTTGTTTTTGCCGTGCAGGCGTTTCAACTCTACCATTTTATACGCTGGGCCCCCCCCTGTCAACCGGTGGCATAATTCTGCCAGGTTTTTGTAGATAGTTTTTTGATAATAAGCTATAATAATGTAAGTATATGAAATCTGTTTCCTAGATTTTGTTAGGCTATTATGGAGGTTCTGTTTTGAAGCACATTCCCAATATACTTTCCTGCATGCGGCTGGTCATGGTCGGCCTGTTTGCCTATTTCTTTCAGGCGGACGATTTTATGGCTGCTTTCGTGATTTATGCCGCCGCCTTTTTTACTGATATTCTAGATGGATATCTTGCCCGCCGGAACAACTGGATTACCAATCTAGGAAAAATTCTAGACCCACTGGCGGATAAGCTCTTGGTTCTCTGTGCCCTGTTTTGCTTTTATCTGCGCGGATGGCTCCCGCTTTTTATTCCGTTGATCGCGGCAGTTAAGGAATTTGCTATGCTTTTAGGCGGTCTTATTATGCTGCGCAGGAAAAAGGTCGTTGTAATTTCGGATAAGCTTGGAAAATTCGCTGCCGGCTTCTTTAATGTCAGCGTGCTGGTAACCCTGATTTCCAACTTTCAGCCCTTCCAGGCCCTTTCCTTTATAGTTCTTCCGCTTTTCTCCATTGCCATCATTTTGGCACTGGCCGCCATGATCCATTATGGCCGTACGCAGATCTTGCCGCAAAAGGAACAAGGCTGATCGCTGACCCTTCCCGGATATGCCAGCGATGCCGTTTTGGCTCCAGGCCTTGGCAGCTATTTCTTGGTTCGCTGGAATAAAAAAGGACAGGCTCCGGAAAAACTCCCGCCTGTCCTTTTCCTGCAGAAGGTATTTATCCCTGTAAGGTATCAATATAATCGCAAGCAATATTTACAGCGCTTACCACTGCTGCGGAGGTGATTGTAGCGCTGGTGATTGCATCTACATTATCACCAAGAGCTACCGGCGCGGTAATGCCTGTAAACTGATCTGTGAATTCCGGCTCTCTCGCTTTAGAACCCAACCCCATAGTTTCGGAGAAATTAGCACCGCCAACGCTGATTCCAACAATCGTGCCAGAGAGATCTACGCCAGTGGTTACTTCTATTTCACCGCCATATCCTCTGGTGGTTACCTGCGCAACATAGCCAACGATCTGGCCAGCCGCCTTGCCCGCATAACAGCTATCCAGCCCGGAATCCGCCTCCAGTTGAATTTCTTCGAATTCTTCCGCCTGCGGCAAAACGCTCCTTCGGGCAGCCTCTGCCTGAATGCGGTTCTGTTCCTCGATCGTTGGCGCCGTCAGCTCATTTGTGAACCCTAATAGAAGGCCTGCCACCAAAGAGATCAGCGCCAGCGTTGCCCACGCAGGTAACCCTTTTTTCATACACAATACACTCCTAATAAAAATATGCGATTGAGTTGTTAAAATTATTTACGGTTGGATGGTTCGAAGAGGTTGCGGGCTTTTAAAACGGAGCCTGCAATAAATCCGGTTAACACTCCTGTTATTATAGCGGAAAGCATCAAAATTGGCAAGTAGGAAAGCGCGGCCAACGGCCCAACGATCAGGGCGGCTACGCCCAGCTGCCCTAAATTATGAAAAACCGCCCCCACAGCGGAAACCCCGATTATGCTAAAGCCGGAGATCCTTTTCAAAAGCACCATAGCCATAAGGCTTAGTATACCCCCAGCAAGGCTGTATAGAAGGGCGACAGGGCCGGAAAAGAGCAGGCTGCAAAGCAGAACCTTCAGGACCATCAGCACAACCGTCTGTCTTATATTATAAGCATACAGGCTGTATAGAAGGACGAGGTTACCCAGGCCAAGCTTTACGCCGGGCAGCCCGGGGGCGATGGGCACCAGCTGCTCTAGGTATCCTAAGATAAGGGCGGTAGCAGTCAGAAGGCCGAAGTGGGCGGCTTGTTTTGCTTTCATTCTCCCTCCGCAACCAGCTCCACGCTGACCTGATTCGGTAAACAGATAATCCAGTTCCCCAGGGCACGCAGCTGGCTATCTTCTCCCCCCAAGGGGGTTTGGGCGATACAATCCCGATTCGGGCAATTGGCTGATTCCATATATGCCTGTCCATTGGCAATGACAAGACGGTTTTCCTTCCCATCTTCCTGTTGAATCAGAATCACCTGGTCCTCAGAAAGGTCGGCCTCCTGATATAATGCACTGCCTACGTATATCCGGATCCGGTCGCCATGGCTTTGTGAAAAAACATATGCCGCCCCAAGTCCGGCTATCAGAAGAAAGCCGCCTAAAAGAAGCAGGTCTCTTTTTGTAACGCGCCAGAAGGGAGCCTTTCTGTTTTGCATGGAGTGTCCTCCATTATCGATTTTATCTATTATCCTTTGTTTCCTCTGCATGAATATCTATAATTTTCTGAACCCGATCGCCCTGAATCGCATAGAGCCGCCAGTCCGTCTCCCCAATCCGATTCAAGGCCTGCTGCAAGGTAGCAAAGTCCGCCTCCTCTATGCGCAGAGAGATGCCGCACCCAGCCTGAACAGCCCGTAAAGTCGGCATAACGCAGATGGGCAGCACTGGCTTAAGCAGCCGCTGGGCCCGGATGGCCTGGTGGGTGGAATCAAAAGCCAGCATATAGTAAGAATCGTTCCGCATACGCTCCTCCTAATATTACCATTATAGGATATTGTATTTTGCCCGGCAATCGGCTATAGTTATTTTATAGAAAAAATACAATGAAAAGGAGCATATTTGCAATGGCGCATTTCATCGATGCAATGGGTAAAGCCTGTCCGCAACCCGTAATCCTAACCCGGCAGGCCCTGGATGCCGGACAGGTTCCCCTGATGATTGCCGTGGATAATACGACGGCTGTAGAAAATCTGAAGCGTTTGGCCGCAAGCCGCGGCATCGAAGCCACCGTCAAAGAAGAGCCCGGCCGTTATGAGGTATCCTTCCCCCAGAGCGGCCAAGCAGAGGCGGCGCAGAAAAAGGCCGGCAGCTACGCCGTATTTATCGGCAAGGGTATTCTGGGCGATGGTGATGCAACCCTGGGATATAATTTGCTCAAAATGTTCCTCTATACCCTTTCCCAGAGCGAGGATGTGCCTGCTTCCGTTCTGTTTATGAACGGCGGCGTGAAGCTGCCCGCCGGCGATGAGGCGGATGTAGTGGACAGCATTCGGGCCCTGGAGCAAAAAGGCGCCGCTATTTTAGTCTGTGGCACATGCCTGAATTACTATGGTATTGCGGACCAGATCAAGGTTGGCATCGTAAGCAATATGTACGACATCGTAACCAAGATGCAGGAAGCGGAAAAGGTCATCACCGTGTGAGCCTTGCCCTGACGATGCAAGGACAGCCGCAGGCATAAAAGCCTGGCGGCTGCCTTTTTATGCGCCAAATGAATTTGTCTTATCCAGAAACCGGCTGTACTTACATGCTTTGCAGCATATCAATCACCAAAGCCGGTTCCAACATCCCGGGCGGCCTGAATCAAGGGGTGATCCACAGGCAGGAATTTGGTTTTGCTAGCCGCCTCTTCCAGCGGTACGGATACGATCTCGCCATGCTGCATGGCCACCATGCGGCCATACTGTTTATCCCGAATAAGCCGGGCTGCCCCAGTGCCAAATTGCGTTGCCAGCACCCGGTCATAGGGGCAGGGCGGGCCGCCCCGCTGATAATGGCCGGGAATGGTCACCCTGGTCTGCTGGCCCGTAAGCTGCTCCAGCTCTTTCGCAATGCGGTAAGAAACGGTAGGGTAATCACTGCGCTCCCGCAATGCCCGCCTTTCATCCTCGGAAAGGAGGGCATCCCCTTTGGCAACCACGCCTTCCGCCACCGCCAAAATGGAATAATGGCGGCCCTGCTTTTTACGGCGCTCAATGGACTCTGCAACGGACTCCAGATCGTAAGGAATTTCTGGAATCAGAATCACGTCGGCCCCGGAAGCGATGCCTGCATGCAGCGTAAGCCAGCCCGCATCCCGCCCCATCAGCTCCACAATAAAGATGCGGCGATGGGAGCTTGCTGTGGTATGGATATAGTCCATAACATTGGTAGCAATATCCACGGCACTCTGAAAACCGAAAGTAATCTCCGTGCCATAGATATCGTTATCGATGGTTTTGGGAAGCGTAATAACATTCATACCCGCATCCATCAGCAGCTTGGCGCTCTTCTGCGTCCCGTTTCCTCCCATGACCACTACGCAGTCCAGATTCAGCCGGGCGTAGGTATCCAGCATGGCCGGCATCATATCATTCCCCTCCGCGTCCAGAATTGCCTGTCCGGGAATATATTTTTGCCGGGATGTGCCCAGCATGGTGCCGCCAAGGCTTAATATACCGGAGAAATCCTTGGCTTCCATATATCGGTAGTCGTTTTCTGCAAGGCCCCGATAGCCATCATACATTCCGAAAATTTCGATGTTTTCAACATATTGGGTAAGGGTTTTTCCAACCCCCCTGATTGCCGCATTCAGGCCTTGGCAGTCGCCGCCGCTGGTAAGAATTGCCACGCGGGTTTTTCGTTTCATAAGGCCACCTCCTTTATATCTTCCTTAGTATAGCATACTTATAAGTTTCATGAAATGTATTCTTCAACAAAATACGCCCTGGTTCATCTGCCCTTATTTTTTCTTTTCCGTATACCTTATTCTCTGCCTACAAGCGGGAAGGAACATCGGGCAGCGCTGCCGTTTTTTCTTTCACCCATAGTACCCTTAGTGTACAAGAGGTAATCCAAAGACAGGATTAAAAAAGGAACGGCCGATTTTTCAGCCGTTCCTCGCAGGTAATTTTTCCAAATTCCTTTTGAATACTGCCGCATGGAGATAGCCGCAGCTTATCAAGCGTGGCCTATGCGCGGCCTGGGCCGTCATCCTTTGCAGAACGTTCCCGGATGATAAGCCGAATAGGCGTAGCATCCAGACCGAAGGATTTGCGCAGATAATTTTCCAGATATCGCTTATAGGAAAAATGCATTAAATCCGGGTCGTTTACAAACAGCACAAAGGTAGGCGGCTTAATGGAAACCTGGGTGCCATAGTATATTTTCAGCCGGCGCCCTTTATTGCTTGGGGGCTCCGTAATGGTAACGGCTTCGTTGATGATATCGTTCAGGGTACCGGTGGAAACCCGCATGCAGTTCTGGCTATAGGCATAATTGGCCATTTCCATCACCTTATTTACCCGTTGGCCCGTTTTGGCGGATATAAACAGGGTGGGCACATAATCCATGAAGGCCAGATCTGCATAAAGCTTTTTCTTAAACCGATTCATAGTATATGTATCTTTTTCAATGAGATCCCATTTGTTTACGATTACGACCGAGGCCTTGCCCTCTTCATGGACATAGCCCGCAATGCGCACATCCTGCTCGCTCATCTCCTGGCTGGCATCCACCACAATGAGCACCACATCCGCCCGGCGGATGGCTCCCAAGGACCGGATTACGCTATAGCGCTCGATGGTGGCATCATCGATGGTCCGTTTGCGGCGAATGCCTGCCGTATCCACCAGCACATAGGGCTTACCATTATAGGTAAAAGGCGTATCAATGGCATCACGGGTGGTGCCGGCGATCTCGCTGACGATGGTCCGTTCATAGCCCAAAAGGGCATTTACCAGACTGGATTTGCCCACATTGGGCTTCCCCACGATAGCGATTCCTGTAGCAGCCTCGATAGCCGCATTTTCCGTATCCGGAAAATAGGCTACCACCTCATCCAGCAAATCCCCCAATCCTAAGCCCTGTTCGCCGGAAATGGTAATAGGGTTCCCAATGCCCAAGCTGTAAAAATCATAGACCGCATCCTCAAACTTGGGATGATCAATTTTATTTACGGCTAAAACCACCGGCTTGCGGGAACGGCGAAGCATTTGGGCGACTTCTTCATCGGCAGCGGTAAGCCCCTCCCGGCCATCCACCAAGAAAATGATCACATCCGCAGTGTCGATGGCCAGCTGCGCCTGCCGGCGCATCTGCACGCTAATGATATCCTCTTTCACCGGCTCGATACCGCCGGTATCTACCAGGGTAAATTCATGTTCCAGCCAGGTCGCGTCGCCATAGATCCGGTCCCGGGTAACGCCGGGAGTATCCTCCACGATAGCGATGCGCTTACCAATGATTCTATTAAAAAATGTGGATTTCCCAACATTTGGGCGGCCAACTACCGCCACCAGGGGCTTTGCCATAGCAACCTCTTTTCCGGTTTACACAACCACGTTTGGCTTTTGCGTATATTTTAGAATACACGAAAACCCCGTCTTTCGCAAGCCTTGAGGTTTCAATACGGAAATATTTTAAAATTCACTAGTGACATCCTGTTTTGTCTATGCTATAATATTTATCGGTTCAAATTTCGAGCAATGCCAACGTAGCTCAGTTGGTAGAGCAGCTGATTCGTAATCAGCAGGTCAGGGGTTCGAGTCCCCTCGTTGGCTCCATTCATTCGGGGCGTAGCGCAGTTTGGTAGCGCGTTTGGTTCGGGACCAAAAGGTCGCAGGTTCAAATCCTGTCGCCCCGACCAAAACCGGCAAGTTTCTTTCGAAACTTGCCGGTTTTTCTTTTCGTGGTTTTTCTTTTCGCTTTTGGGCAAACCCATAGGTCTTTAACGCTGGTGGGCGCAGGAAAAAGCCCTTGAAACGAATCGGAACCAGCCCGACCTTCATCGCGCCGGTTCCTGCCTTATATTTCCTTATGGCCCGCTGCCTTCCTGCGGCATACTTTTGCCAGGCGGGCGCCGCTTCTATGCAAAATAACGATTACAGATGAAGCACTGCATCTACTGCGGGCTGCAGGTCGGGAATTGCCAACGTATGGACTTCCCCCACGTCGCAGGCGCTGGCGATAGCGGGATCCATAGGGATCCTTCCTAGCAGGGGGATTCCATGATTCGCAGCAATCTGCGCTATATGGCTCTGGCCAAACACCTGGATTTCCCTGCCACAATCCGGGCAACGGACGTAACTCATATTTTCAATTACACCAAGGACGGGCACATGCATCATATCCGCCATATTTACCGCCTTTTCCACAATCATGGAAACCAGGCTCTGGGGCGTGGCTACCACCAGGATAGCATCCACCGGCAGGCTTTGAAATACGGTAAGGGGTACATCCCCCGTTCCCGGCGGCATATCTACGAACATATAATCCACATCGCCCCAGATCACATCCGTCCAGAACTGCTTAACGACGCCGGCGATTACCGGGCCTCTCCAGATAACAGGCGTTGTGGTTTCCTCCAAAAGGAGGTTTATGCTCATGAGCCGGACGCCGCTTTTGCTTTCCGCAGGAAAGAGCAGGCCTTCTGCATCGCCCATGGCGGGCTCTTCCGCTCCAAACATCTTGGGAATAGAGGGCCCGGTAATATCCGCATCCAGAATGGCCGCCTGTCTACCGGATTTTTGCACGGCAGCGGCCAGCAGGCTCGTTACCAGGGACTTGCCTACGCCGCCCTTGCCGCTGACAACGCCGATCACCCGGCCTACCCGGCTCATGGAATTAAGAGGTTCCTTTGGAATGCTATTTCCCTGCCGGGAAGCGCATTCGCTTCCGCAGTTACTACAATCGTGATTGCACTCGGACATTAGGTTTTTCCTTTCCGCCTGGTATGATAATAAGAGCTTTTGCTCCCGTCTTCCCTATTATACGCCCCCTGTAGTACGGCGTCAAAGGGCGCGTCACATTTTTTTCACTTTTAAACATAATACTGGCTAAATCATGATATTCTCTATTCAAAATTCCATACTACAATAAGGGCATCAAAAGAAAGGAGAGCGAACTCCATGGAATACAATCCGAATAACAATTGGAATCAAAGCAATACCGGTGGCAGCTACAGCGCCCAGGATGGCTATACAGACGGCCAACAGCATAATAACAACCGCCGCCAGAATAAGGGCGTTTCTCTTGCGCAGCTAGTCGCCTGCCTGTTGATCGTTGCGGTATTGAGCAGCGGCTTGACCGTATTCTTTACCAACAGAAATGCCAACAGCCCGGCTACCACGGCACAGCAGAGCGACTCCCTCGTTGTAAATGAGTCTGACAATACAGCGGCCACAACAGAGGAGCCAACAACGGAAGAGACCCAGAGCCAGCAAAGCAGCAATAGTGGGAGTAATGCTTCTGACCAGCTGAACATCGTCTCTTCAACCCAAACTGCCTCTAGCGCCAACTCCTATCAAGATGTAATTCAGCAGAGCATGGCCAGCGTGGTTGGCATCTATATGAGCACCACCACCATCTCTTATACGACAGGAAATACGCAAGAAGAAGATGTTGGTAGCGGCAGCGGCGTAATCATCACGTCGGATGGCTATATTGTTACCAATAATCACGTGGTCGAAGATGGCCAAGATATACGGGTATGCCTGCAGGATGGCAGCGAATACCAGGCGACGCTCATTGGTACGGACAGCTATTCCGACCTGGCCATTATCAAAATCGACGCCACGGGCCTGCCTGCGGCAACCCTGGGCGATTCTTCTAAAATGGTCGTTGGCGATCCCGTGTTCGCCATTGGCAACCCGCTGGGCGTACTTGCCAGCAGCGTCAGCCAGGGCATTATCAGCGGGCTTGACCGTACCATTACCGTAGAGGGGCACAACATGACCCTTATCCAGACGGATGCTGCCGTGAACCCTGGCAACTCTGGCGGTGGACTTTTCAATGCTAATGGTGAACTGATCGGTATCGTCAATGCCAAGAGCTACGGCATCGAGGTAGAAGGCATCGGCTTTGCAATCCCCATGAACAGCGCGCTGCCTATTATGCAGGATTTGATGGATCTGGGTTACGTAACCGGCCGTCCTTACCTTGGCATCAGCATGCAGGATGTAGCCCTGCGCATTGGCAGCAACAACTATAATAGCCCCTTCGGCATGTTCTCCTACGGCGGGAACTACATAACCGGCGCACAGGTCGTAGCCGTTGAGGCGGAGAGCCCGGCCGAGCAGGCAGGCATCCAGGTGAGCGATATCATCATCGCCCTGGATGAGCAGGAAGTCAGCGGTTCCAGCGAACTTTCTGCCATGCTCTATGAATATAACGTAGGCGATACGGTAACAATAACCGTATTGAGAGGAAACGAAACCAAAGACCTAGCCCTCACCCTTGGTGAGCGCGCATCCTAAGGGTCATTCCGGCCGATAACGGAGCCCCCACTCCGGGCCGATGACAATACCCCCAACCATCTTTCCACCAGCCCTTTTTCCCCAATGGGCTGGCGGGCAAAGGGCCCCATAGCAATATGGGGCCCTTTGTTTTTTCTATTAGTAGTCCGCCAATTTTCTCTCCCCTCCATTCTTATCTTCCAATGCGTCCCATTTTAGGCCATGAAAGGGGAAGATAAAGCGGGCCGAAATG
>CALVLF010000139.1 GCA_944336625.1 uncultured Clostridia bacterium
CCTGAATGCCCGCCTGCCTAAGCTCCAGGGCCTCGCTCAGGCAGCTTACGCCAAAGGCATCCGCGCCGGCCGCTTCCAGGCACTGGCAGCAGCGCACGGCCCCATGGCCATAGGCATCCGCCTTGACGACGCAAAGGACTTTTTTCCCCGTCAGCTTTTGGGCATAAGCAAAATTATGGCGAAGGGCATCCAGGCTGATTTCAACCCAGGTGCGGGACAGGGGCAGGATATGGTTCATAACTTCCTCCGAATAAAGCCGGATATAACGTCCATGCTGGAATCATGTTTAATTATTGTAGACCGTATAGGTGATTTTTGCAAGAGATAAGCTCGGGCGGGGCTTACTGCCTTGCCCTGGACGCCGGTTTATGTTAGGATAGGAGTACCCTTGGGCCCTAAAGGTAGCCTTACGCCCAAAGTATAAGGCCTCTTCTTACAAGGCATACATGCAGAGTATCCGGAAATTTTCCTATTTTTCCATATGGAAAGGAGCGGTTTTATGGAACAGCAGATTAACACGGCATCCACGCCGGCAGAACAGCAGCTTAAACTTATGAAGCGCATGTATTGGATGTCCATCGTGCGGACGGTGGCTTGTTTGCTCATCTTTGTGGTGATTGCAGGAAGCGCCCTGTATGTTCTGCCCGGAGTCAAGGAGCTGGTAGATCGGCTTACCGTGGTGGCCAGTAGCTTGGAGCAGATAGACATCACCTATATGACCGAATCCGTAACCAACCTGGCCGTTACAGGCACGGAAAGCCTGGAGGAAACCATGGTAGAGGTTACCCGGGCCCTGCAGAACTTAAACCAACTAGATATTGCATCCCTGAACCAGAGCATTGCGGATCTGGGCGCCATTGTGGAGCCCCTGGCCCGGCTCTTTGGCAGCAGATAGGCGGCGGCTATGACCACCACCAATGCCATGCGCCTGCTGACCCAGGCGGGAATTTCCTTTACGCCGGTGGAATATGCCTATGATGAAGCGGATCTTTCCGGCGTCCATGCGGCTGCAGCCCTGGGGCTGGATCCGGAGGCCACCTTCAAAACTCTGGTCCTTCGGGGGGAGCGGCAGGGGCTTTTCGTATGCTGCATTCCCGTGGGGGCGGAGGTGGATCTGAAAAAGGCTGCCAAAGCCATGGGGGATAAGCGGGTGGAAATGCTGCACCTCAAGGAACTTCTTCCTACCACCGGCTATATCCGCGGAGGCTGCTCCCCCGTGGGCATGAAAAAGCGGCTGCCTACTTTTCTGGAAGAGACGGCCCAGCTTTTCGACCGGATTGCCGTAAGCGCCGGCATCCGGGGGCAGATGCTCCTGCTAGAGCCTGACGCCCTCTGCGCCTATGTAGGGGGCAAATATGCAGATCTGGTGCTGGAGTCCTGCGCGGAGGTTGATAGCGCGCACAGACGTTAGTGGGAATCGCTGGTTCCTGCCCGCGCCCTTCCTTTATAGCCGCCGGGGGCCGTAGGCCGTGGCCCCCGGCTTTATCTTTCCCCCGCGGAAGCGAAGCCTTATCCCGCTGGAAGGAGCCGCATGTGCCGCCGGGCAAAATACGGTTTGCCCGGCTTTATCCGCGGGGGAAACGGAACGTTTGCGGAGCCTCGTAAAAGGGGGCGGCGGGTGCGCGGAGCGCACGCAAAGCAGGGGCCGGGGCTTCGCCCCGGCCCCTGCTTTGGTTTGGCTGGCCTTTGGCCCGCCAAACGCCGCCGCCCCCTCGCCGGAGCTTTTGCAAGCCCTTCTTCCAGCCGCCTGAGCCACCCCACGGGCAGCAGCCCGGCTCCGGCTTTTGCAGACTGAAAAAAGCGCCCGAATTTCGGGCGCTTTTAATGTTTACAGGGGAACGGAAGAAATCACTGGGCAGCTTCCTGTTTCCGGAGGATATCCATGAACTCTTCCCCGGTGATGGTTTCCTTCTCCAGCAGGTAAGCGGAGAGCTTATCCATGGCCGCCCGGTTCTCCTGGAGGATGGCCAGGGCTTTTTCATGAGCCTTTTTCACCAGCTCGATGACTTCCTTATCGATCAGGGCCGCCGTTTCTGAGGAACAGGCCAGGCTGGTATCGCCCCCCAGATACTGATTGGAAACCGTTTCCAGGGCCACCATGTCAAATGTCTTGCTCATGCCATAGCGGGTAATCATAGCCCGGGCCAGTCGGGTAGCCTGCTCGATATCGTTGGAGGCGCCGGTGGTGATGGAATCGAATACCACCTCCTCCGCGGCCCGGCCAGCGGTAAGGGTAACCAGCTTATTGAAGGCGGCCTCCCTGCTCAGCAGCAGATGCTCTGCCTCATCCACCTGCATGGTATAGCCCAGGGCGCCGCTGGTTCTGGGAACGATGGTAATCTTGTGCACGGGGGCGCTGTCGCTCTGCTTGGCAGCGGCCAGGGCATGGCCAATCTCGTGATAAGCCACGATTTTCTTCTCGTTTTCGGATACGACGGCGTTCTTGCGCTGATAGCCGGCAATAACTACCTCTACGCTTTCTTCCAAATCCGCTTGGGTTACGGCCTGGCGGCCCTGGCGGACGGCCCGGAGGGCCGCTTCGTTGATGATATTGGCCAGCTCCGCGCCGCTGGCGCCGCTGGTAGCCCGGGCAATGGCCCGGAAATCCACCTGATCCGACATGTTGACGTTGGCAGCATGCACCCGGAGGATCGCCTCCCGGCCCTGGAGATCCGGCAGCTCCACGGGAATGCGCCGGTCAAACCGACCTGGGCGAAGTAGGGCAGGATCTAGGGATTCGGGCCGGTTGGTAGCCGCCAAAATCACAACGCCCTTCTTTCCGTCGAAGCCATCCATCTCGGAAAGGAGCTGGTTGAGGGTTTGCTCCCGTTCATCATTGCCGCCCATGCCGTTGCCATCCCGCTTTTTGCCGATGGTATCAATTTCATCGATAAAGACGATGCAGGGGGCCTTTTCATTGGCCTGCTTAAAAAGATCCCGCACCTTGGCGGCGCCCATGCCCACAAACATCTCTACAAATTCCGAACCGGAAATGGAGAAGAAGGGAACTTGGGCTTCGCCGGCCACGGCCTTCGCCAGGAGGGTTTTGCCCGTACCCGGAGGGCCTACTAGCAGTACGCCTTTGGGCAGTCTGGCGCCGATGGCGGCGTATTTATCCGGATGGTGGAGGAAATCTACTACCTCTGCCAGGGCTTCCTTGGCTTCATCCTGGCCCGCCACATCCGCGAAGGTTTTCCCCGTTTGGGACTGGATATAGACCTTGGCATTGGCTTTGCCAAAGGACATGGCATTGCCCATGCCGCCCATGCTGTTCATGAGCCGGCGGGAGAGCAGCTGCCCCAGGAACACGAAGAAGAGCACCGGCAATATCCAGGTCAGCAGGAAGCTCATCAGGGGGGAAGCCTGGGTTGGGATGGATTCTGCAAAGTGAACGTCCTGCTCCAGCAGCAGCTCCGTCAGCCCTTCATCCGGCCATAGGCCCGTTTTATAGATCCGCTCCTTACCTTCCTCATCCGTTGCCAGGAAAGTGATGAGCCCTTCCTGGTCGCTGCGGGCGACCTCCTGGACCTGGCCAGCTATCACCATATCCCGGAATTGGTCATACCCGACTTCGATCACCTGGTTTTCCAGCGCCCAGGGAAAAAAGAAAGCATTTAACAGCAGCACCATAAGGGCTGCCAGAACCGCATAATAGATGAGCGGTTTTTTCGATGGCTTTTGTTCATGTATCATGGGTCAAACGATCCTTTCTATTGATATAAGATATTATACACGGCAGCTTTGAATAAAGCGCGCCGAAAAATGAAGAAGAATGTGAAAATATCTATCTTTAGGAACACCTGGGGCCCCCGGGGAATAGAATGCAGTAAATCCCGACTTTAAAGAGGTGCAAGCAATGAGAACATTAAGGCGCGGGGATACGGGCAACGACGTCCGCACCCTGCAAACAGCATTGACCCGGGCAGGCTATGATCCCGGCTCCATCAACG
Organism: uncultured Clostridia bacterium; assembly: GCA_944336625.1. GTDB lineage: Bacteria > Bacillota > Clostridia > Christensenellales > CAG-138 > Pelethousia. The sequence continues at coordinate 3,951 of CALVLF010000139.1, forward strand.
GCATATTCGGCGCCCAGACAGAGCGGGCGGTAAAGCAGTTTCAGCGGGTGCTGGGCCTGCAGGAGGACGGAATTGTAGGGCCACGTACCTGGGCTTTCCTAATGCCCTTCGTCTATGAAAGCGACCCGGACGTCCTGCGCCGGGGCAGCCGGGGGGATATGGTCCGCCGCCTGCAGAACGGCCTTATCCGGGCGGGCTATGATATCGGTACCAATGTAGATGGCCTTTTCGGCACCAGGACCCAGGCAGCGGTGCGGGCCTTCCAGCGGGGGCGGGGGCTTCCGGAGACCGGCGTGGTGGAAGTTAACACCTGGCTGGCCCTGGCGCCCTATCTGGACAGCAACAGCATCCTGCTGCGCCGGGGAGACCGGGGCATGCTGGTGCGCATCGCCCAGACGGCCCTGACCCGGGCGGGCTATAACCCGGGCACTGTGGACGGCATCTTTGGCCCCAATACCCAGAACGCCGTGCGTGCCTTCCAGGCGGCCAAGGGCCTTTCTGTGGACGGAATCATCGGCCCCCGAACCTGGACGGCGCTGATGGCCTATCTTGGGACGGTAATCCCGCCTACGCCCGGCTATATCACCTATACCGTGCAGGCCGGGGATACCCTTTCGGAGCTGGCCCGCCGCTTCGGCACCACGGTGAGCGCCATTGTGGCGCTGAATAACATTGCCGACCCGGATCTGATCTATGTGGGGCAGGTCTTGACTATCCCCGTGAACAACGCCTGGCCCTATGGCGCCCAATAGGCCCGGGACCAGGGAGCCGGAAGGCTGAGGGGGACGGCGGGGGCGCTTTGCGCCCCGGCGGGCCGGGCCTCTGGCCCGGCCCGCCTCTTTTGGGGCTATGCCCCAAAAGTCGCCGCCCCCCCGGCCGGGGTCAATCCGCCGCCCGGGGGGATATGCAGTCCCCAGGCCCGCCCCGGCCATAGGCCCGGCTCTTTTCCACCAGGTCCGCAAACAGGCAGTCGAATTCCCGCTCCACCTCCGGGTGGAACTGAACCCCCAGGATGGAATTGCCCCGCTCTATTCCCTCTATGACCCCATCCTGGGCTAGAGCGGAAAGGGTAAGGCCCAGGGGCAGGCCATTTACCTGGTAATTATGCAGGGATATGCCCCGTACCTCCTCCCGGCCCAGGAGCCTATGCAGGTAAGTTCCGGGCTGGATATGGACGGGGTGCTTGGTTTCCTCCCCATTCTCCCGGGTGATAGGCACTTCCCAGTGGCCGGGGGCGGGCAGGTTGAACATATACCGCTCCTGCTTCAGGGCTGCAAACAGCTCGAGATCATCCAGGGTGCACTGGCGGCGGAGCCGGGCCTCCTGGACCCGAAAATAGGCGCAGATGGCCTGCATCCCCAGGCATATGCCCAAAAGGGGCTTCCCGGTTTGCAAGGCATGACCTACTACCTGCAAATGATAGGGCCAGATCTTTCCGCCCCCGCAGAGCAGGAAGCCCTGGCAGGGCTCCAGAGCCTCCGGATCCAGACTGCCATCGGCGCTCAGGATCCCCAGGGGTAGGCCCCCGTTTTCCAGGATACGCTTAGGATAGTTATTCACAAATACATATTGATCTTTGAAGGGATCCTCCCCTTCAAAGAGCTTTGCCGTGGGCACAAGGCCGATAATGGGTCGCATATGGGCGCATAACCTCCTCTTCCTTAAGAATCAGTATAGCATAAAAGAGCGGGAAAAGTGGCCTTTTGCTATCAGCCAGCTTTTTTGTTTTCCGGGAACTTATTCTTGTACACTAAGGGTATATGGGAAAAGCGGCCTGTATCCCCAGGGGCGGTACAAGCTCCCTTTTTGCCAAGGGTAGGGGCCCCGCAGGGCCCCTTCAGAAGCGCTTCGCATTCCCGCCGCCCCTTTGCGTATTTCCACAAACGTTCCTTTCAAGCTTCGCCGAAAGCCCGGCCCCATGGCCTACGGGGCCGGGCAGCTGTAATCGAGGGACGCGGGCACTGCGGTAGGCTGCCCGCTAACCTCTGTGCGCGCAGGACCGGGGGGCGGCGGCGTTTGGCGGCCCAAGGGCCGCCAAACCAAAGGCAGGGCCGGGGCGCAGCCCCGGCCCTGCCTTTGTGTGCGCCCTGCGCACCCGCCGCCCTCGTCGTCGCAAAGTCCGTCGCTTCGCCTCCGCTGTGCGCTTGCAAGCGCGCGCACGACGCTCCGCCTTGCTTTGGGCCTTTTGCGGTAAGGGGCTGTGGCCCTTAACCCCCTAGATGGGTTTTTCGACAGCCAAAGCCCGGCCCCATGATCTACGGGGCCGGGCGGCTCTCAAGGAAAGACGCGGGCATAAACCATCGTTTCCCGCAAACGTCTGCGCGCGCCATCGCTGTCCGCGTAGGACCGCATACTATTGCCCCCATGGCAAAGCCATGGGGGCAATAGGACCTTTTCTTATTCCATTTTGCTGAGTTTCTCGTAGTATTCGTACTTGTCCTTGGCCTCTTCCTCTGCCCGGGCAAAGAGCTGCTCGGCCACATCGGGGAAGAGCTTGGCCAGGGAGGCATAACGAACCTCGCCCCGGATGAAGTCCTGATAGGAGGACTTGGCGGGCTTGCTATCCAGGATGAAGGGGTTCTTGCCCTGCTCCGCCAGCTGGGGATTATAGCGGTACAGGGGCCAGTAACCGGCCTCTACGGCCTTCTTGGCCTCGTTCTGGCTATGGCTCATATTGATGCCGTGGTTGATGCAGGGGGCATAGGCGATGATGAGGGAGGGGCCGGGGTAGGCTTCCGCCTCGGTCAGGGCCTTGACCAGCTGGTTCTTATCCGCACCCATGCAGACCTTGGCCACGTATACATAGCCATAGCTCATGGCCATCATGCCCAGGTCCTTCTTCTTGGTGCGCTTGCCCGCTGCGGCGAACTTGGCCACGGAGCCCGTGGGGGTAGCCTTGGAGGACTGGCCGCCGGTATTGGAGTAGACCTCCGTATCCAGAACCAGGATGTTCACATCCTCGTCCATGGCCAGGACGTGATCCAATCCGCCGTAGCCGATATCATAGGCCCAGCCGTCGCCGCCGAAGACCCACTGGCTCTTCTTCACCAACAGGTCGCGCATCTCTACGATCTGCTTGCACAGGGCGTCGCATTCGCAGCCGCAATTCTGGCAGCTCTTGGCCATCTCCAAGAGCTTTTCGCCGGCCTTGCGGGAACCAGCTGCGCAGTTCATGTTATCCAGCCAATCCTGGCAGATCGCCTTGCCTTCGCCATCCAGCTTGCTGGCCAGCTCCCGGACGATATCCGCCAGCTTGGCCCGGCGCTGGTTGGTGGCCAGGTTCATGCCGTAGCCGAATTCGGCGTTATCCTCGAAGAGGGAGTTGGCCCAGGCGGGGCCATGGCCCTTGCTGTTGACGGTATAGGGGCAGGTGGGAGCGCTGCCGCCATAGATGGAGGTGCAACCCGTAGCGTTGGCGATCATCATCCGGTCGCCAAAGAGCTGGGTAATGAGCTTGATATAGGGGGTCTCGCCGCAGCCTGCGCAGGCGCCAGAGAACTCGAACAGGGGCTGGAGGAACTGGCTGTTCTTGACGGTATTGGGGTTGAACTCCACCTCGGGCGCCGGCAGCTTGATGGCGGCTTCCCAATTGGCGATCTCCGCCTCCTGGGTGTGGAGGGGTACCATCTTCAGGGCCTTTTCCTTGGCAGGGCAGATATCCGCGCAGTTGCCGCAGCCGGAGCAATCCAGGGGGCTCACCTGCATGCGGAAGCCGTAGCCTGCGAATTCCTTACCCGTGGCGGGCTTGGTGGTGAAGGGCACCTCCGTGCCATCCTTTACCAGGAAGGGGCGGATGCAGGCATGGGGGCAAACCATGGAGCACTGGTTGCACTGGATGCAGTTTTCGGGAATCCACTGGGGCACGTCCACGGCGATGCCGCGCTTTTCATACTTGGTGGTGCCGGTGGGGACGGTGCCGTCGGGGCTCATCTTGGAAACGGGGAGCTTATCGCCGTTCTGGGCCAGGATGGGCTTGATGAATTCCTGGAAGTAAGGATCGTCCGTTACATCCTTGACCACGGCGCCCTCGGTGGTGGTGGCCCAGGATTCGGGGTATTTGATCTCTACAAAACCCTTGGCGCCGGCGTCGATGGCGGCGTAGTTCTTCTGCACCACCTCGTCGCCCTTCTTGGCGTAGGACTTCTTGGCGGCGGCCTTCATGTATTCGATGGCCTGGTCCGCCGGGATTACGTTGGCCAGTACGAAGAAGGCGGCCTGCATGACGGTATTGATCCGGTTGCCCATGCCCACTTCCCGGGCGATCTTCACGCCATCCATGTTGTAGAAGCGTACATGGTGCTTGGCGATGGCGTTCTTCATGGAAGCGGGGAGCTCCTTCTCCATCTCTTCCAGGGTCCAGGGGGAATTCAGCAGGAATACGCCGCCGTCCTTAATGCCGTCCACCATGTCATACTTGGTGACATAGGAGGAGTTATGGCAAGCCACGAAGTCCGCCGCATCGATGAGGTAGGGGGACTGGATGGGGGTTTTGCCGAAGCGCAGGTGGGATACGGTCAGGCCGCCGGACTTCTTGGAATCGTAGGAGAAATAGCCCTGGGCATACATATCCGTATGGTCCCCGATGATCTTGATGGAGTTCTTGTTGGCGCCCACGGTGCCGTCGGAACCCAGGCCGTAGAATTTGCAGGCGATGGTTCCCTCGGGGGCGGCATTGACCTGCTCCTTGACGGGCAGGGAGGTGAAGGATACGTCATCCTCGATGCCGATGGTGAAGTGGTTCTTCATTTCCCCATCCAGGTTGTCAAATACGGCCTTGGCCATGGAGGGGGTGAACTCCTTGGAGCCCAGGCCATAGCGGCCGCCGATGACCTGGATGCCGCCCCGGCCCTCTTCGCAAAGGGCGTTGACCACGTCCAGATACAGGGGCTCGCCCAGGGAGCCGGATTCCTTGGTGCGGTCCAGCACGGCGATGCGCTTGACGCTTGCGGGGATGGCCTTTACAAAGGCATCCGCGGCGAAGGGGCGATAGAGGCGGACCTTCAAAAGGCCGTATTTCGCGCCCTTAGCATTGAGGTAGTTGATGGTTTCCTCTACCACGTCTGCGCCGCTGCCCATAACGATGATGATGCTTTCCGCATCCGGGGCGCCTACATAGTCGAAGAGGTGATACTTCCGGCCGGTGAGCTTGCCCACCTCGTCCATATAATGCTGGACGATGCCGGGGATGGCGTCATACTGCTTGTTGGCAGCTTCCCGGTTCTGGAAGTAGATATCCGGGTTCTGGGCGGAGCCGCCCAGGTGGGGATGCTCGGGGTTCAAAGCCCGGGCCCGGAAGGCCTTGACGGCTTCGAAATCGCAAAGCTTGGCCATATCTTCGTAGTCGATCACCTCTACCTTCTGCACTTCATGGGAGGTGCGGAAGCCATCGAAGAAATGGACGAAGGGCAGGCTGCCCTTGATGGCGGAAAGGTGGGTCACCAGGGCCAGGTCCATAACCTCCTGCACGGAAGCGGAGGCCAGCATGGCAAAGCCCGTCTGGCGGCAGCCCATGACATCGCTGTGATCGCCGAAGATGGAAAGGGCATGATAGGCCAGCGCCCGGGCGGAAACATGGAACACGCCGGGCAGGAGCTCGCCGGAGATCTTGTACATATTGGGGATCATGAGCAGCAGGCCCTGGGAGGCGGTGAAGGTGGTGGTCAGAGCGCCGGCTTTCAGGGAGCCGTGTACGGCGCCGGCAGCGCCAGCCTCGGACTGCATCTCAGCGATCTTGACCTTCTGGCCAAACAGGTTGAGCCGCCCGTTTGCGGCCCAGTCGTCAGCCACTTCGGCCATGGGGGAAGACGGGGTGATGGGATAGATAGCCGCTACGTCGGAAAATGCATATGCGACGTGGGCAGCAGCGGTATTCCCATCGATGGTCAGGGTTTTTGCCATATAGCTTTGGACCTCCTATGATATTTTGCATTACAAAAGGGATACCCTTAACGGGCAAGGGGATATAGGGCTTTCGCAGCCTGGCCTTCAGATAGCCTTGTTGCGGCCCCTATAACAGGGCCCGCTGGGGCTGCGGGGCCGCGCCGCGCTTACCGGCCGCCCAGGCCATGCAAACGCTCTGGCCTGCGCGGCGTTTATCCCCTTGCCCGTTAAGGGTACCTTTAGGGACCAAGGGGTAGGTACAGCAGAAGAGCCGCTCTTTGGGGCATGACAAAGACCGCATGCATCCCGAGCATACTCCCTTCTAATTATATATTCCGGCATGGCAGGTGTCAAGGAAAGGGGGCCTTTTGGCCGCCCTTTCTGCCTTTCTGCCGGCGCGGAGCAGGGTGGAATTTATGTTTAGTTTGCATGCGGCTTGGAAAAGAGAGGCCATTCGTGGCAAAAATACGAAAAAAGGGAAGCCTAATTGTGATTTTTAGATGAACATCCCCTATTTATTATTGCTTTTTTCTACAGCCCATGCAATAATATTTATAGAAAACAAGGGCTAAACTAATAAAAATTTCATTCTAAAAATAAAAGGAGTACGATCCATGCCTGCAAAAATGAAAATTCGGTCCGCTTACTCCACCCTTCCTGCCGCCGAACGCAAGGTGGCTGATTTTATTCTGGAAGATCCGGAGCGCGCCTCTCTGATGGTGATCAATGAGATCGCAGACGCCGCAGGCGTATCTGTCCCCTCCGTTACCCGCCTGGCCAAAAAGCTGGGCTATAGCGGCTTTCTGGATTTCCGCGTTTCCCTAGCCAGCGGCAGTTCCTCTTTGGAATCCCTCAAGTCCGACCCCATCCGGGAAACCGACTCCGATGAGACGGTGGTAGAAAAGGCCTTCCTGGCCTCCATGCGGGCCCTGGAGGATACCCTGAAGGCCATCGATAAGCATAAACTGGCAGAGCTGGCCCAGCGCATTGCCAAGGCCAACCGCATTTACATCTACGGCACCGCTACCAGCGCCCTCACCGCCCGGGATGCGGCGGCCCAGCTCAACTTTCTGGGCTATGACGCCATCGCCATTTCCGACCCCATGGTCATGAGCGTATATACAAACCGCTTTACCACCAAGGATGTGTTCATCGGCATATCCCGCAGCGGCCGCACCAAGCTCCTCATCGATGGGCTGAAGGAGGCGGGAGCCGGGGGAGCGTACTGCGCCTTCTTCAGCAACTATGTCAATTCCCCTGCTGCCGCCCTGGCGGATGCCTTCTTCTGCACCAGCCGCATCGACGATATGAAGAGCGTGGTGGGCCAGGAATCCAACCTTTCCATGCTGGCCACCATCGGCGCGCTGGTCATGGTGGTGGCCCGGCTTACGGACCGGGATGCTATCTAAGCTATGGTATTTGCCGATTATCATACCCATACCCTTTACAGCCACGGGACGGGTACGCCGGAGGAAAACGTCCAGGCCGCGCTGCAGCGCGGCCTTTCCGCTATCGCCATATCCGAGCATGGGCCGGGGCACCGTTTTTACGGCGTGCGGGGCAAGAAACTCCTGGCCCTGCGCCGGGAGGTGGACAGGCTGGCGGAAAAATACGCCGGGCAGATTCAGGTGCTCATGGGCATCGAATGTAACCTGACAGCCTATGGCCGCTGCGACCTGCCTACGGGGCCGGATGCGCCCCCCTTTGACGTGACCATCCTGGCCTATCATAAGGGCGTCTGGCCGGAGGATGGCTTCCTCTGGGGCCGTACCCTGGAAGCCCTGGCCGGCGGGAAGCCCGACCCCATCCGCACGGCCAACGCCCTGCTGGCAGCGGCGGAGCGGTACCATATCCGCATATTTTCCCATCCCGGCCTGTATGTGCAGGCGGATATCCCCACCCTGGCCAGGGGGGCCAGGGAGCTGGGGGTATTGCTGGAGCTCAACGCCGCCCGGACCACCATGTCCAAAGCAGAAATTCAGGCAGCCAAGGCGGCAGGGGCTGCTTTCATCATCGGCAGCGACGCCCACACGCCGGAGCGGGTGGGGGATTTTCAGCTGGGCATCCAGGCTGCCCGGGAAGCGGGCGTCCTAAGCCAGGTTATAAACTGGCGGGAAGGGGAAGCCTGAGCTATAGAGGGCTTTTCCCTTTGCCAGCCCTTTAGCCGGGCGCTTGGCCCGGAATCTATGGCCCTATGGGGGCATTCTTATGAGGAGGAAGCATTTCTATGAACATCGCCGTGATTACCGGCGCTTCCAGCGGCATTGGCTGGGAATTTGCAAAGGCCCTGGACCGGGCGGAAAGCTTTGACGAGATCTGGCTCATCGCCCGGCGGCAGGAACGGCTGGAGGAGCTGGCAAAATCCCTGCGGTCCCCGGCCCGCATCCTGGCCCTGGATCTAGGGAACCGGGCCAGCATAGAGGAATATGCTTCCCTGCTCCAAAGTACCGGGGCCAGGGTAGCCGTCCTATTCAACGGCAGCGGCTTTGGCAAGTTCAAGCTGTTTGATCAGGTGCCGCTTTCCGCCTATGATGATATGATCGACCTGAACATAAAAGCCCTGGTGGCCATGACCTATGTGACCCTGCCCTATATGGACCGGGGAAGCCGCATTTACCAGATGGGCTCCCTTTCCGCCTTTCAGCCTGTGCCCTATATCAACGTATACGGGGCCAGCAAGGCCTTTGTCCTCAGCTTTACCCGGGCGCTGAACGCAGAGCTAAAGCCCCGGGGCATCCGGGCCATGGCCGTCTGCCCCGGATGGGTAAAGACGGAGTTTTTCGACCATGCCGTAACGGATGACACCTCCGTCACCTATTACAACCGCTATTACCTGCCCCAGGATGTGGCGGCCCGGGCCCTGCGGGATATGGCCAAGGGGAAGGATGTTTCCATCCTGGGCTTCCCGGTGCGGGTGCAGGTATTCTTCACCAAGCTCCTGCCCCACCGGCTGGTGATGGCCATCTGGCTGCGGCAGCAGAAGCACCGCTGAGCCTGCTTTGGGGCAGGCAGGGGCCTGCCCTGCTTTTCCTATTTTATACCTTCAGAAAGGAGCGGCCTATGGGCATCATCATCCGCCCCTATGGGGAAACGGATCTGCCGGAAATGCTGGAGATCTGGAATGAAATCGTAGAGGAGGGGGTCGCCTTCCCCCAGGAGGAGGCCCTTACCCTGGAAAGCGGCCGGGAATTTTTTGCGGCCCAAACCTATACCGCCGTGGCCCAGGAAGAGGAAGGGGGGCAGGTACTGGGCCTTTATATCCTGCACCCCAACAACATCGGCCGCTGCGGCCATATCTGCAATGCCAGCTATGGGGTGCGGAGAGAATGCAGGGGCAAGCACATCGGGGAGAAGCTGGTGCTGGACTGCATCGAAAAAGGGCCCCAATACGGCTTCCAGATTCTGCAGTTCAACGCCGTAGTGGCTACCAACGTCCATGCCCGGCATCTATATGAGCGGCTGGGGTTCCGCCAGCTGGGGACCATCCCCGGGGGATTCCGCCGCAAGGACGGCACATATGTAGACATCTGCCCTTACTACCGCACCCTGTAAAGGCGGACGGGTGCTAAGCGCACGGCGATATTCGCGCGGTCCTACGCGGACGGCGATAGTCGCGCGCAAGCGTTGGCGGGAAGCCTGCCGCAGGGCCCGCGTCCTTCCTTTACAGCCGCCGGAGGCCGTAGATTATGGCCTCCGGCTTTATCCAACCATGCGGGAGCGGGCCTTATCCCGCTGGATGCAAGCTTACAGCCGCCCAGCCCCGGTGCTACGCGCACGGCGATGGTCGCGCGCATATGCCGGTGGGTATCCTTGGGCAGTGTTCGCGCCTTTCCGTAAGAGCCGCCCAGCCCCATAATCTATGGGGCTGGGCTTTTGCGAGGGCTGAAAGGAGGGTTTGCAAAAATTCCGGCGGCGGGGGCGGCGGCGGGAGCGCGGAGCGCTCCTGGAGGGGCCGGTTTTGCCGGCCTCTCCCCTTCGCAAAAGGGCGGGGTGCAAGCATCCCGCCCTTTTGCGAAGCGCCGCCGCCCCCCGCGTATTTCCTCTAACGCCTCATTCCACCTGCGGATAAAGCCGGGGGCCATGGCCTACGGCCCCCGGCGGCAGAAAAGGCGGTTGGAAAGGGATTCCTCTCCGCCTGCGCGAGGAAAGAAAAAGCCCGGCCCCATAATCTACGGGGCCGGGCGGCTCTTAAGGAAGGGCGTGGGCAGGACCCAGCGATTCCTACAAACGCTTGCGCGCGCTATCGCCGTCCGCGTAGGACCGCGCTATAGCCGTCCGCGTAGCACTTGTTCGCCCAGGGCGAATAGGCCGCCTGCACCGCCGCTGTGGAGGAAGAGAACATTGCTGCCGGGGGCGAAATAGCCCTTTTCGCAAAGCTCCAGAAATCCGGCAAAGGTTTTGCCCGTATAGACCGGGTCCAGAATCAGGCCCTCCTTCCGGGCCATGGTGCGGATGGCAGCATTGCCCTCTGGCGAAGGAATGGCATAGCCCTCCCCATAGCAATCGTATAGATGCAAATCCTGGGGCTGGATATGCAGGGGGCTTTCCAGCAGAGCGGCAGCCTCGTTTACCAGCCGGGCTACAATGCTGGCGAAATCGTCCGGCTCAATGGCAATGCCCGTTACCTTTAGTTGGGGGGCATACAGTAAGGCGCCCAGCACAATGCCGGCCATGGTGCCGCCAGAGCCTGCGCAGCAGATCATATGGTCCAGCTGCACATGCATGGCTGCAGTCTGGGCCAGGATTTCCTCGACGCACAGGGCATACCCCAGGGCCCCCAGGCCTACGGAGCCGCCCACGGGGATGCAGCAGGGCTTATGCCCCTGCTGCCGCAGCTCCTGGCAGATCTCCTCCATCTGGGCATAGACCTGGCCATAATCGTCCGTATCTACAAAGCGCACCTCCGCCCCCAGTAGGTCATCCAGCAGCTGGTTGCCCTGCCGGGTCCAAACGCCCCGCTTTTTCAGCACCAGGATGCAGGAAAGCCCCAGCCGGTTACAGCAGGCGGCGGTCAGCATGGCATGGTTGCTCTGGGCGCCGCCGGTGGTCAGAACCACGTCACAGCCCTGCTCTAGAGCCGCCGCCAGCAGGAATTCCAGCTTCCGTACTTTGTTGCCCCCCAGCCCCAGGCCGGTCATGTCGTCCCGCTTGATATATACGTTCAAGCCGGTCATGGCGCTGATATTGGGCAGGCGGTGGAGGGGGGTGGGCAGCTGCGCCAGGCGCAGCCGGGGAAACGCGGTGATTTCTTTCATGGGAACCTCCTTTTTGCGCAGGGGGAGACCCCGTCCAATGGCAGACAGGGCGCATGCTTTTAAGCCTGCTTTTATTATAGCGGAAAAACGCTGCCTGCGCAAAATTCTTCCTGGGCGAGAAGGCTGTCATAATGGGAATCGCCGGGGTTTAAGCTGGCAATGCAAACCTTCCCCTGCCGGCCGGAAGCGTGGATAAACCGGCCCTCGCCGGTATACATGGCAATATGTCCCGGGAAATAAAGCAGGTCTCCGGCCTGTATCGCCCCGGCGGAAATTTCCCGCACGGGATAGCCGGGCATAAGCCGGGCGTTGCGGTAGATGGAAATGCCCTGCAGTAGATAGGCCGTATGGCAAAGGCCGCTGCAATCCATGCCTGCAGGGGTCCTGCCGCCCCAGCGGTAGGATACCCCCAGGAATCCCCTAGCTTCCTCTACCAGCCGGAAACGGAGCCGGGCCTCTTCCAGGGCTTCCGGCTGGGGCAGGGGGGAAAGGTGCAGGGCCTTCATATAGCCCTGGCGCCCCCCCGGCAGAGCAAGAATCATCCAATCCTGTATTTCCCCCAGAGGATGCACCCGGCTGCCCCGGGGCAGGGTCAGCAATAGGCGGCTCTGGTGGCAGGGCGCCTCCAGCACATCCGCCCACAGGGCCCGAACCATGGCCCTTTCCCCCGGGGGCATTTCCCCCAGGTGCCGGGCTTCCAGGTAGCTTTCATAGCCATATTCCAGCCGTACCCGGCGCCAGCCTCCGGGGAGCTCCTCCAAAATGTGGGCTGCCTGGCCGAACCAAGCCTCATCATCCCGCTCTGCATCGGGGCAGGGCCTGCAGTAAAGGGGGGCATAGGGGGATATGATTTCCAAGGGCATGGCGGTCTTCCTCCATAAAATGATGGGCCCTTGCCCCTTGTGGGGCAGGCCCTTACATTCTATGCGGTGAGGCGGCGCAATAGCATCCCTATCAGGCGCATATGTTCCCCAGCTCCCGCCTCCATGGCTGCCCGGTCCCCCTGGGCATAGGGATTATCCGTGCTGAGCCAGTCCGCCCAGGCTGCCTGAAAGCAGGAAAGTTCCCAGATTCCCTCCGTTTCCACCTGCTCTCCCTTTAGCAGCCCTTGCCACCAGGCCGCCGTCTGGAAGCAGGCCAGGTCCTCTGCGCTCCAGGATTGGAGCAGGGCCGGAGGCAGGGCATCATGGGAAAGGCCGGGGGCCAGGCCCGGCAGGGCGATATACAGCCGGCCGCCAGGCTTGAGGAAGGGGAGGATCTTCTCCGATAGAAAGCCGGGCTGGCGGCCAAAGTAATGATATGCATCGATGCACACCAGGGCATCGAAATAGGCAGGGGAAAAGGGCAGGGCATTTGCATCTCCTAGGAGGGGGATGACGGAGGCCTCCAGGCCCATTTCCCGGATGCGGGCGTAATTCTCCCCGGGCTGAATCCACAGGTCCAGGGCAAATACCTGGGCCCCCCAGGCCTTGGCCAGATACATAGAGGTAATTCCCCGGCCGCAGCCCAGGTCCAGTACCCGGGCGCCGGGCGGGAGGGGGGCAGCAGAGAGCAGCTCCTCCAGCATGCGCAGGGGGTTGGGGCCCATACAGTTTTCCCGGATGCATTCTGGCGGAAGAAGGGTTTTATAGGAAGGGATTTCTTGGGGCATGTCGAAGCTCCTTTCATAAAAATAAGGCTGGTCGGCTCTTAAGGAAGGACGCGGGCTCTGCGGCAGGCTTCCCGCCAACGTTCGCGCGCTATCGCCGCCCGCGCAGGACCCGGGGCGGCGGGTGCGCAAAGCGCACACAAAGCAAGGGCTGGGCCCTGCCCCGGCCCTTGCTTTGGTTTGGCGGGCCTTTAGCCCGCCAAACGCCGCCGCCCCGCCTCGTCTCTTCTGCTGGCGGCCCTTTCAGCCTGCGGCAAAGCCGGGCAAGCTGAATCTTGCCCGGCGGCGGCGAAGGCCACCTCTGGCGGGGTAAGGCTTCGCTTGCGCAAGGATGGATAAAGCAGGGGGCCATAATCTACGGTCCCCTGCGGCTCTTATGGACAGACGCGAGCACGAACCATTTTCCCCGCTAACGCCTGCGCCCTATAGCCGCGCCCTTGGCGCTGCGGGAATATCAACCTGGGCATAGCACCCCTTTGGGGGAGAAGGCAGGCCCGGCTTTATTGGCGCAAGAAGGAAGGTAGCATGAAAAGCAGGCTTTTGTCAAGAACGGGCGGTATAAGGGGATCGGCCATGGCCTTAGGGATAAGGGTACTTGTGCCCGGGCGGAAAATGCGGTATGCTGAAGGGGATGGGAGGTATGCCCATGGAGAAAATCGTTAAGCGGGGGTATTTACATGAGGACTTCCGCCTTTTCCATATTCGGGACCAGGTAGAGCTGGAGCTTCGGTATCATTATCATGAATTCAATAAAATCGTCGTATTCCTTGCTGGGAAGGTCACCTATGTGGTGGAGGGCAAGGCCTATTTCCTAAAGCCCTGGGATGTGCTGCTGGTGCCCCATGGGCAGATTCACTGGCCTATTATCGACCCTTCCGAGCCCTATGAGCGGATCATCCTCTGGATCAACAGCGAGTACTTGCAGCGCCATAGCACCCCGGAGGCAGATCTGCTCCAGTGTTTCCGCCTGGCGGAAGAGCGGAAATTCAGCCTCCTGCGGCTGGATGCTGCCGCCCGGCCCAAGCTCCGCAGCCTATTGATGGAAGTGGAAGATGGGCTGCGCAGCACGGAATTCGGCCATGATCTATGGGCCCGTTCCAGCTTTCTGCACTGCATCATCGCCATCAACCGGATCGCCCTGCGGGACGCCACCAGCCTGGATACGGCAGCTTACCGCAGCGACCCTAAAATGGAAGAAATCCTGGCCTATATCAACGGCAACCTGGCGGGAGACCTTTCCCTGGATGCCATTGCCGCCCGCTTTTTCATCAGCAAATCCTACCTAATGCACCGCTTCAAGGAGCTGACGGGCTGCAGCGCTCACAAATACGTGCGGCAGAAGCGCCTTTTGTGGGCTGCGGATATGATCCGCGGGGGTATTCCCGTGATCGAGGCGGCGCGGCGCTGCGGCTTTGGAGATTACTCCGCCTTTTTGCGAGCCTTCAAGCAGACCTTTGGCACAACGCCCAGCGAGGTGATGGAATGAGTTCCCGGGCGGAGCAGGCCCGACGGAATTTCCGCCAGGGCTATAACTGCTGCCAGTCCGTATTGCTGGCCTTTACGGCGGAGCTGGGCCTGGAGCGGAAGGCCCTGGCCCGGCTGGGGTCCTCCTTTGGGGGCGGAATCGGCCGTATGCGGGAGACCTGCGGGGCGGTAAGCGCCATGGCTATGATCCTGGGCCTTCTGGAAGGATATGACCAGCCCCAGGATCAGGCGGGCAAGGCTGCCCTTTACCAGCGGGTGCAGGCCCTGGCAGCCCAATTTCGGGAAGAGGCTGGCTCCCTCCTTTGCAGGGAGCTCCTTGCCGGCGTGCAAACCGCCCCCGGCCCCCTGCCCGAGGCCCGGACGGAGGCCTATTATCAGCGCCGGCCCTGCGAAAGCTATATCGCCCTGGCGGCGCGCCTATTGGAGCAGGAGCTGGGCCTTTCCTAAGCCAGGCCCATTTAGCTCTTGTTTGCCGTAAGCTGTCGGTAAATATTCTGCATTTTCAAATCCAGCGCAGCGCTGTGCTCCGCGCATTCCCTGAGCTCCTCCCGCAGGGACTGGGGTACGCTCTGGTCGGATTTATAGCGGAGCTGATGTTCCAAACTGGCCCAGAAATCCATGGCAATGGTGCGGATCTGGATCTCCACCGGCACCTTTTCGCTGCCTGCGGAAAGGAATACGGGCACCCGCACCACCAGGTGCAGGCTACGATAGCCGTTTTCCTTTGGGTTTTCAATATAATCGGTCCGGCGGATCAGCTGGATGTCATCCTGCTGGCAAAGCATATCCGCCATGGTATAAATATCGTCGATATAATTGCAGATCACACGGATCCCCGCAATATCATACAGGGATTCCCGGGCACTTTCCAGGCTCAGGGGCAGGCCCTTGCGCTGCAGCTTATCCAGAATGCTAGCGATCTTCTTGAGCCTGCTTTCAATATGATGGATGGGATTATGGTCATAGCGGGTACGGAATTCATCATCCAGATTCTCCAGCTTGGTTCGCATTTCCCGGATGGCGCCGTTATAAAGCTGTTGCAGGGCGCGCAATTCTTGGATCTGAGCAATGCCCTGGAGCAAGGCCTCCTGATCCATCTCCGGGGGCAGAAGGGACGCAAAATCGGTTTGTTTTGGCATGAAGTACTCCTTTATAGAAGGCTGTTGTTCATCGTATATCTTCATTGTACCCTCCGCCTCTACCTCCGAACAAGGCGGGAAAGGGAACAACCCTGTGAACTTTTTCCGCCTGCCTCTGGCTAGGCCTCCCATCCTTGACAGAACCTGGGCACCCTGCTTTATAATAGCTATATATGGGTCTGCCCGCCGGCATCCCTTTTCCCGCCGCTGGCAGCGCCCTCGTTTCTGTGCCCAGAAACGGATTTTACCATAAACTGGACGGGAGAATATAAAAATGGAAAAAGCAAAGGTCTATTACACAGATTTTCGCACCATCGCCTTTGGCACGGGCCTGCCCGGGAAGCTGAAAAACCTGATCCGCAAAGCGGGGATTGAAAAGCTGGAGATGGAGGGTAAATTCGTGGCCATCAAGATCCACTTTGGCGAGCTGGGAAATATCAGCTATCTTCGGCCCAATTATGCCAAGGCCGTTGTGGACGTGGTGAAAGAGCTGGGGGGCAAGCCCTTTTTGACGGACTGTAACACCATGTACCCAGGAAGACAGAAAAACGCCCTGGAGCATTTGGAATGCGCCTGGGAAAACGGCTTCACTCCCCTGAGCACCGGCTGTCCCATCCTCATCGGCGACGGCCTGAAGGGGACGGATGACATCGCCGTGCCCGTTCGGGGCGGGGAATATGTAAAGGAAGCCCGAATCGGCCGGGCCATTATGGACGCGGACATCATTATCAGTTTAACCCACTTCAAGGGCCATGAAATGACCGGCTTTGGCGGCGCCATCAAAAACCTGGGCATGGGCTGCGGCTCCCGGGCTGGCAAGAAGGACCAGCATAGCAGCGGTAAGCCCGAGATCGACCCGGCCCTCTGCAGGGGATGCCGCCGCTGCCAGCGGGAATGCGCCAACGATGGCCTTGTTTTCGACGAGGATACCCGAAAGATGCGGGTGGATAGGGAGCACTGCGTTGGCTGCGGCCGCTGCCTGGGGGCCTGCAACTTCGACGCTATTGCCTTTGCCAATGATAACGCCAGCGCGGATCTGAACTGCCGCATGGCGGAATATGCCAAGGCCGTTGTGGATGGCCGGCCAAATTTTCATATTTCCCTGGTGGTAGATGTTTCCCCCAACTGTGATTGCCACTGCGAGAACGATGCCCCCATTCTGCCGGATATCGGCATGTTCGCTTCCTTTGATCCCCTGGCGCTGGATCAGGCCTGCGTGGACGCCTGCCTGGCTGCCACGCCTCTGCCCAACAGTCAGCTGGCAGACAATATGGCAAAGGCTGGTTTTGTGGACCATCATGACCATTTCCTCAATTCCACCCCGGAGTCGGAATGGCGCTCCTGCCTGGCCCATGGCGAAAAGATTGGCCTGGGCACCCGGGCTTATGAGCTGATTCCCATCAAATAAGGCGGCAGGCCGGAATCCCAGCCGGACAAAAGGGGCCCGAAAGCCGGGCTTACTGAATTTCCGGCCCCATAATCTACGGGGCCGGGCGGCTCTTAAGGAATGACGCGGGCAGAAATCATCGTCTCCCACGAACCTACGTGCGCGAATATCGCCGTGCGCGTAGCACCGGGGCGGCGGGTGCGCAAAGCGCACACAAAGCAAGGGCCGGGGCTAAGCCCCGGCCATTGCTTTGGTTTGGCGGGCCTTTGGCCCGCCAAACGCCGCCGCCCCCCGCCGCGTGCCTTTGCCAGCCTCCCTTTCCGTCCGCCGCTAAAGCCGGGCAAGCCGAACCTTGCCCGGCGACAGAAAAGGCCCCTTCCGGCGGGATAAGGCTTCGCTTGCGCAAGGAAATAGAAAGCCCGGCCCCATAATCTACGGGGCCGGGCGGCTTTTAAGAAAGGACGCGGGCAGGAGCCAGCGTTTCCAGCTAACGTTCGTGCGCGAATATCGCCGTCCGCGTAGGACCGGGGCCGGGCGGCTTTTAAGGAAGGACGCGGGCAGGAGCCA
>CALVLF010000140.1 GCA_944336625.1 uncultured Clostridia bacterium
TATCTATTATGTAGATTCCATGGCAGGCCATATTGAGCGCTTGGATCTGGCGCAGGAGCAGCCCTTTTTTGCCCCTGCCGGCGGTGAAAACCTGCAGTTCCACCGCTTTGCCCTGGGGCAGAACCAGGTGCTGGCCCTGGCAGGGCCCTGTGAAATCCAGATTTCCCTGCGGCAGGGCGCCCGTTTTCAGGAAGAGGGTACGGCAAAGCTGCTGGCGGATCCGGCCAATGCAACCTGGCGGTATTATGATGGCAGCAGTTACCCGGCCTTTGACCGGGTGCAGGAGGAAGGCGGCCTGCTCCGGCTCTTTAAAACCGATGAAAAGGCCCTGCGCCCGGAGGAGGATGGAAACATCTATATTTACTGCGATATTTCCGCCGGGGTGGCGGGCAGCATCCAGCTCAACGGCCTCTCTTTGCGCAGCAGCATCCCGGAGGGGATGCCTGCGGACAGTCTGGCCAACAACGATATTCCCATCCTTCCGGATGAAGGCGGCTATTGCTTTGGCCGGCAGCCAGCGCCCTACAGCCTGTTTTATATCCGCTCGGACCGGGTGTTTTGTAAACGGGGCGCCAATGTCAGCGTAAAGCTGGATATTGTGCCCATCGTATATTCTACGGTAGGGACGGAGCCGCAATATGAATTCAATAAGCGAATCATCGACAAAAGCGATGCTGTGCGCATAGTGCCGGATGACGTTTTTGTGGAGCAGGTGGTATGGGAGTATTATAATGGCCTGGGCTGGGCCCGGCTTCCTGTAACGGGAAACGCAAACCCCTTTTCCTGCAAGGAGGAAAAAGATCTAACGGTGATTTTCACGGTGCCGGAGGATATGGAGGAGACCAACGTCAACGCGGAAGATGGCTATTATATCCGCGCCCGGGTGGTAAATGTGGAGAACTATTTGAGCACCATTCCCCGGTGGATTCTTCCCTTTGTCAAAAGCGTGGTATGCGATTACCAATATAGGGGCCTGCGGCCTGCCCAGATGTTGCGAGCCTGGAATAACGCCAGCTATGTGGAACTGCCGGAGGCAGATAGGATTACGGATCTGGCCATGACCGTATACGCCCCCATGGCTCCCCATCCCCGGGCCATGTATCTTCGCTTTGACGATTCTCCCCATGCCATGCCCCTTTCTATTCTGTTTAAGGTGGCGGGGGAGACCCTGCTTTCCAGCAAGATCATTTTTGAAGCCTGGGATGGCGCGGATTTTTCCCAGGTCAGGTCCATCGACCAGACCCGGAACCTACGCTATACAGGCACGGCTCTATTGTACCTGCCAGAGCCCATACCCCGGTGCAGCTTTTTCGGCCAGGAGGGCTGCTGGCTGCGGATGAGCCTGAGCTCTTTTACTCAGGAGGAGCGTCAAACGCCCCATGTTGCGGGCCTGGAGCTCAATATCGTAGAAGCGCGGCAGCAGCAGCGCGCAGAGGAGCAGCTTTTTGATACGGAAGCCTATGAGGCCGGCAAAACCATCCAGCTTCTGGAAAGCCCCGTGCTTGCCCAGACGGTATGGGTGGATGAGGCCCGTTCCCTTTCCGATGGGCAGATAGGCCGGCTGCTGGCGGAATGCCCAGGGGACGTGCAGCTGGAGCAGGACGAAGGCGTTGTAGAGCACTGCTGGATTCGCTGGAAGGAAGTGCCCAACCTGCTTCTAGCTGGGCCGGAGGACCGGGTTTATGAAACGGATTCCTTCCAGGGCCTTATTCATTTTGGAAACGGGCGGAATGGGAAAGTACCGCCCCAGGGAGATTTGAATATTCGCATTTCCTATTCTTATGGCGGCGGCCAGCGGGGGAACCTGCCGGTGGGGGCTGTAAATGCGCTGATCGGCTCCCTGCCCCGGATTACGGACGTTACGAATATCGTCCCCATGAGCGGCGGCACAGACCGGCCTACTATGGAAACGCTGGGAGCTTTGGGCAACAGGCGGATCCGGCACCGGGAACGGGCGCTGGGCATTACGGACTTTGAAGAGATGGCCCTGTTCCACTTCCAACGGGCTGCCCATGTAAAGTGCTTTGCCAATACGAATCAGCGGGGCGAGGCAGCGCCGGGCCATGTATGCCTGGTGGTTATGGGGCGAGGCTTTTCGGATGAGCGGATGCGCTATGCCCTGTGCCGGGAGATTTATGAGTACCTGGCTGCCCGTTGCGACTGCAACCTGATTGCAGGGGAGCGGCTGCATGTAGTCCCCTCTACGGAAATCACCGTAAATGTACGGGCCAGGGTTCAAATGCGGGATCTGGACCAGGCCGCCATCACCCAGCAGGAGATCGCCGGCCATCTTGCAGCGCTCATCGACAAAACCTGGCGGGCCAGAGACATCGGCCAGCAGATCGCCCTGCTGGAGCTGTATCAAACCATCAAGGCGGTGCCGAACGTGCGCAGCGTAGAGCAGGTGCTCTGTGAAGGGAGCTATTATCAGGAAGGGCGGCGGTGCCTGTGCGCCCTGGATACGGATGATGCATTCCCCTTTGCTACGGTTCGCAGCGGAACCCATAGCATACGGGTAGGGTAAAGCGAGGAAAGGAGGTTGTAAAGCATGCTCAAATCCAGAAACCTGGATGACCAGCGTTTTGACGAAATCATGGAATATGCCATCAGCCGCCTGCCCTGGCTCTGCCCCGGCTGGACGGATTATAACGCCCATGATCCGGGCATCACCATCTTGGAGCTGATCGCTTGGTATAAAGAAATGCAGCAGTATCACATGAATGTTGTGACGGATGCGCTGCGCAAAAAACTGCTCAAGCTGCTGGGTGTCACCCCGGCTTTGGCAAAGCCCGCTGCCTGCCTCATTGCCCTGCCAGCAGAGGAACAGAGGAGCTATCCGGCCCTTACCCGGCTGGATAGCCAAGCAGATATCGCTTTTGAGCTGCTGGAGCCTGCCCACGGGGGCGGCCAGGTGATGGCAGTTTATGTAGAGGGCGGGCAGGGGCCGGTTGATATGACGGCCCTGTTGGCCCAGAAAGGCATTTCCATCTGGCCTTTCCAGGGGGAAACCGGGGAGGATACCTGCCTGCTCCTTGGCCTATCGGGCCAGGAACGGGAGCTGCGGCTCTGGTTCGAAATCGACGATAAACGGCCGGTTCCCCGCAACCCTTTCCAGAATATGCACCACATGCCCCGGGTTATAGAGTGGACCTGCCTGGGATCAGCAGGGCCGCTGGAGGTGGAGGACGAAACCCACGCTTTGAGCCATAGTGGCTTTATTACCTTCAAATTTCCGGAAGATTTTCAGCCGGGAGACGGAGGCAAGGGGTTGCCTGCCTGGCGGTATCTGCAGGCAAGGCAGCTGGATGGCGGCTGCGAGGAGCAGGTGCATCTGTGCCAGGTCAGTGCAGGACTTTTCCGGGCTGTCCAGCAAGAAACCTGGGCCCATTCTGCCTGGCATACCCTGGCCGCCGGAGAAAACAGCCTCCTTCTGGAGGATGGCGTTTCCCGGGAGGGGGGCGTATATATCTTTCTTCGGGAAGAAGATGGCCTGCGGTTTGTGGAAAGCAGGCAGCAGCTTACAGAGGGAGGCCTCGCGGTATTCCTGGATGGCGAGGAACCCATTCAGGATGGAGCGCCAAACCTGCTGGCAGTGAGCCAGGATGGCCTCCGTTGTGAAACGCTGATTTTCCCCACCACAGGCCTGCCGAATATGACCATCGATCTGTCTTTAGGCGGGCGAAAGGCTCTGCCCCATACCATAGCTTTGGTGTGCGATACCCTCTGCCAAGATGGGAAAATCCGTCCAGCCTACTGGCATTATGTGGATGACCTTTCTACTTGCGGCCCCCGGGACCGGGCCTTTACCTACGACCCCATAGGAGAGCAGCTGCTCTTTGGCGATGGAGCCCATGGGGCGGTTCCGCCCCGGAGCCAGCGGGGGGCCCTGGTAGCTTCCCTGGTTCTTTCCTTCTGCGATGGAGGAAACGTGCCGGAGGATTGCGGCCTGGCCTTTGGGGATGGGACTCCCGTCAGGAATACGGCGGCCAGCGGCGGCCGGGATGCGGAAAGCCTGGAAGCAGCATCCGCCAGCTTCCTGCGCTCCCTGGAAGATACCCATAAGTGCGTGTCGGAAGCGGACTATGAGCGTGCGGCCCTGGGAACCCCCGGCCTTCGGGTGGCCCATGCGAAGGCCATCGCTGGTTTTGACCCCGATGAGCCTACAGGCCACAGCCGCATTCCGGTAGTAACCGTAGTGGTGCTGCCCTGGAACCGGCAGCAGCAGCCCCTGCCGGATGAACGGTTCCTTGCGGCGGTTCAAAGAAACCTAGAAAAGTGCCGGCCTATCTGCACGGTTGTAAAGGTCGCGGCGCCGGTATACGTACCCATTGGCGTATCCTTACAGATACGGGGCCAGGGCGATGGCCTGGAGCAGGAAGTCCGCAGGGCTGTGGACGCCTATCTTACCTTGGGCCCCCGGCGGGCCATCGGGGAAGCGGTGGTGAAAGACGACCTGATGGAAGCCCTGATGGAGCTGGATGGGGTACTGCAGATTCAGCGGCTGGAATTGCGGCCCCTGGGCCCGGATTGCTATGTAGCCCCACGGGGAGACCTGCGGGTTCGCCGGAACGCCGTGGCATATTTACGGACGCTGGATGTACAAATCCGGTAAGAATGCCAGCATAGGAGGAAAGGATGAAGCGGCTTCACAGACAGCTTGTTTTAAACAAGCGGGAAGACTGGCGCACCCTCTACAGACAGGGGGTGATCCCGGAGGGGGACGGATTAACGTTGGCGCCGGGAGCCCGGGATGGTGTAATATGTCTGTGCCGGCTGGATAGCGGAGAAAAGGGGTTTGCCTGGGGCAGGCTTTCCCTGGAATGCCAGCTGGCACAGGATAGCCTGATCCGCACCTGGGCATATGCCTCGGATACGGAGCTATATGGGGATAAGAAAAGCGTAGAGGAATACCTCCAGAGCCTTACACCCAATACGCCAGATACCAAGCATGCCCTTACCAGGCTTTTTACCCTGACAGGGGAGGATGACGACTGCTATATTAATCAGTCCGGTAGATATCTGTGGCTGATGCTGGAATTCCTCTCCTCCGGGCAGCCGCCTTTGCTGGAAACTCTGCGCGTCCATATATCCGGCGATCATATGATCGATTATCTGCCAGCGGTTTATAGCAAGGATGGCGGTTTTACGAAGCGGTTTTTATCCATCTTTGACAGTATCCTGATGGATATGGAACAATCCATCTATAACCTGCCAGCCCGCTTCGACTATGAAAACACCTCGGAGAAAATGCTCTCCTATCTGGCCCAGTGGATGTGTGTGGAAGAAGCGGATGGGCCTGCCGGTACCCTGAAAGAGCGCATCCGCACGGCCCAGGAGGATTATGAAAGCCTGTATACGGTGGCCGGAATCAAGCGCTCTGTGGAAAGGCTGACGGGAAAGCGGCCCTTCATCATCGAAAGCAGCGATGTGGACCCGAACCGGCCTGGCTGTGTCAATTCTGCCCTTTACCGGCGGCTTTACGGAGAAAACCCCTACCGCTTTTTCATCCTCCTGCCGGAGACAGCCTTCCAGAGCCGGGCACAGATGGAGGCATTCCTTTCCCGTATGGAAGGGCTGATTCCAGCAGGCACAGAATTTGAGCTGGTGCTGCTTAAGCGCTGCGCACAGCTGGACCGGCATACGTATCTGGGCATAAACACCATGGTGAGCGATTATGTCCCGGTTGTGATAGACGAAAACACCACCATCCATTATGACACTATGATCGGAGGAAACGAAGTTGAAGGACGTTAGCTTTTTCCCCATGGAACGGAACCGGTATTTCTACGGAAAGCTGCTTACAGTACGGGATTTCGAGGCGGAGCAGAACTATGTCAGCGCGAAGCACCGGTTGGTGAACCGGGTGATTCATGGCGCGGGGGTGGTGTGCGGATTGAGCGTAACCCGCAGCGATGATACCACCCTGCTCATCGGCAGTGGCATGGCCCTGGATTATCTGGGCAGAGAAGTGGTCATCGAAGAGCCCCTGGTACGCAGGCTGGAAATGATCGAAGGCCATGATGCCCTCTTGGGTAAGGAAAGCGCTTATTTATGCCTAGCCTATGATGAAACGGATACAGAGCCCGTAAACGCTGTAGGGTCAGATACGGGGGCTGTGAGCCAGTTCAACATGACCCGGGAGGGTTACCGGCTGTATTTCTCTACGGAAACGCCGGAATACCGGGGCTTGCTGGAAGCGGCGGGCTATGAGAATGTCAGCATCCTGTATGCGGCCAACGGTCTGACCCTGGTCTTTTATGCGGATTCCGCCGCCTGCGCCGGGGACGAATTTAATGCGGGCATGCTGATTATCAAAAACGACAAAACGCCTCCCGTCCATTTCACGC
>CALVLF010000141.1 GCA_944336625.1 uncultured Clostridia bacterium
AGGGCTAGGGGTATGCATGGCCGCAAAGGTCGTGGGCCGGGGCGTGAAGGTTGGGGAAGGCGTTACGTCAGGCGTGGGAACAGGCGTAGCCGCAGCCGCTTCCGTGGCGGCAGGGGGCTGCACCTGCTCCGCCGGAGCGGCGCAGCCCGCGAGCAGGAGCAGGCACAGGAGCAGGGAAAGAAGCTTGCACATGGGGACCTCTTTCTTGGCGGGGGTCTGCTTAGTTTATCATATCCGTTTGAACGGGATATGAATTCTGAACATTTGGGAACAGCTTATCCTCTTTGTTCATATTCTATGATGGCGTCTATGTTGTCTATCAAAAAGCACTGTGCAGATTCCGTGTAGAGAAGCACGTCATATGCCCCTTTGTATCCCGTCCGTTCCTCCGTCAGAATGCCAATCTCCTTCCCCATATCCGTGGGGCGCTTTCTTTTCCCTTCATCGGTCACCCTTTCCTCTAAGTAGCCCGCCTGAACCAGCCATCCGGAAATACTCCCATTTTTCAAGGAACGCATGGATGGACTATTGACAAGTGCATTGATCCGTTTGGTGATCTCGCTTATGGGAATTGGCTTCGCCGAAAATTCAAACTTTGCTTTTTCTTCTTCGCGCAGTTCGAAGGGCACCTTTTTTCCGGCTCTTCCAATGCGCCTTTGATTATCGATGACTTTCTGTAAAATATCCGCTACATAAAACAAGCACCTGGATATTCGCACGTTATTGATTAGATCCCCTTCTTGAACCGGCCTACCGCTGAGCGGATCGATCCCGTTGGCCATTTTTTCAATATACATTTTGGCACGCTCCATGGTTTCTAGTTCCGTCATGTTGGCTTTGGCCCTCCTAATCGTTTCAATTTTTGCGGAATTAACAATCCATTTGACAAGCAAATAGGCCTTATGTGCAAATTCCCCGCTTTAATGCCCACTATAGCTTGTTCGCTTATTATTTTGTATGGAATAGGGTATTAACTGGCCAGCGGTAGATATCGTTTCTTCCCACCGAGTAAAAAAATAGCCGCTATCTGCTATGAAATGTAATTATTTAGAACATCCTTCCTGTACAAGGGTATTATACGTTATTTGCCGACCATTCTTCAAGGCTACCTTGGCAGGGACGGCTATCCAAATAAAAAAATTGCCCCTGGCCCGCCTTGCGTGAATTACGGATCCAGTGGCAATCCTTCCCATACTGCAACATAATATTCCTACGCTCTAGTTGGCAGAAGGGGCAACAGGCAACGGCCCTGCCTCCGCGCAATCCCCTTCGTATAGGGCGCCGTCTATAATGCGCACCACCCTTCGAGCATGCGTAGCTACGTTCAGGTCGTGGGTGATCATCACGATGGTATGGCCCATGTCGTTCAGTTCCCGGAACAGCTTAAGCACCTCCTTGCCCGTGCTGCTATCCAGTGCGCCGGTGGGCTCATCCGCCAGGAGCAGCTTGGGCTCCCCCACCAGCGCCCTGGCGATGGCAACTCGCTGCTGCTGGCCACCGCTAAGCTCATTGGGCTTATGTTGCAGCCGGTTGCCCATGCCCAACATATCCAGCTTTTTCTTCGCCCGCTCCAAGGCCTGCCCCCGGGGAACCCCCCGCACCAGCAGCGGCAGCATTACATTTTGCAGCACCGTATACTTGGGCAGCAGGTGATATCGCTGAAAGATGAAACCGATAAGCCGGTTGCGCAGCAAGGTAAGCTGTTCATCGTCCAGATGGGCCACCGGTATGCCCGCTATGCTGTAACTGCCCTTGTTAAATCGGTCCATGCAGCCGATGATATTCATGAGGGTGCTTTTTCCGCTGCCCGACGGCCCCAGTATGGCCAGATATTCGCCCATATCCACCGAAAGGGATATGCCATGGAGCACCTCCAGCTGCTGCCCTCCCAGCTGATAATACTTATAGATGCCTTCGCATCGGATCAATGTTTCCCCCATGGCCTACCTCGACAGGATGCGCACTGCGGTGATGACCTCGCTGCCTTCGGAGGTATCCACCGTAAGCTGCAGCACCATCCCCTCCGTCACCGATGTGAAATCCCCTGTGCCGATGGCCATTCCTACCGGCAGCAGGTATTCCGCCGTTTCCGTGCCCGCGCTAAAGGCCCCGTTCTCCCCCTGTTCTCCTAGAAGCAACACCACCCGGTTGCCTACAATGCTTTCCACCTGGCCGATGACGGCCTCCCCGGCGGCCTGGGCTTCCTGAACGGCCCCATCAGCTGCCGTTCCCTCCCCTTCAGCGGCTGTTTCGCCCCCAGGCATGCTACCGCTGGGCGCTTCACCATCCGGCATCTCGCCGCTGGGCATTTCCCCGGAGGGCATCTCGCCGCTGGGCATTTCCCCGGAGGCCGCCCGGCCTCCATTTGCCTCCAGGCCAATCTGCACCACCTCTGATTCCTGGGCCGAACAACCCCATAGCCCCAACAGGCAAAGCAGCAGGCCAAACCCCAAAATGTTCCTTTTCATATCCTTGCCGTCTCCTTCTTTCATTCCTGGTTGAGGGCCTCCACCGGTATGAGCCGGGAGGCCTTCCATGCCGGGTAAAAGCCGAACACCGTACCCGTTATCACTGCGAATACCAGCGCTAACGCCGCGCCCCAAGCTGTAGTTACCATAGTGGAGCCAAGGGCTTCCACCAGGGGCACAATGGCATAGCTAATCCCCACCCCCACCACGCCGCCAAGGATGCTGATGCAGGCGGCCTCGGTGAGGAATTCCAGCAGGATCGTCCCCTTAGAACAGCCGATCGCTTTCATTAAGCCGATCTCCGCTGTGCGTTCCTTTACCGACACGAAGAATACATTCATGATCCCGATGCCCCCTACGATGAATACGATACTGGCAACTGCCAGCAGCATGAAAGATAGAGTATTGGCGCTTTGGGTGGCAGCTTCCATGGCGCTGCCTGCGTCCGTAATATTGAAATAGCCATCGGGATAGTTCTCTTTAAGCACAGCCTCGATATTGGCCATGGCAGTTTCCACCTCGCTTACCTCCTCCGCTACAGCGGCGATGGTGGGCGCCTGGGTGCTGCCAAATATCTGCTTGAGGGCTGTGGAATAGGGTATATACACCGCATCATCCGGGCTGATGCCGCTGGATACGGAACCCATCTGCTCCAGCACGCCAATGATTTCGTAGTTTTTGCCGTCGATATCCAAATAATCCCCATAGGCATAGCTGGGAGAGGAAAAGAGC